>JAZSDM010000136.1:0-15508 GCA_045531145.1 Acutalibacteraceae bacterium | reverse complement strand
TTTATCAACAGGAAGAGCTTCGCCTGCCCCTGAAAACTTTGCTTCAAATTCAACGGTGTCTATAACGCAATCAACTATTTTCCCTTCACCGTCAAGTGTGACTGCCGCAACTGTTATAGATGTATCCATCTGACCGTCATCCCCGTCATTCGAGTTTGTCAAATTGTCACGGTAAGCATATACACCCACACCGAAATTTAATGTTTTTTCACCGCAACCCGCAAGGGATACAACCGACAACAACATTATCGTTGCCAAAACTAAACTTAAAATCTTTTTCATAAAAACTTCTCCTTAAAACTTAAATTTTTGCATGTATTTTAAAATATAAGCCGAAACTATACCGACAGCGATACCTGCCAGAGTTCCGCTTATAGAAAGCACAACCATATAATATCCTATTTGCAACGTTTCCATTAAAATTATTGCGGTTATAATCTGCCCTAAATTGTGCGCCACCGCACCTACAATACTTACACCTACAACCGAAAACCGATTTATCTTTTTTAGTATTGCCATAAAACACAAGCTTAAAACCGCTCCCGCCAAGCTATATACAAATACCATAGCGTTCCCAAAAAGCAACGACACTAAAGCTACGCGAATAAACGAAACCAAAGCCGCACTTTTAAATGAAAACTTATATATTAAAAAAATAATTACAATATTCGCAAGCCCGATTTTAATACCCGGTACCGCCGAATAAATCGAAGGTAAAAGCATTTCAACATAAGAAAGTACCAAAGCCGCCGCTGTGAAAATACTTAAAAGGGTTAATTTTTTGGTTTTTTTCATAAAATTCCCCTTATTCCACCGAAATAACTACTTTGTGCGGAAGACAAACAATAGTTTCCCCCACATTTGAAATTGCTCTGTGAGAAACGCATATTTTATCCGGACAGTCGGCACTTTCAACAAAGGCTTTACCGTTCTTGATTACAAGGGTGTTTTGTTTGCCTTTGTCTGTTAAAATCACCGTTTTAATGTCTTCACTAAGATTATAGGTGTATTTTTCTTTTCCGTCAATAATTACTTTAACGTTTTTTCCGTTTTTCGCAGTTAACTTTAAAACTAAAAGCCCAATTAACGCCAAACTTAGAATTGCACCGATTAAAATAAAGTCGTTCTTATGTTTTTTTAATATTTTATTCATCTATATGTTTAATACATTTAGTTGGGCAATTTTCAGCGCAAAGTCCGCAACCGCTACACTTAGTATAATCAATAACTGCCAAATTATCTGTAACTGTAATTGCCTTCTCAGGGCAACCGAGTTCACATTTTTTACAGCCGATACATGCATTTTTGCACTTTTTACGCGCAACGCCGCCTTTATCTTTACTACTGCACAAAACTGCAACCTTTGCAATTTGCGGGATTAATTCAATAATATGTTTGGGACATTCTTTAGCACAAAGACCGCAACCAACACAAATAAGTTTATTAACCCTTGCAATGCCGTCATCAATACAAATAGCATTCATAGGGCAAACTTTTGCACAGTCACCGCAACCAAGACATCCGTAAGTGCAAGCATTAGGACCTGCGTAAACCATACTTGCGCCCTTACAGGTGGGCACACCGTCATAATCAGCAACTTTACTTGTAGCATCACAATTACCGTTGCAGTTTACAAATGCCACCATTTCTACAACGTCAAGCGCTTCTTGACCCAAAATCTTTGCAATGTCTGCCGCAACCGCGTCAGCACCCGGTATACAAAGATTTGTTTTGGCTTCCCCGCTTGCAACCGCTTTGGCGTACTCATCGCAACCTGCATATCCGCACGCACCGCAGTTAGCACCGGGTAGACAGTCGCGCACAAGTTTTACCTTTTCATCTTCTTTAACACTTAAAAAGTGCGCTGCTAAAGCCAAAAGCACTGCCGCAACCAAACCTATTAATGTTACAACCAAAAAGGCTGTTAAAACATTTATTATCATTTATATTTACTCCTTTTATTAAGCGAATAAATTATCAACTATTCCTGCAAAACCGAAAAATGCAAGTGACACAAAAGAAGCCGCAATTAAGGTAGCCGGAAGACCTTTGAAACTTTCGGGAATTTCACTTTCCTGTATTTTGGAACGTACGCCAGAAAAGAGAACCATTGCAAGTAAAAATCCAAGTCCGCAACCCAAAGAATTTACAATAGATTCTAAGAAGTTGTAGTTATGCTCGTTTATATTATCAATGGTTACGCCTAAAACAGCACAGTTTGTGGTTATAAGGGGTAAATAAACACCCAAACTTTTATGAAGCGACGGCAAAAACTTTTTAAGCGCCATTTCAATAAACTGTACCAAAGCGGCAATTACAAGAATAAACACAATGGTTTGCATATACGAAAGTCCGTTTGTGTTGAGCAAATAATGCTGTATAGGCCATGTGGCCGCGGTTGCCATTACCATTACAAATATAACGGCAAAGCCCATACCTACAGCAGAATTTAATTTTTTAGAAACACCCAAAAACGGGCATATACCTAAAAATCGGCTTAAAACATAGTTATTAACCAATACGGAGGACAAAAGAATTACTATTAAACTTCTGAAAGCATCCATTTAATTTTCCTCCTTTTCTTCGCAAGCGGCCTTATTACAAAATGCGGCAGACGGACAAGTAGCACAGGAAAATTCCTTTTTATAAGGCGCTTTTCCGTGTGTAATCTTATAAACAACCGCTATCATAATTCCGTAAACCAAAAAACCGCCAGGTGCTTTGGTTAAAAATTCTATTTTATAGTCGCTTAAAATCGGAATGGTCATACCTAAAAATGTACCCGCACCGAAGATTTCTCTTATAAGCGCCATTGAAAGCAAGGCCAAAGTAAAGCCTAAGCCCATACCAACACCGTCAAGCACGGATTTGCCGACTGTGTTTTTACCTGCAAACATTTCGGCTCTGCCCAAAATAATACAGTTAACGGTTATAAGCGCTAAATACACACCTAACATATCGTAAAGGGAGGGTAAAAAGGCGTGAATAAACATCTGCACCAGCGTTACAAATCCTGCGATAATAACAATGTAGCAAGGGATTCTCACACTGTCGGGAATAACCTTACGAAGCAAGGATATAACCGCGTTTGAACATATAAGCACCGCTGTTGCGGCAAGTCCCATACCTATTGCGCCTATAATTGTTGTAGTTGTAGCAAGTGTGGGACAAGTACCCAGAATAAGCACAAAAACGGGGTTTTCAAGGAGAATACCTTTAAGTAAAATTGACATATTATTATTCTTTGCCATAATTACAGTTCTCCTTTCAAGATTTTTACAGCTTCAAACGCTTTTGCGATTGCTGTTTTATAAGCATTTGTGGTTATTGTAGCACCGCTTATAGCATCTATTTCGTTATAGTTACCTTCATCCTTGCCATTAAATTGTGTATAGAACGAAGGCTCAGCGCAAGCGTCGCCAATGCCTTTACTTTCGCTTTGGTAAACAGTCTCGCAAGCAATAATTTTGCCTTGTGCCGTTAGTGATACTTTAATTTTAATGTATTCGCCCGATGGGTTATACCATTTGTCACCCTTTAAGCCAAAGCCTGCGGCTTTAAGGTCAAAAATATAATTACCGCTTTGGGTTTTGTATGCTTTTTCGATAGTAGCAGATATATCCGGATATTTTGTAATATCAATTTCCGAAAGGGTTGACTGCATAATTTTTTGCGCCGCAGAAGTTACTGTTGTTTTTAAATCTTCATCCACATCGGTTGTTACATTACCCTGTGAATTAGTGGCGATAAAGTTTTCGCCCAAAACAAATACATAACCTGCATCATTATCTGCCTTGTAAACAGAAGAAATTTCACCGATTTCTTCGGTTATGAAAACGGATGTAAATTTACCTTCACCTGCGGGAAGTGCCATATTCAAACTATCTGCAAGAATTTCTTCTTCGCTTCTAAGGTCTACCGAGCCGCCGCTTAAAATTACAAAGGAATTAAGGGCATCTTTAACAGCATTGCGATAACCTAAAGTGGTTTTAGTTGAACCCGAAACCGTATCAACCGAATCAATTGTTTCGAGTGTTTTATCAACCATTTTATCGCCGTAACCGTCTTCTGCTCCGTTGGTTTCATTGCTTGTAATATATGTAGCGCCAGTAACTTTACCTTGGCTGTCAACACCGCAAAGGATTACAAGTCCCGAGGCATAACCCGAAGTTGTCATTTTAAAGACATATCCACCGTTTTTCTCACTGTAAATTTCGGTAACAGTATCGGGTAATTCATAATCCGAAATATCTACACTTTGGAAATCTTCACCGTCAGGCATAACTACCGCAAGGGATTTTGCCACAGCGTCACTTTCCTGCTTTTCAATAATGGGTGAGGTTATATCGTTGGTAATACCAAGCAAAATTGCCACCACCGCACAAATAACTGTTAAAGAGATTACACTTTTTATATGTTTTTTCATTTGTGCGCTCCCCCAAACAATTTTCTACCTGTCCACGATTCTATATAAGGATTAAGTATGTTCATCATAAGTATTGCAAAGGATACACCCTCTGGGTAGTTTCCGTAAAAACGGATAAGTACCGTAATTATGCCCGCGCCAACACCGAAAATAATTTTCCCTGTGCTGTGTGACGGGGAAGTTACATAATCGGTAGCCATAAAGAAAGCACCTATAAATAATCCGCCAGAAAGAGTCCAAGCGAGTGCAGTGTAAAAATCAAAGCCTTCTAAAGCAAGACTTAAAACAAATACCGTAGCAATAAAGCTTACAGGTATATGCCATGTAATTACACGGCGCACTAAAAGATAAATACCGCCAATAAGTAATGCAAGTTTAGAAGTTTCGCCTATTGCACCGCCCACATTACCTAAGAACAGATTTACAAGCGAAGGATTGTTACCTGCCAAAATTTCGGGCAAAGGTGTCGCACCGGACACACTGTCAACCGAAATCGGAAAAGCCGCCTTTGCCATTGAAGTAAAAGCGATAAGCATAAATACTCTGGCAGTAATTGCGGGGTTTACAGGGTTACAACCTATTCCGCCGAAAAGACACTTAACAATTATAATAGCAAATACCGAACCTACCGCCGCTTGCCACAACGGCACGTTAGAGGGTAGGTTAAGTCCCAATAAGAGACCTGTTACAACCGCACTTAAATCAGTAACGGTTTGTTCTTCTTTAATTATTAAATTAAAAACATATTCAGATAAAACACAAGACACAACACAAACTGCTAAAACTGCCACTGCGCTCATACCGAAAATAATCACACCCGCCACGCTTGCAGGCAAGAGAGCGATTATAACATCAAGCATTATTTTTTGTGTTGTAATACTGCTATGAATATGCGGAGAAACCGAAATACGTAATTTTGAATCCATTTTTTACTTCTTCTCCTTCATTTTATATTCTCTTAAATCCGCTTTTGCAAGCTTATTGTTTTGAACAATCGGTCTTTTAGCAGGGCAAACAAAGGAGCAACAACCGCATTCCATACAAAGTTCTACCCCTGCTTTTTGAAGCGCTTCAAAATCGTCATTTTGGTGCGCTTTGGAAATTGCCGCAGGATCGATACCGAAAGGACAATGGTTAGCACACGCGCCGCACCTGATACAAGCGGTAGTTTTAGGCGGTGTAGCCTCTTTTTCGTCAAAAGCCAGAATTGCATTGGTGTTTTTAAGAATCGGCATATCAAGACTTGGTACGGTTATACCCATCATCGGACCGCCGTACAAAACCTTATGCACTTCACTCTTAAATCCGCCGCAAAATTCAAATACACATTCAAGCGGTGTACCGATAGGCACTATAACGTTTTGCGGATTGTTTACTGCGCCGCCGTCAACCGTTACGCATTTTTCCACTAAAGGCATACCTGTTTTTAAGTATTTACCAATTGTTGCCACGGTAGTGCTGTTACATACAACACATCCAACATCAATCGGAAGTTTGCCCATTGGGATAACCTTTCCTGTTGTATGGTAAACCAATACCTTTTCACCGCCTTGCGGATAAACGCTTGGTAAAACTTTTACGGTAATTTCGGCATTTTCGCAAGTAATACTTTGCATACTTTTTATTGCCTGCGGCTTATTTTTTTCAATGCCTATAACTACCTTTTTAATATCAAAATACTTTGTAAGCATATCTATCGCAAAAGCAATATCTTGGGCATTATCAACCATAGTAACCGAGTCACTTGTAATATAAGGCTCACATTCGGCACCGTTAATTACAAGTTGTTCAATATTAAGCGGTTTATCAGCTGTGCCGAATTTTACATAGGTGGGGAAACCTGCGCCGCCTAAACCTACTATACCGCTTTGTTTTAAAGCGTTGATTAAATCTTCACGGCTTGCAATTACAGGTGGGGTAATATTTTCATCGGGAAGCATCTCACCGTCAGATTCAATTGTTATGCAAGGTGCGGTTTTTCCGTTGGATAACAATATTTCCGAAACCGCTTTAACAGTACCTGAAACACTTGAATGAACAGGCGAAGAAACAAAGCCGTTCTGTTCGGCAACAAGTGTGCCGACAAAAACCTTGTCACCGCTTTTAACAGTCGGTACCGCAGGCGCACCTATATGCATTACAGTAGGAATTGTAACGGTTTTTATATCGGTCATTTTTACAGCCGAAACATTTGCCGTATTTTTTCTGTGCGGAACATGTACTCCTTTAAGTTTAAAAGCCATCATTTTTCGCCTTTCTGAATTTTTTTATTAATACAATCGCATATAATTATACTTTATTACTCGAAGTATGTCAATTATTTGAAGTTATGTAAGGTTTGTAATTTTTCTTGGATAAGATTACAACGTACCACGGAAAAACAAACCTCTTGTATATTTACAATCAGCCGTGTCACCTTGTTTGTAAGCATCAATTACCTGCTGTACCCTTTCAGCCGATTCTTTTGTAAAATATAAAATCTCAAAATCAAGGCCTGAAAGCATATTTTTCTTGTCTGCAAGCCACACAGGAACCGAATTTAAAAGTTCACTGTACCCCATACGGCATCTTACAGGAAATTCTATTCCCTTGCGGTCGGTTAATTTTCCGTTTTTGTCACACATCTCACAACTTTTTCCGTTTTTAATAGGGCAGTTCTTAAAAAGCATAAGCGGAATATTGCCGTAACTTATTATGCCTTTTGGTATAGGTGAGTTTAATGAGGTAATATCCGATAGCAAAAGTTCGTTTGAAACCGTAACACAAGAAATACCTAAATCTTTTGCGGTTTCAAGTGAATGGCTATTAAAAATATTAAGTCCTGTATCCGCCATAATTTCAAACCCTAAATTTTTGGCAAATTCTACTGCGGCAAGATTACCGCAAAGGGCAATGTCAAACCCTTTTTGCTTGAAAATTTCAAGCCTTTTTTTCAACAATTTTTCACTTAAAATTCCGCGCGGAATTTCTACAATATTTTTAACACCGCTTAGTTTTTCGAAATCATTTTCAAGCGGCACTATTACAGCCGAAATACCGCTTAAATCATTTGGTATTTGCTCTTTGCTTTCAACCCTTATATACATTTTAGGTGTTTTATTACTGCTGTTCACATTATTTTTAAATTCAAAAACAGCATTTGATTTTTGGTGTTTTAATTCGGCGCGCTTTTGGTCTAACATTTCGCAGGCAGTTCGGCGAAGCCCATTAAGTTCCCCTGCCGATACAAAAAGCGCTTCACCCAAATTTACTACACATTCCTTTTCATAGTAAGGGGTTGAGCCTAATTTTGTAATGTTTTTAATTACATCTTCGCGGGTAATCGGCTTGTTTTTTGCTGTTTGCGGAATATCACCAAAAGCGGTAACGGTATTTTCGCCATCACAAATAGTTAAAGAAATAGGTTTATCTTCCAAAATTTCCGACTTAAGCGTTACAGCAACACTTTTTCTTTCTTTTCTGTAAAGTTCGTGCAAAATCGGGAAAGCCTTATCGGCAGAAATAACATCTTCCTTTGTGCGAATGCCGAACATATCTTTACCCAATTTGTTTTCAAGGTATCCGCTTGTAAAACCCGAACGCGAAAAAACGTTCTGCAAAGTATTTGAAAGTTCACAGTCAACCTTTCCGTTCTCGAGCGCTTGTTTGCAAGCGTAGGTTGCGGCGGCGACATATTCAGGGCGTTTCATCCTGCCCTCAATCTTAAAGGAGCGTACACCGATTTTATAAAGTTCGGGTATATATTCCAAAAGGGATAAATCTTTCAAACTTAAATCATACCCCGTACCGCCTTGTGCTTTAAAAGGCAGTCGGCAAGGGCCTGCACAAAGACCGCGGTTTCCACTGCGTGAGCCTAAATAAGCCGATAAAAGACATTGCCCCGAAACGCTCATACAAAGCGCGCCGTGAACAAAAACTTCAACCGTAATATTGTACTTACTCGCCTCTTTGCAAAATTCGGTCAAATCATCAAGTGACATTTCGCGCGCAACAACCACTTGGGTAAACCCAAGGCTTTTCAAAATAGGCAAAGCAGAAACACTATGTACTGACATTTGGGTAGAAGCATGCAGCGGCAGTTGGGGCAAATAGTCGTGTAACACTTTTGCAAGTCCCAAATCCTGCACAATTATACCGTCAATTCCCGCATTGTAAACTTCTTTTGCCAAATTAAAAGCGCTTTCAAGTTCACTGTCTTTAATAAGGATATTAAGTGTTAAATAAACCCTGACACCACGGATATGGCAATATTCTACCGCTTTTTTAAGTTCTTCTCGTGTGAAGTTTTGCGCGTTTCTGCGCGCGGAAAAATCCTTTGCACCAAGATATACCGCACCGGCTCCGCTTTTTACAGCCGCCTCCAACATTTCCCACGAACCTACGGGAGATAGAATTTCGCCTTTAAAATTCTCCTGCACTTAATATCACCTCTACAACATAATACCGCAAAAGTAGAAAAATTTAAAGTGTTTTTTCTTTACAACAATAGATGTAATTGATATAATATAGTCAATCCAATAAAAGAAGGTTTTATTTATGAAATATTTAGTACTATTATGTGACGGTATGGCAGATTCCCCTAACGCTATGCTCGGCGGTAAAACACCAATGGAACTTGCTAACAAACCTATAATGGATAAATTGGCAAAGGTTTCGGAAGTGGGACTTTGCCGTACTGTAGGAAACGGCTTAAAACCGGGTAGCGACGTTGCAAACCTTTCGGTTTTAGGCTATGACCCTTATGTTTGCTACACAGGCCGCTCACCTTTGGAAGCCGCCTCTATCGGTGTTGACCTAAAAGATACTGATGTTGCTTTAAGATGTAATATCGTAACCCTTTCGGACGAAGAAAACTACAGTGATAAAACTATGGTTGACTATTGCGCGGGTGATATTTCCACAAAAGAAGCCCACAGTATTATTGAAACGGTGGAAAAGGAACTCGGCAACGATATTTATAAATTCTACGGCGGTGTTAGTTACCGTCACTGTCTTGTTGTCCAAAACGGCACAACCGAACTTGGCAATATGGTGCCTCCGCACGATATAAGCGGTAAAGTTATCGGTCAATATTTAAGCGATAACGAAAATGCAAAACCCTTAATAGAACTTATGAAAAAAAGTTACGATATCTTAAAAGACCACCCCGTCAACCTTGAAAGACGCAAAAAAGGTCTTAATGAAGCAAACTCCATCTGGCTTTGGGGCGAAGGCAGAAAACCCCAATTACAAAACTTTTTTGAAAAGAACGGCGTTAAAGGCTGTATCGTAAGTGCTGTTGACCTTTTAAAAGGTATTGGAATCTGTGCAGATATGCAAACACCCGAAGTTGAGGGAAGCACAGGTTATCTTGACACAAATTTTGAGGGCAAAGCTAAGGCTGGTATTGATGCCTTTAAAAACGGATGCGACCTTGTTTATCTTCACTTTGAAGCGCCCGACGAATGCGGTCACCGCGGTGAAGCCGAAAACAAAGTTAAGGCTATTGAATTAATTGAACAACGCGCTTTAAAATGTGTACTTGATCACTTAGAAAACTGTGGCGATGATTTCAGAATTTTAATAATGCCTGACCATCCAACACCGCTTGATACCAAAACCCATTCAAGCGAACCTGTACCTTACTTGATTTATGACAGCGCCAAGGCTTTTGAAGGGGTTGATTCCTTTACCGAAGCGGCAGCAAAATCCACAGGAAATTTTGTAGAACACGGTCCTCAGATTATGGAAAAATTACTACAAAAATTGTAATTTTTCTATTCGTTAAAATGCCAAATAAATTACGGCATAATGTTATTATGTAAACCGTTTTAACCGAAAAAGTTATTCAACTTATCCACCGAAATATCAACAGTTTTGCCCCCTGTTTGTTATGATATTGGGGGTTAGAGGGTGATTTTTGGTGGATAACTATGTTAATAAGTTTAAAAACCCGTACATTTGTAATAATGACGGTGGAAAAATTATGTAAAGCATTTCGCTATTTTTCGACAAATATTTTTTACCTTAAGGAGAAAAAATGAAACGCACTAAACTTCGCGACAGACTCTTGCCCGATTACACAAAGGGCGAAGAAATATTTAATATGGTTTCGCACATTGTAGGCGGCGGCTTTGGTATTATAATTGCCGCCTTGTGTATAGTAAAAGCATTCTTAAACCACGACGCTTACCAGATTGTAAGTTCATTTATATACGGCTTTTCAATGATTATACTTTACACAATGTCAAGCATATACCACGGGCTTATCCCCGTAACCGCAAAAAAGGTTTTTCAAATTATAGACCACTGCGCCGTTTTTATACTCATCGCAGGCACATATACTCCCTTTGCGCTCTGTTCAATAAGGGAATACAACACCGCTTTGGGTTGGTGTTTATTCGGTTTTGTTTGGGCTATGACCGCTTTGGGTGTTACCCTTAATGCAGTAGACCTTAAAAAATACAGCATATTTTCTAATATTTGTTACATTGCGGTAGGCTGGTGTATAATTTTTATAGTAAACCACGCCATAAAAGCAATTTCCTTATCAGGCTTTTGGTGGTTGCTTGCAGGCGGAATTTCATACACCATAGGTGCTGTACTGTACGGCATCGCAGGTAAGTTCGGCTACCGTTATGTACATTCAATTTTCCATTTATTTGTTCTTTTTGGAACCTTATTGCAAGCCGTTTGCGTGTTATTTTATGTTTTAGTATAAAGTTATTGAATTTTATATTTTTATCTGATATACTTTATCTGTCTTACGGGGAAACAGGTGTAAATCCTGTACGAGCCCGTCGCCGTGAGGTACAATAATGTTATTTTTCTTGCTCGATGCCGCAAATCGAGGACATGCCATTGGATTTTTCCGAGAAGGTGAAAAATAATGTACCGCAGTCGGAATATCCGTATGATAAAAGCCTTAGTATAAACCGCGGCAACCGGTTTTAAGGCAAAAAACAAAAAGGAGAATACAAATTATGAAAATGACACAAATTAAATCCATGTTGTCGTTTATCGTTTGTATGGTGCTTATTGCGGCTATGGCATTGTTTACAATCGGTTGTAACGATAACTCTACCACTTCCGAACCGTCAGGCAACATCATTGCCGAGACAGACATCACCGAACTCGGTGATGGCGGGACGCAAATTTCCTTTACTGTTGTTGATGTAGATGGCAAAGAATCACATTTTGTTATCTATACTGACAAAACAACCGTTGGCGAAGCCTTGATGGAGCACGGACTTATCGAGGGCGAGCAGGGCGAATACGGACTTTATGTTAAAACCGTAAACGACATCACACTTGACTACGAAAAGGACGGTAAATACTGGGCTTTCTACATAGACGGCAAGTACGCCAATTCAGGTGTAGAATTAACCGAAATTTCCGAAACCGAAAAATATTACTTTAAAGCCGAATAATTATGAAAGTTAACATTAAAGAAATAGCCGTTTTCGGTATGTTAGGTGCTTTAATGTGTATATCAAAAGTGATAATGGAACCTCTGCCGAATATGCACTTGATTGGTGTTCTTACGGTGGCTTTTACGGTTGTTTACCGCCAAAAAGCGCTTTACCCCATATATATTTATGTGTTTTTAATTGGAATTATATATGGCCTTGGGCTTTGGTGGATACCGTATTTATACGTCTGGACTGTACTTTGGGGCGCAGTTATGCTTTTGCCCAAAAATATGCCAAAAAAAATTGCACCTATAGTTTACATAATTATATGCGGTTTGCACGGTTTTTTGTACGGCGTAATTTACGCCCCGTCACAAGTATTGCTTTTCGGCCTTGATTTTAAAGGTATGATTGCCTGGATAGTTGCAGGCTTCGGCTTTGATTTGATTCACGGAATAAGTAACTTGTGCTTAGGCGTACTTATAATACCGATAGTTGCAATACTTAATAAAACACAGAAATTAATAAGACAATAAACAATAACCGCCTCACTATTTTGTGAGGCGGTTATTGTTGTGTCGCAACAAACCGAAGTCTACATTCTTAAAATAACACAATTTTGTGTGTTTGTTAACACATTTTTGTGTTTTGTTGTAAAATTAACACAGAGGTGTTAATTATGAAACATTATTACCAAAGAATTCGTGATTTGCGTGAAGACAACGATAAAACACAAGCTCAACTTGCCAATGTCTTAAACACATATCCTACACAGTATCGTCGATGGGAAAGCGGCGAAAGCGAAATTCCTGCACATAAAATAATAGAACTTTGTAAATATTACAAAGTATCTGCTGATTACATTTTAGGACTTACAAATAAGTTAAATTAAAAGCGGCTAATAGCCGCTTTTTCTATTTAAAACTAATATTTCTGTTTATTTCATCCACCAAAGTATGCTCATTAATCATATGCGTTACTGTAGAATAAAAACTTTCGCTAAGCCTTAAAGTCTGCGGATTTGTAAAAATTCTTGGGTTGTTGGTTCTTACAAATTTTAAAAACTCTAAAAACGCCAAATTCAGCTGTTTAAACTGTGAAAAAATTTCCGCCAAAGCCGCTTTTTTAATCGGCTTTTTCATTTGCGAAAGATTAAATGCAATTTGGTTAAACCGATTACAAACATCAGTCAAAAATTCTTTGGAATAACCGTTTATTGCATTGTAAAAAGCATTGTTACCCATCAAAAGTGACGGGTGCATTGAACCGATTATACACCAGAAATACATTTGATTATAAACGCAGGAGAAAATATTATTTTGAAAGGGTAAAAAATATTCGGTAATAAGCACATTGCCCACGGGATTATTTACAGCAAAAATAGCATTAATATACCTTTGTTCGTAAATATAATGAAAAACCGATTGCTGTAAAATCGGATACCCTGAAAAACCCTCAAATTTGATTCTTTCAAGCAAATTTATAAACCGTAAATTAATTTTAAAAAATACTGCAGGCTTTGGAATAAGCCGCCCGTTATTTTGGGTGTACATTTTGTTTATTCTTTTAAAATCTTCTGATAAAACTTGCAATTCTTCTTTAAAATACGGCTGTAAAACGGCAGTTGTGCCTTGAGTCGCCTTTAAAAGCGATGCTATATGCTGATAACTGTTTTCACTCCAAAAAGCAACCGCTTTAATCATAACTTCATTCGAAAGATTGTTCTGACAGTTTATAAAATTCATACCCTACCCCTTTCGGTTTTAATATAAATTTATTCATTCAGACAAAACATAATGAATACTTTTTTCAAAATTCTTCCTTTCTTATTGATATTTTTATTCTATTTAAGTATAATATATATAATATGGGTTAAATGTCTTGAAAAGAGGTAGTAAATTTGGATTGTATACAGTTTTTCAAACAAATTAGAGGTAAAAGAATTGCAATGTGCGGAATAGGTATCAGCAATACTCCGCTTATTTTAAATTTTTTAAATAAAGGCGCTAAAGTTTACGCTTGCGACCGCCGTAGCCGTGAAATGATTGGCGAACTTGCAGACCAACTGGAGCAAGCAGGCGCAGAACTCCGCTTGGGTGACGGTTATCTTGATAACTTGGAAGTGGATATAATCTTCCGCACTCCCGGTATGAGTTTTAATTTACCCGAACTTGAATCTGCTCGTAAAAAAGGGATTGCGGTTACAAGCGAAATGGAAGTGTTTTTCGACTTATGCCCTGCTACCATTTTTGCGGTAACAGGATCTGACGGTAAAACCACCACAACAACCCTTATTGCAAAAATGCTTGAGGCTCAGGGCAAACGCGTATTTGTAGGCGGTAATATCGGAAAACCGTTACTTCCCGAAATTGAAAATATCACAAGTGAAGATTTTGTTGTGGTTGAACTTTCGTCTTTCCAATTAATTTCAATGCGTAAAAGTCCCGATGTTGCGGTTGTAACAAATGTTGCGCCTAACCATCTGGATGTACACAAAGATATGGACGAATATGTAGAAGCCAAGAAAAACGTAATTCTTCACCAAAACGCTTTTTCAAGAACGGTACTTAATAAGGATAATGAGATTACAAACGGCTTTAAACCCTTTGTTCGCGGTCAGTCGCTTTCGTTCAGTATGGAAACGCCCCTTAAAAACGGCGCATGGCTGGCGGGTGACGGTACAATCCATATGTCATACCGCGGTATTGACGCACCCATTATGCATCGTGACGAAATTGCAATTTTAGGTGACCACAATGTTGAAAATTACCTTGCGGCAATTTCTGCTGTTTGGGGATATGTAAGCGTTGACACCATTAAAAAGGTTGCAAACGAATTCGGCGGTGTTGAACACCGAATTGAATTAGTGCGCGAAGTAAACGGTGTTAAATATTATAATGACTCTATCGCCTCAAGCCCGTCAAGAACAATTGCGGGACTTAAAGCCTTTAAACAAAAGGTCTGGCTTATTGCGGGCGGCTATGATAAACACATACCTTATGAGCCAATGGTACCTTATGTGCTCGAAAAGGTAGAAAAATTGATACTTTGCGGCACAACTGCCCCGAAAATTGAAACCGCTGTGAGGAACGATAAAAATTATAACGGCACACCCGAGATTATAATGGTAGAAAATATTGCAAAAGCGGTTGATTTTGCGCACAAAAACGCAAAAGAGGGCGATATTGTAACCTTAAGCCCTGCTTCTGCAAGTTTTGATGCTTTCCCCAACTTTGCCGCAAGAGGTAACTATTTTAAGGATTTGGTAAACAAACTGTAATGGATATTAAAGATTTACTATTTACACTTTCAAACTGTGACGCTGTCGGCAGTATTACCGATGCCAGTGACAAAGCATACGAAATATTATCAAAATACGCTGCCACAGAAAGAATGTCTAATCTTACAGTAATCGGCTTTTTAAAGGGAGAAGCCGATTATACCATTATGCTTGATAGCCATATCGACCAGATTTCTTTGGTTGTAACCGATGTTGATGACAATGGCTTTTTAACTGTCTCTAATGCAGGCGGTATTGATATACGCGCGCTCCCGTCAAGACAGGTCACTGTTCACGGAAAAGATAAAATTCCCGCCGTTTTTTGCAGCACCCCTCCCCACCTTTCAGGCGGCGAAACCGAATACACAGATATTTCCAAAATCAAGCTTGATACACTTATCGGCAGTAAAG
>JAZSDM010000086.1:0-5630 GCA_045531145.1 Acutalibacteraceae bacterium | reverse complement strand
GATTTGCCGAATTTTTGACGGACTTTATATACCGAATCTTCAATTTGTTCGGTTTTGATGTTGCTGTCTGAATTACCGAAAATGTCCTGTTGAACAGCAGAAGAATCAGTTTTAAGATTAATTGCGCGAAGCCCTACCGAGCGTAGCGGCTCTGCAAAATGGTAGTTTTGCTTAAAAAGTTCAAAACCGTGTTTCGCAAGGGTTAAGGCGCAGTTTGTAGTGTCACTAAAAGAGTAACTGAATTCGCGCACCGCAAGGGAAGAAGTGCGTATATGCACCTGAACACCGCCCGCATATAAATTGTGCTTGCGCAAAGAATCGCTAATGGTTTGGGCGAACGAAAGAAAGGCTTTCCAAACCTCGTCGTTATTTTCAAAATCCTTAGAGCAGGTTATTGATTTGCCGATGCTTTTTGGTTTAGAATCCTGCGTTATGGGGGTGACAGGAGAATTATCAAGCCCTAAAGCGTAATTTTTTAAGGAAATTCCGTTTTTACCTAAAAGTCTTTTTAAGGTTGCATCATCACACAAAGGAACATCGCCGATTAAATTAATACCGATGGATTTTAACTTATCTGTAGTGCTTTTTCCTACAAACAAAAGGTCGCTTACGGGTAACTGCCAAACCTTTTCTTTAAAATTTTCCTTTGAAATTACGGTTGTACCGTCAGGCTTTTTCATATCAGAGCCTAATTTTGCAAAAACCTTATTGAAACTTACCCCAACCGAAACGGTAAGCCCAAGTTCGTTTTTAATAGTTTTTCTGATACTGTCAGCAATTTGCTCGCCGCTGCCGAAAAGCAGAGTGCTACCTGTAACGTCAAGCCAACATTCGTCAATGCCGAAAGGCTCTATCATATCGGTATAACGGGCGTAAATTGCTTGCGCTTTTTTGGAATATTCCTCATAAACATCATAAATAGGGGGTAAAATTACAAGATCACGGCACTTGCGCTGAGCCTGAAAAATAGGTTCAGCTGTTTTTATGCCGAATTGTTTTGCAATTTCGTTTTTTGCAAGTACGATTCCGTGGCGGTTTTCACTGTCTCCACATACCGCTACAGGCATATCCTTCAAGGTGGGGTTAAATAAGAGCGAGCAGGACGCAAAAAAATTATTAAGGTCACAGTGTAGTATAATTCTATCTGCCAAATTCACCCCTCCTTTTGAACATTTGTTCGTATGTATTATACTCCTATTAGTAGTAAAAGTAAAGAGTAAATTACATTTCAAATTTTTCCAAAGCTGTTATATGCATTCTTTCTGTATGGCGCTTACTATAATTAATTACAAGGCTTATTTCTTCCAAAGTTCTGCCTAATATGTATTTTTGGAATAAAATTTCACTTAAAATGCCGTTATCAACAAGGGCGATTTTCTTTTCAATATCGTCGCGCAAAGTTTTGGCTTTTGCAATTTGGTCTTTATAATCACTTTCCAAATCGGGATTTAGTACAATCATTTGCTTTAAGCGGTTAATTTTTGACTGTTGCAGAAGATAAGAACTTAAATATTTCTTTTTATTTTTTCGCATTCTTTTTACCCCTTTTTTTAGCCTTAACTAAAGCCACATATTGCCCATAACTGTATTTTGTATTGTTTCTGGCGTTGTAATTATCAACCTCACGCACAAGGCGGAAGAGGGGACTGTCACTTAAAAGTTTTTTGCGATTAATTTCCTTAAGCCATAGTTTTTCACCCTTGATTTTGCAAGCATCACTGCAATAGTCGGTTTTTTGATCGCTTAGTTTTGCGCCGCAACAACGGCAGTGGGAAACCTTTTTTTCTGCAAAATCGGTTGATTTACAGTTGGGGCAGACGTAGATTAATTCATACGGTGGGGTAGAAAGCGCATGCGTTTCGGTTAATTTTATTGGATTTTTAAATTCACAGCCACATTCAAGACAGTTATACATTTTTTCACCTCATAGTTCTTGACAATTACGAAATAAAGTATTATAATGAAATAAAATTACTGAATTTCGTATTTGTTAGGTATTATAATACGATATTTAGTAAATGTCAAGAGTAAAATTACTAAATTTAGTAAATCGAGGTAAAATTATGATTTTTGTTTACGATTTAATTGAAGAGCTTTGTATGAAAAAGGGGATAAATGTTACCACGCTTTGCAGAGAATGTAAAATTCCGCGTTCTTCGCTTACAGATTATAAAAAGGGAAGAATTAAAAGCCTTTCAACCGATACTATTTGCAAAATAGCCGATTATTTTGATGTAAGTGTAGGTTATCTTTGCGGCGGGGAACATTCCAAATTAGACGAAGAGGCATTAAAAACCGCCCTTTTCGGTAATGATGTTGTAGTGACCGATGAAATGTGGACACAGGTAAAGAATTACGCAGGGTATATAAAAGAGCTTTACAAAAACAAATAAAATAGAATTTTTCATTAAAAAAGGACTTAGAAATTTTGATATGCACCCCAAAAGTGTCTAACTTTTGGGGTGCATATCATTTTCTTCAAGTCCTTTTGTTTTAAAGTTTTTCAATTTCTTTAAGCCAGATTTCGCTAACTGCATCACTTGGCATTTGTAAGTCTCCGCGAGGGGATACGCTTATTTCGTTTACTTTAGGTCCGTCCGGCAAGCAGGAGCGCTTAAACTGTTGATTCATAAAACGTCTTGCAAAAACGGTGAGCCATTTAATAATTGTTTCTTTTGTATAAATACCGTCAAACGCAATCTCTGCCAAACGGAAGATTTTTCGTGGTGAAAAACCGTAGCGCAAATGGTAGTAAATAAAGAAATCGTGCAGTTCGTAAGGACCTACCAAATCCTCGGTTTTCTGTGCAATTTCACCCTTATCGTCAGCAGGGATAAGCTCGGGGGATACGGGGGTATCCAAAATATCAAGCAAAACTTTTTTAAGGTTTTCGTCGCTGTTTTGCGCGTAGTAATTTACAATATTTCGTACCATTGTCTTTGGAATACCTGCGTTTACAGCGTACATTGACATATGGTCACCGTTAAAGGTTGCCCACCCGAGAGCGAGTTCCGAAAGGTCGCCCGTACCGATTACAAGACCGCCGCACTTGTTTGCAATATCCATAAGCACCTGAGTGCGTTCCCTTGCCTGAGAATTTTCAAATGTTACATCGAAAGTATTCTCATCTTGTCCGATATCTTTAAAATGCTGTTTAACCGAATCGGTAATATTAACCTCTTTAAATTCACAACCTAAAAGTTCGCACAAAATTTCCGAATTACTTCTTGTGCGTTTGGTTGTACCAAAGCAGGGCATTGTAACCGCTAAAATATCAGAAGTAGGTCTGCCAAGAAGTTTCATACTTTCTGCGGTTGTAAGAAGCGCCAAAGTACTGTCAAGCCCGCCCGAAATACCGATTACGGCTTTTTTACTGCCTGTGTGAGCAAGGCGTTTTTTCAGTCCGTTTGCCGCGATACATAGCATTTCCTTTGCGGCATTATCGGTGTTGTAATTATCGGGAATAAAGGGGGTAGTACTTATTTTACGAGTGATTTTAGTGTCGGTAATATCCTGAGCAAAATAGATTATATTACCGTTATCATACGGAATAAAACTTGTATTCTTTTGGCGTTCAGATGAAATCAACTCTACATCTATTTCGCTTATTAAAAGGTTATTACTATCAAACGGTTTATTTTCCGCAATAATTTTGCCATTTTCGGCAATTAAGGAATGACCGCCGAAAACCATATCGGTAGTAGATTCACCTTCGCCTGCAGAAACGAAAACATAACCACAGTGAAGCCTTGCGCTTGTTACAGATACTAAATTTTTGCGATAGTCTGCTTTACCTACAGTTTCGTTGGTAGCGGCACAATTTACAATAATTGAAGCGCCTAAAAGGCATAAATCTTCTGCGGTTTGGTGGGGAGAAAACAGGTCTTCGCAAATTTCGGCGCCGAAAGTAAAGGTTTCGCAATTTGCATTTTTAAAGATTAAATCTGTTCCGATATTAACAACATAATCATCTATTACGGTAACTGAATTTTCGGGTATATTAATGCCTGATTCAAAATAACGCTTTTCGTTAAAACCGTTATGGTCAGGGATATATGATTTAGGTACAAGACCTAAAATTTTACCGCCGAAAATTACTGCAACGCAGTTATAGAGCTTTTGGTTATATAAAAAGGGAAGACCTAAAGTGACAACAGGATACTTACCCTTTGTAAACTTTGCAATTTCTAAAAGGGTATCTTTAGCAGAGGATATAAGTGTTTGGTTGAAAAATAAATCGCCGCAGGTATAGCCTGTAATGCAAAGCTCGGGTAAGGCTAAAACATTTACCTTTTCCTTATCGGCTTTTGTTATTAAATTCTTAATTTCAAGGCAGTTAGCGCTTGTGTTTGCAACCGCTATTTTCGGAATGCCTGCCGCAACCTTTATAAAACCGTCTTTCATGATATTACCTCCATAGCCAAAGCATTTAAACTTGAATCAGATTTTGAAACAAGTATTTTGTGCTGTGACTTTGTTGAAATACTCGCAAATCCGTCAGGATTTGCTGCGTTTTATGCCTCGCACACCAAAAAATCCTTTATTTACAAAATTCTACGACCTTAAAGGTGTGGTTTTTTGCGAGGATTTTGGCGAAGCGAAGCACATAAGGCTAACGCCTATGGGCGACAATGAACCTAAAGCCGCCTAAAAACCGCCCTTTAAGGCTGGTTCGAGTTTAAATGCTTTGGCTAATACGTTAATACTATTTTAAGACTTTTTCAAACCCTTGTCAACATATATATTTTAAGTGATTAGTCACAAAAAAACCGTATAAAACCATATAAATTTGATACAATGTAAAAATATTGTTAAAAATTTAATAATCTTATTGAATTTTCAATTAAAATGAGGTATACTGTATAAGGAAAAATTGAATTATTTCAAAAGGAGATTTGAAAATGACCAACAATAAAACAGTCATCAAGTGGTTAGACGAAATGAAAGACCTTCTTACACCTGACAAGGTTGTATGGATTGACGGTAGTGACGAACAAACCGAAGAACTTCGTAAAATCGCTGTTGAATTAGGTGAATTGGAAGCACTCAATCAGGAAAAATTACCTGATTGCTACCTCCACAGAACCAATCCTAACGACGTTGCACGTGTAGAAGACCGTACATTTATTTGTACTACTACAAAAGAAGAAGCAGGTCCTACTAACAACTGGTGCGACCCTAAAGAAATGTATGAAAAACTTTACAATATTGCACGTGGCTCTTATAAGGGACGTACAATGTATGTAATTCCTTATTCTATGGGACCAATCGGTTCTCCTATCGCTAAAATCGGTATTGAAGTAACCGACTCTGTTTACGTTGTTCTTAATATGCTTATTATGACACGTGTTGACAAGAAGGTTCTCGAAGTTTTAGGCGACAGTAATGACTGGGTTCGCGGTCTCCACTCAAGATGTGATATTGACCCCGAAAACAGATACATCTGCCACTTCCCGCAGGATAACACAATTATTTCTGTTAACTCAGGCTACGGCGGAAACGTACTTTTAGGTAAAAAATGTTTCGCACTTCGTATTGCTTCTTACCAAGGTTGGAAAGAAGGCTGGATGGCTGAACACATGCTCATCTTAGGTCCTGAAAATCCGCAGGGCGAAGTTAAGTATGTTGCT
>JAZSDM010000034.1:0-1663 GCA_045531145.1 Acutalibacteraceae bacterium | reverse complement strand
AAATTTCGCTCGAAACCTGCGTTTCAAAACGCATTTCGGCAGGCGGTACGGGACTTGAATCAACAAATGAACAATTAAAGTACCTTTTGGAGTTTACAAAATGAAAAAAGTATTTATAGACGGCAGCGCAGGTACTACGGGGCTTCGCATTGCCGAGCGACTTGAAAACAGAAAAGATATAGAACTTATAAAATTAACCGAAGAAAACCGTAAGGATATTAATGCGCGAAAAGAGGCTCTTAACAATGCCGATATTGCGTTTTTATGCTTACCTGACAAGGCTTCAATTGAAGCGGTTTCTTTAGTTGAAAATGAAAATACAGTATTGCTTGATACTTCTACCGCCCACCGTACTAATGACGACTGGGCATACGGTTTTCCCGAACTTTCAAAAGAACATAGGGAAAATATAAAGAAATCCAAAAGAATTGCAGTACCGGGTTGTCACGCAAGCGGTTTTATAGCTTTAATTTATCCGCTTGTTGAAAAGGGTGTTTTACCTAAGGAAAATTTGCTTTCTTGCTTCAGTCTTACGGGATATAGCGGCGGCGGTAAAAATATGATTGCCGAATACACGGCAGAGGATAGAGATATACTGCTTGATGCGCCCCGTCAGTACGGTATAGCGCAGACTCATAAGCATTTACCCGAAATGGTAAAAATCTGCGGCATTGAAAATGCACCCGCATTTATTCCCGTTGTGTCTGATTTTTACAGCGGTATGGAGGTTACGATTCCTTTATTTGCTTCACAAATTAAAGCAACCGCCGAAGAAATTAAAAATATTTATAAAGAGAAATACAACGGACCTGTTGTTAAATATGTAGAAGATGCCGATGAAGGCGGTTTTGTGTCTGCCAATAAACTGTCTTATAATGACGGTATGGAAATTAGTGTATCGGGTAATGACGAGCGTATTTTGCTTATTGCCCGTTACGATAACCTTGGAAAAGGCGCTTCGGGAGCGGCAATTGAGTGTATGAATATTGTACTCGGTACTGATGAAATTACCGGTTTAGATTTGTAATATTAAGGAGAAAATTATGGAAATAATTTCAGGCGGCGTTTGTGCCGCTAAAGGCTTTAAAGCTAACGGTATCCATTGCGGAATACGAAAAAATAAAACCAAAAGAGATTTAAGCCTTATTTATAGCGAAAAAAAGGCAAACGCCGCGGCAGTTTATACTACCAATCTTGTAAAAGGCGCACCTTTAAAGGTTACTAAGGATAATATTGAAGACGGTTTTGCAAGGGCTATTATATGCAACAGCGGTAACGCCAATACCTGTAATGCAAACGGTATAGAAATTGCAACAAAAACCTGCGAAATATTGGCAAATGAACTCGGAATTGACGCAAAAGATGTTGTGGTTGCTTCTACCGGTGTTATCGGTCAACCGCTTGATATTACACCTATTAAAGACGGTATCCCTGCGCTTGTTTTAGGCCTTGACTATAATAAAAGCGTAGAAGCGGCAGAGGGTATTATGACTACCGATACCAAACTAAAAGAAATTGCTGTGCAGTTTGAAATCGGCGGCAAAATTTGTAAAATGGGCGGTATTGCCAAGGGTTCAGGTATGATACATCCGAATATGGCGACTATGCTTGTATTTATTACTACCGACTGTGCGATAAGCGGCGAAATGCTTAAAAAGGCGCT
>JAZSDM010000003.1:0-11791 GCA_045531145.1 Acutalibacteraceae bacterium | reverse complement strand
CAACTCCTTGGCTCACAGAACGACATGGCTACGATCCGACTTAAAAAGTAATAATAAATGTTAGTATATAGATGAGGTGAACATAGTGAAAAGACAGGATTACTTAAGTTGGGACGAATATTTTATGGGTGTTGCGTTGCTTTCTTCAATGAGAAGTAAAGACCCTTCAACACAGGTTGGCGCCTGTATCGTAAACGAAGATAAAAGGATTATATCAATGGGGTATAACGGTATGCCGCGTTGTTGCAGTGATGATGAATATCCTTGGGAACGTGACGGTGACCCGCTCAATTCCAAATATTTATATGTTTGCCATGCGGAATTTAATGCAATTTTAAATAGCGAAAGAGGAAATGTTCGTGGTTGCACAGTTTATACTACGCTTTTCCCTTGTAACGAATGCGCTAAGGCAATTATTCAGTCAGGCATAAAAGAAGTTGTCTATATGGCGGATAAATACGCTGATTCTGATAGCGTTATTGCTGCAAAGCGTATGTTTGATACTGCGGGTGTTAAATATAGGGCTTATGATATAACCAAAAAAAGTGTGAATTTAGAATTATAAAAAATACTCCTACATTTTGTAGGAGTATTTTTTATTTGAATATTGCATTTTGAAAAAAACAGTATTATAATATTTAGTGGAAAATTGTTCTTGTTTAATTACCAAGAACGTATTCTAATTTTTAAGGAAGGAGGAAACGGTCAATGAAAAACAGAAAAATAGCTATAGTTGCATTTTTCCTTGTAGCTGTTCTTTGCATTGGTGCAGGTTATGCTGCTGTTACCGATTTGCTTGATATTCAAGGTACTGCTGAAGTTTCTCAGACAAACGCACAAAGTGCTTTTGATGAAAATCTTTATTTCTCAGCTGCCGAAGCTAATCAGGACGGTAATACCGCAACTGTAAACCCACAGAATAACGATAAGGCTTCTTTTAGTGCTAACTCACTTAAGACTAAAGATGAAACAGTAACTTTTACATTTACTATTACAAATGATAATACTGATTTGGATGCTTCTGTTACTCCCAAAATCACAAGTGAAACCAACACAGAATATTTTGAAATCAGCAGCGATTGGGTAGGCGCTACAAAAATAATTGAAGCAGGAACATTCGAAAAGTATACTGTTACTGTAAAATTAAAGAAGCAACCTGTTGACGTTGTAGGCGGTGGTTTTGGTATTGAATTTACTGCTACTGCAGTTGAAACCGCAAACGCAGGTGCGTAAACTGGAAGTTAAACACTAAGAAAGGGGAAGAAATATGAATAAAGACAAAAAAGTTTTATACATATTGTCCGGTATTTTTGCGGGCTTTCTTCTCCTTTTATGTGTTGCTTTAAGCTTTGCAAAAACAAAAGTTTTAATAGCAGTTTTTACTGCTGTGTTTTTTCTGCTTTTCAGTACGGTTATAAAAAAACGCAGCATTTTAAACATTGAACGTAAGCAAGTAATTTTTATTATGGTTGCCGCGGCGCTTGGTGTTATATCGCTTTATTTTGCAACGGGAATAGGATTCGGCTTTTATAAAACAAAACCGCCCGTTTCACTTTTGTGGGAATACAATCTTCCTTGCATAATTGCTATTATTTTTAGTGAAAATATTCGTAAAATAATGTTGGCGCAACAAAGCAGATTTGCAACTGTAATCTCATATATAAATCTTGTTATAATAGATATTTTACTTTTAAGTGAAGGTGAGATATTTAAAAGTTTTTACTTTGCAAATAATTTTTTTGCAATGGCGGTATTCCCAAGCATAACTTCTAATATTTTGTATCATTTCATAGGTAAAAGATACGGCGCAACTCCTAATATAATTTACAAAGCATTAATCTTTAATTTCTCTAATATTTTGCGGGTAAGACCTATTATGCCCGAATCGTTGCATTCTTTTGCAAAAATTTTAATTCCAATACTTTTAATGTTCTTTATAAAAGCACTTTATATTAAAAAACAAAAATTTGCAACTAAGAGAAGTAAAGTCTTAGAGTTTTCACTGGCAACAATCGGCATATTTTTTATGACAGTATTTGTAATGCTTATTTCGTGCCAATTTAAGTTCGGCATTTTAGTTGTTGCAACCGAAAGTATGACAGGTTCGCTTAATAAGGGCGATGCTATTATTTACGAAGAATATAATGACCAAGTTATAAAAACAGGTCAAGTTTTAGTTTTTGATTCTAACGGAAAAAACACCGTCCACCGCGTTGTTGATATTGAAAATATTAACGGACAAACCCGAATTTACACAAAGGGTGACGCAAACGAGGATGTGGACACAGGTTATATCACTACCGATGATGTTATCGGTCTATTAAAGTTGAAAATTAAGTATCTCGGCTACCCAACCGTTTGGGCAAGAGAACTATTTTAAATAAATATTTTGAATTTTTTGAAATCAGGTGTAATATAAAATGTCAGAAAAAGAAAAGTTACAGCGTGATAATTATCAACGCCGCAGAAAAGGATGGATAATATTTCAAAGCATAATCATTGGAATTGTTACTTTGGTTTTGGCTTTTGGAAGTTATACATATTATAAATTAAATAAAGCCTCCTACGTGCCATATACACAAAAAGGTAGCGTTATTTATAAGGCATATTTGGCAGATAACGCTTTTTATGAGCAGGAATATTTAAACGGTAGCCATGCTTACGTGGCTTCGCTTATTGAAAGAATGACCGCCGATTTTGATTACAACCTTAATATTGAACAAAGTGACGTTAAGTTTAATTACTCTTACAAGATTGACGCACAGGTAGAAGTAAGGGACAAGGATTCCCAGATGGCTATTTATAATCCTGTGTTTGAACTTGTACCTCAAAAAACTATGACGGGTAGCGGCAACACAGTTTCGGTTAAGGATAGTGTAGAACTTGACTACAGAAAATACAACCAACTTGCCAAAGATTTTATTGCTTCTTATAGTCTTGATGAGGTTGAATCTTTCCTTATTGTAAGAATGTATGTTGATGTGTTGGGCGAAAGTCAGACTTTTGCGGAAGACAATAAAAATAGTTATACAGTAGAATTGTTCGTATCCCTTAATAAAAATACAGTAACACCGTATGTTGTAACCCCTGCCGAGCAGGAAGAACAAAAGGTTTTGGCGCTTAATACAAATAATACCAATATATTAAAAATGATTGTATCGGGTGTAGGAATAGGAAATTTGATTTTAATAATAATTTTAGCACTTTATGTCCGTCTTACACGAGATAAACATATTGATTATGCCCGTAAGGTGAAGCGCATTGTTTCAAACTATACTTCATATATACAAAAGGTTAATAATCCTGTAACCTTGGAAAATTATCAGGTACTTAACGTAGATACGTTTACTGAAATGCTTGAAATACGCGACACGTTGCAAATGCCTATATTAATGTTTGAAAACGATGATCGCACAAATACACAGTTCTTTATTGTTAATGACAGACTTTTATATTTGTTCGAAATAAGCGTTAGAGATGACTTTGCTGATTTTATAGATTTTGAAGACTGGGACGACGATATTGAAGAAGTTTTAACCACAAAGAAATAAGTTTAAAGAAAGGAAGTGCCGATATTGAATAGTAAATTTAAAAAATTTATATTATGGTCGGCACTTATTCTTTTTGTTTGTTCGATTTCGGTGGGATACGCTAACGTTACTGATATTCTTAATATTCAAGGCACTGGTGAAGCCACTCCCCCCGAAGGAGTTTTTATAACCAATATTTCTACAGTAAACGGGATTACTATTAATAATTTTATGAAAACCGTTATAAATTCTGAAGCTGATTTAGGTTCGGTTGACAGCAAAACTATAAGTGTTACAGTTTATAATAATTCAAACACGGTTTACGGTTATAACGTTATGAAATATGTAGTAGGGAGCGAAACCTACGACAACGAAAATATCGAAATAACTACCGAAATGAAGCAAAAAAACGAAAATTGGAAAGTGGAACCTTATGGGTATCTAACATTTCCTGTAACCTTCTCTTTTAAAAAAGGTGCCGATACGAGTAATAGGGTTTTAAATTCAATAGTTGAATTTGAATTTTTGCCGTTCGACGAAATTCCCGATAATGTTGAAGAAACTACCGTAAGTAACGCAATGGATAGGTTTGAGCAAATTCTTAATACACCTGAAGAAAAAGCTCTGCTTGATGCGTATATGGAAAACACAGGGAACGACCGTAACACAACCTATATTTCAAATGTAAGCGGTGCTAATAATAACGACAAGGCGGCTATTGAAGGATTGTTCTCGGGTAATTTGCACGTTAATATCAACGGAGAACAGCACGATGTTAAGATTATGATTAAGCGTGAAAACGTAAACAATTCGTATAGCGGCGATGAAATGGTAATTTATATGACTACCGACCCACTTACTTCTTTCTTCGGAAAGGCAGTTGTTTACCGCTGTATCTTTGTAAATGATAACGGCGTTTGGAAGCGTCAAGGCGATATGGTTGAAGGCTCGGCAAACATTTGTGACTATACGTCTGGTTCACGTTTTGGTACAGGTTCGTTTAATACGGATTCTTGGAAATCTTCTTAATATTAAAACAATAAAAAATGAAGGTCCTTAAAGACCTTCATTTTTTTATTTCATTTCAATTTATTTTGCCGCATCAATAATTTTTTGTGCTATTTGTGAGGGAACTTCTTCGTAACGCGCAATTTCAAGTGTAAATGTTGCAGTACCTTGGGTTATTGAACGCATTGCAGTTGAGAAGTCAGACATTTCGGCAATCGGAACTTCACCTAAGATTTCCTGTAATTTGTTTTCTGCAGGATTCATACCGATTATTCTGCCGCGACGTTTGTTTATATCGCCGATTACGTCGCCGAGCATTTCGTCAGGCACTAAAACTTTCAATGTGCCGATAGGCTCTAAGAGTACGGGTGATGCCTGAGGGATACCCTCTTTGTAAGCAATGCCTGCCGCCATTTTAAATGACATTTCGGAAGAATCAACAGGGTGGTAAGAACCGTCGTAAAGGGTTGCTTTAACGCCAACCATTGGGTAGCCTGCAAGCACGCCTTTTTCACTTGCATCACGAAGACCTTTTTCAACAGCGGGGAAGAAGTTCTTTGGTACCGCACCGCCGAATACTTCTTCGCAGAAAACAAGCGATTCTTCTTCGCAAGGCTCAAACTTGATCCAAACGTCACCGAACTGACCGTGTCCGCCTGATTGTTTCTTATGTCTGCCCTGTACCTTAACCTCTTTGCGAATAGTTTCGCGGTAAGCGATTTTGGGTTGTTTAAGTTCAACTTCCGCGCCGAACTTTGATTTTAAACGGGAAACTATTACATCAATGTGCTGTTCACCCAAAGCCGAAAGAATAAGTTCGTGGGTTTCTTTATCGTTATGCACCTTGATTGTCGGGTCTTCTTCTGCCATACGGTTAAAGGCTGAAGTGATTTTTTCTTCGTCGCCCTTTGCTTTCGGGTAAACCGCAACCGATAATGTGGGAGCGGGGAAGTCTGCCTTTGCAACCGAAATATCACCTTTAAGTGATAAAGTATCGCCAGTTAAAACATTTCCAAGTTTAGCAACTGCACCAATGTCGCCTGCAGATATCTGGTCTGCATCTTCTTGCTTTGATGCTTTAAGCCACAATAGTTTAGAAAGTCTTTCTTCTGCACCTGTGCGGTTGTTTATAAGGCGCATATCACCTTTAACAGTACCGGAAATTACCTTAAAGTAAGAAAGTTTGCCAACAAACGGGTCTGCAATTGTTTTGAATACGCAAAGCGCCGGATCGCCGTTACTGTCGATAGTGATTTCTTCACTATCGGCATTTTTATATTTACATTCTGCGGCGCTCGGTAAAATCTGCAAAAGATTGTCAACCATAATTGACACCGCGTCGCCCGACTGTTGAACACCACTGTAAACAGGGCAAATGTCACCGTTTTTAACGCCTATAGACAGACCTGTAATCATTTCTTCGGTTGTGAATTCTTCACCTGCGAAGTATTTTTCCATCAGTTCTTCGTCAGTAGTGGCAATTGCTTCTAAAAGCATACTTCTCATATTGTCAATTTCTTCACTAACGGGAAGACGCATTTCTTTAATTTCAAGTCCGTCACAAGAATATGCTTTATTTTCAATTAAGTTTATGTAGCATTTAACCTCTTCATTTTCAATGTAGGGAACAACAATAGGACAGATAACCGCACCGTACTGACCTGCCAAAGCAGATAAAACGCGGTAGAAATGCGCGTGTGTGGAATTTAATTTACCAATGAATATTGCAACGCTCTTACCTAAAGCGCGTGCCTTTTCAAAACTTTGCTTAGCGCCTACGGTTAAACCTGACTTACCCGAAATTGCAATAATTACGCTATCTGCCGCAATTAAGGCTTCACTAACGCCGCCTGCAAAGTCAAAAAGACCGGGCGCGTCAATAAGGTTTAGTTTGTTATCGCCTATTTCAAGGGCGTAAACAGAGGTTGAAACCGAAGTTTTACGTTTCTTTTCTTCTGCATCAAAATCCATTACAGTTGTACTGTCACTTATCTTACCTATGCGTTCGGTTGCTTTTCCGTAATAAAGAATAGCGTCCGCCAAGGTAGTCTTACCCGAACCGCCGTGGCCTAAAAGGGCGACATTACGAATGTTGTTTTCAGAATATTGTTTCAATTTGATGCACTCCTAACTGTGAATTAACTTTATACAAAGTATTATATCATAGTTTTTTAGTAAATACAACCAATATTTTTAAAAAGATTATAAAAAAATTATGTAAATGTCATAAATTTGGGCATTTTGTAGTAAATAGTAGAATGATATTTATGCAAATAGAAAAAAGCCAATTTTAAAAATTACAAAATGTAATGTTTTTTATTGCCTAAAGCTTCAAAAAATTACATATTTGATACCATTTGTAACTGAATTGTTTTTGGTATTTTAAATGTAGTTTGTATATAATATCTATATAAGTTTTAAAGGAGGCGGTAATATGCGTAAAAAAATTATAGCGGCAGTATCACTGCTTGTTTGCATATGCTTGCTTTCTTTTGTTAATATTTCGGGTTTGGGCACTGCCGAAACAGCAGTTGTTTCTAAAGACCAAAACGTTTTAACCGTTGCAAACAACACAGGCGCTAGTGAAAAAGCGCTTGAAGCCCGATTCCTTAATATGCTTAACCACAATTTTGTTTACGACAGTGATTTTCACGATGACCAAACCCTCGTAAATAACTCGGTTTTGGCTCTTCTTGATTTAGCGCAGGACGGTTTTGTGGCCGAAAATTATGTGAGCGATTACATTTTCAATATGTACGGAAAAAATATTTCCGATTTCAGCGCTTTTAACCAAGGTTTTGAACAAAAGCAAGGTTATGTTTATGTGGTTCCGCGCGGCTACAGTGTGTGTCAACACGAAATGGTTTCGGTTACCGATAATCTTGACGGTAGCTATACCGTTGTAACAAATGTAGCAATCTCGTTGGACGACGGCTCGGTTATTACTGATACCGCAACAACTTTGTTTTTACGAAATGCAGACTCGCAGTTCGGCTACAACATAGTTTACAGCGAAATCGGTACAGTTTTGGAAGTTACATTAGTTTGTTAATAAAACTTTTCCCCGACATCCCGTCGGGGATTTTTTGTGCCCAATTGCAAAATATATTCATTTGTGTTAAAATGTTAGAAAGAATTTTAAAAAAGGAATTTTTAGTATGACAACCGATGTAATTATTATAGGCGGCGGTGCGGCAGGGCTTTGCGCTGCGGTTTATTTAAAACAAAAGCGTTCTAACCTTACCGTAAGGGTTTTGGAAAGATTGCCGCGCGTTTGCAAAAAATTAAGCGTTACGGGTAACGGCAGATGTAACATTTCCAATAAAGAAATTACAGTTTCGCGTTATCACGGGGAAAATATAGATTTTTGCGAATACGCTTTGGAAAAATATAATATAGAAGTATGTCAAGAATTTTTTGAAAGCATTGGTGTGCCTTTTGTGTTTGAACATGACAAGGCTTTTCCTGCTTCATTACAGGCAGGTTCGGTTGTCGATTGTCTTCGCTTTGCGGCGGAAGACTTGGGTGTAATTGTTCATACTGATACTAAGGTTACTAATATTCAGGTTCTTAGTAAGGGTTATAAAGTATGGTCGGAAAAGCTGAGTTTTGATGCTAAAAATGTTATTATAGCGACAGGGCTTTTTTCTGGCGGTGAAAAATACGGGTGTGACGGCAGTATGCTTGCCCTTTTACAAAAGGCGGGCTTTAAAACGGTTAAAACCACCCCCGCAATTGTTCAGATTAAAACGGTTAATGATATTACAAAACAACTAAAGGGAATAAAGGTAGATGCGACCGCCTCTTTTAAGCGTGACGGTAAGCTTATGCGACAGGAATTTGGTGAAGTACTGTTTTGCGATTACGGTCTTTCAGGACCGCCTATAATGCAAATATCGCGCGAAGTACCAAGGCAAGACGGACAGTTGGCGGTAAGCCTTGATATTATGCCTGATACCGATTTTAATACCCTTTTTGAAACTATAACACAAAGGGTACAGAGTATGCCTAAAAGACCGCTTGAGGAGTTTTTTACAGGCTTTTTAAATAAAAGACTGGGTCAGGTTATTTTAAAATCGGCAGGGTGTAAACTAAGCGACAAGGCAGAAAGTCTTAACAGTAGTAAAATCAAAAAAATTGCATCAATAATTAAAGGTATGGATTTTGCCGTTACGGGAACTACAGGCTTTGCAAATTCGCAGGTTACCGCAGGCGGTCTTAATACAAACCAATTTGAAAACACCACAATGCAAAGTAAAGACTATAAAAACCTTTATGCCATAGGCGAAATTTTGGATATTGACGGTGACTGCGGCGGCTTTAATCTTCAGTGGGCGTGGAGTAGTGCTATGGCGGCTGTGGATTCAATTATCGGTGAAGAAAAATGATATTATTAAACAACTTGAAATTACCGCTTGATACCGATTTTGATAACTTGAAAAGTGTTGTTGAAAATATTTTGAAAATTAAAACATACTCGGTTGCTCTTTATAAAAAATCGGTTGATGCAAGGCGCAAGAGCGATGTTCATTTTTGCTGTTCGGTTTTAATAGATATGAAAAATGAGCAAGCGTTACTTAAGAAAAACAAAAATGCCCAAATTTTTGCAAAAAAAGAATATATTTGGCAAAAATGCGATACAAAACCCGAATTACGCCCAGTGATTGTTGGGTTTGGTCCTTGCGGAATTTTTTGCGCCTATACCTTGGCAAAAGCGGGTTTAAAGCCTATTGTAATTGAGCGCGGAAATGATGTTGATACAAGAATTAAAGATGTAGAAAACTTTTTAAACGGCGGTGAATTAAAAGAGAACTCTAATGTGCAGTTTGGTGAAGGAGGAGCAGGAACTTTTTCTGACGGCAAACTGAATACGGGTATTAAGGATGTGCGCTGTAAAGCCGTGCTTGAAACCTTTGCGTTTTTCGGGGCTGATAAAAGAATACTGACCGATGCAAAGCCTCATATCGGGACCGATGTGCTGTCAAGGGTAGTAAAAAATATCCGTAAAGAAATTATTGACCTTGGCGGCGAAATTCGTTTTGGCACAAGGTTGGAAAAAATTAATTTCGAAAACCAAAAAATTATATCGGTTACTGCAAACGGCGAGCAAATACCTTGCGATACTGTTGTTTTAGCAACAGGTCACTCTGCAAGGGATGTTTTTAAGGTGCTTAAAGAACAGAATATCGAAATGGTGCGTAAACCGTTTTCGGTAGGGGTTAGAATTGAACATTTGCAAGAGGATATAAACAAATCCCTTTATGGCGAATTTTATAATCATTCGGCGCTCGGTGCGGCAGACTACAAACTTGCTACCCATTTACAAAACGGCAGGGGAGTATATACATTTTGTATGTGTCCCGGCGGTGAAGTTATAAACTCTTCAAGTGAAAAAGGCGGTATTGCGGTAAACGGTATGAGCAATTCTTTGCGTGACGGTGTTAACGCAAACAGCGCGGTGCTTGTAGGTGTTGAACCCGAAGATTTTGAGGGTGACGATGTTTTAGCAGGGATAGAATTTCAAAGAAAAATTGAAAGTAAGGCTTTTGAAATCTTAGACGGTAAAGTGCCTGTAACAACCGTAGGTCAATTGTGCTTTGGCAAGGAATTTAAAATCACAAAAGTAAAGCCTACCGTAAAACCGCAATATGATTTTGCAGATTTCAACGAAATTTTCCCTGATTTTATTATAGAAAGTTTAAAACAAGGTATTTTGGAATTTGATAAAAAAATAAATGGTTTTGCAAGCGATAGTGCGGTGCTTACTGCACCCGAAACCAGAAGTTCTTCCCCTGTGCGTATTATTCGTGATGACAGTTATCAAAGTGTTTCACTTAAAGGGCTTTACCCTGCAGGTGAGGGCGCAGGATACGCGGGCGGTATAATGTCCGCCGCGGTTGACGGTATGCGCGTTGCAGAGCAAATCATATTGTGTTTTCAAAGAAAAGATTAACAGGGGAAAAACGGTCAAAAATATTTTCCCACTCACTCGGAAAATTTACCGATTTTTCTAAAGTTTCTTCGGCAGGTATTATAATTTTACCGCTTTTTGTTTTAAGTGAATAAAAATAAAAGCCTTTTGTCTTTCTTAAAGCCGAAAGGCTTTTTTTATGGTTTCCTTTAAAGCCTATTATTATTTGATTTTCTGAAGTGTGGATATATATTTGCTCACAATCTTTACAAAGGTTTAAAATCAAAACGGTAAAAATATTTTTGTTAATCAAAAAGTTTTTATCGGTAGTAACTTCAAAAGAAAAATTTTTATTTTGTTTGAATTTTATAATCGCTACCGCACAAAGTAAACTTAAAGCTAATTTTTCTATATTTACGGGTTCATAAAAGTTTTTATGAAAATAACTTTCGGCGGTGTAAATTTTGCTTAAATTTTTTAAATATTTTTTATTTAAACCCTGCTTTAAAATTAAAAGCGAGGTTAAAATTCGTAAAGCTGCGGTATAACGCCCAAAAGAATTAGGTAAAACTGTCAAATAATTGCCCCCTTGAACCTAAAGTTATTATGCCAAATTATTAAAAAAATAAAAAAATTGTTAAAAGTTAAACAAATTACTTGAAATAATGGTAAAAATAGAGTAAAATATATATCGTAAAAATTTTAGGAGGTATATTCCAATGGTTAAAGTTGCTATTAATGGTTTCGGCCGTATCGGTCGTCTCGCTTTCCGCCAAATGTTCGGCGCTGAAGGTTACGAAGTAGTTGCTATCAACGACCTTACCAGCCCCAAAATGCTAGCTCACTTATTAAAGTATGACTCAGCACAGGGTAGATATGCTCTCGGTGATACTGTAACTGCAAGTGATGACAGCATCACAGTTGACGGTAAAACAATCAAAATTTATGCTGAAAAAGACGCTAAGGATCTTCCTTGGGGCGAAATCGGTGTAGACGTAGTTCTCGAATGCACAGGTTTCTACTGCTCAAAGGACAAGGCTCAGGCTCATATCAATGCAGGTGCTAAGAAGGTTGTTATCTCAGCTCCAGCTGGTAACGATTTGAAGACAATCGTATACAATGTTAACTGCAGCAGCTCTTGATCTTCTGAGGTCACCCTTTCTCTGTGGGCCGTCAAGAGTCATCTGGTCACCTGTGTAAGCATGGATTGTGCTCATGATACCGCTCTGGATAGGAGCGAGGTCGTTAAGAGCCTTAGCCATAGGAGCCAAACAGTTTGTTGTGCATGAAGCAGCAGAGATAACTGTGTCTTCAGCTTTAAGATTTGTGTGGTTTACATTGT
>JAZSDM010000129.1:0-3239 GCA_045531145.1 Acutalibacteraceae bacterium | reverse complement strand
AGTTTAAACTTGAAAAAGGTGACTGTGGGGAAATAAAAGCAAAGATGGATGATTTCCTTTCGCGCAGAAAGGATAAGCAGCCGCTTGAATACCCAAGTGCAGGCAGTACTTTTAAACGCCCCGAAGGTCATTTTGCGGGTGCGCTTATTGAAAAAAACAATCTAAAAGGTTTTAGCGTGGGCGGCGCTATGGTAAGTGAGAAACACGCTGGGTTTGTTATAAATCACAGTAACGCCACAAGCGAAGATGTTAAAAATTTGATGAAAAAAATTCAAAGCAGGGTTCTTGAAAATGACAAAGTACACCTTGAACCCGAAGTGATTTTTGTTGGTAGGGAATAGATATGCAAAAATTGATTGATGAATTTAACGCTTTGGGAATTAAAGATATGCCAAAAGTTACAAAACTTTACGGACACAAAGGTGAATTTGTTAATATCCAATGCAAACTGCCAAACGGTAATGTCAGTAAAATTTTGGATGACAGTAAAATGTACTATACAGCAGAACTGCCCAAGCAAAACAGTGAACGCTGTTTTGGACTTGTAACAGATAAAAAGCAGATTGCGGTTTTTGAGTATTCGGCAGAGGGTAAAGATGCCGAGCTTGTTATTTGGAAGAAACTATAGGAGTTTTTGGTATGGAATTACTTATTATTACTGGTATGTCGGGAGCGGGAAAATCTCATGCGGCTAACGCGCTCGAAGATATGGGATATTACTGCGTTGATAATATTCCGCCTGCAATTATACCTGCATTTGTGCAGCTTTCAGCGGTAAAAGGGGAGACCCTTAATAAAATAGCGATTGTTACCGATATCCGCGGCGGCGAACTGTTTGCCGATATAAATAAAGTTTTAATTGATTTGCAAAATCACAGTATTGAATATAAAATTCTGTTTTTGGATTCTTCGGATGAAGTGATTGTAAAACGTTATAAAGAAAACCGCCGTAAACACCCGTTAGCACTTAATAGCGAATTTTCGCTTTTACAGGCGGTACAAAAAGAACGTCAGATTTTAAAATCTATTCGCAGTTCTGCGGACTATATTATTGATACTACCTACATATCAATTTCGCAACTTAAAAATAATCTTTCTAAAATTTTCTTTGGAAGCATTAATAATACTTTAAAAATCAACTGCAAGTCGTTCGGATTTAAATACGGAAACGATACCGAGGCCGATGTAGTTTTCGATGTGCGTTGTCTTCCTAATCCCTTTTATGTTGATGAACTTAAACAGAAAACGGGACTTGATAAAGAAATCCAGGATTTTGTTATGGATTCTAACGAAAGTAAAGAATTTTTAGAAAAACTCAATGCTTTTTTGGATGTTGCGGTTCCGCTTTATGCTAAAGAGGGTAAAAGCCAACTTGTTATTGCTTTTGGTTGTACGGGTGGAAAACACCGTTCGGTAACCTTTGCAGAGCTTGTGGGTGAATATTTAAAACAAAGGGATTATGACTGCATCATAACTCACAGGGATATAAATAAATAACGTGGTGATAAAAAATGTCTTTTTGTTCACTTGTTAAGGACGAATTGATAAATATAAGGCCTTCCCCTTGTTGTAAGCCGTCTTATATATACGGTTTTATGCTCTTTGGAAGGTCTTTTTCAGTAAATAAAATTTCTTTGCAAACTGGAAATGAAAATGTAGCAAAGGCTTATGCCGATGTAATAAAGTATACTTATAAAGCCGATGTTGAGATAACCTGCGGCGGCAGTGCACGGCCTACATACAAAGCGCAGGTTACTTCTGCGGCGGACAGGCTTAAAATACTTGCACTAATAGATTTCGGTATAAGCGAAACGGTAATAGATAAAAGCCTTTTTATAAAAGAATGTTGCATTCAAAGTTTTATAAGGGGTGCTTTTTTGGCGTGCGGTAATATAAGCAACCCTGAAAAAGAATACCGTGCAGAATTTTCGGTTAAAAACAGCTGTCTTGCGGAGGATTTATTATCATTATTAGCCGAATACAGTATTAATTTAAAGAAGACTGCACGTGGTAAAAGTACTGTTTTATATACTAAGGACAGCAGTGTAATTGAAGATTTGCTGACTCTTATGGGTGATACTGCCCGAACACTTGATTTTATGGATACTAAAATAATGAAAAGTGTAAAAAATAATATAAACCGTGCACGAAATTGCGATAATGCCAACATTTCAAAAACGGTTGAAGCGTCAATAAAACAGCGTGCCGCAATAGAGTTTTTAGAAAAAACCGACCGCCTTTACAGTTTGCCCCAAGAACTTTTGGAAGTGGCTTTACTTAGAAAGAATAATCCCGATGCAACTTTAAAAGAACTTTGCAAAATTTCCGAAACTCCGATTTCTCTTTCGGGAATAAATCACAGACTTAAAAGAATAATTGAAATTTACGAAAAAGAAAATAATTAATTCGGAATTCGGAATTGAGGGAGAAGTTATGAAGAAAGAAAATATAATTGCGGACAAAAGTAAATTGTTTGCGTTAAGGATAATCAAATTATATAAATACCTTGTGACAGAACGAAAAGAATATGTTATTTCAAGGCAACTTTTAAAATGCGGAACAAGCATTGGTGCAAATGTAAAGGAAGCACTTAGGGGACAGAGTAAACCTGATTTTTACGCCAAATTGAATATTTCTTTGAAAGAAGCAAGTGAAACAGAATATTGGTTGGAATTATTACACGAAAGCGAATATATAACAGAGTCTCAGTTTGTGAGCATATATGCGGATTGTCAAGAAATTATAAAGCTCTTAGTGGCTATAACGAAAACTCAAAAAAATTAATTCCGCATTACGAATTCCTAATTACGAATTAAAAAAGGGGTGATACTATGAACTTTGCGCATTTGCATTTGCACACCGAATACAGTTTGCTGGACGGTTGTTGCGTTATAAAAAAGGTTATTGATAAAGCGGCTGAACTTGGACAAAAAAGCATTGCAATAACCGACCACGGCGTTATGTATGGGGTTATTGATTTTTATAAATATGCCAAGCAAAAGGGTGTAAAACCCATTATTGGCTGCGAAGTTTATGTGTCTACCCGAGGACGACTGGACAAGCAAAAAGGTTTGGACGGTTACACCCATTTAGTACTACTTTGTAAAGATAATGAGGGTTACCAGAATTTAATTAAGTTAGTGTCTTTAGGTTTTACCGAAGGTTTTTACTCAAAACCGCGTGTAGACAAAGAACTTTTGCAAAAGTATAGCGGTGGGCTTATCGCTCTTTCTGCCTGC
>JAZSDM010000101.1:0-7831 GCA_045531145.1 Acutalibacteraceae bacterium | reverse complement strand
TAGGACCTACAATGGCAATGGTTTTGCCGGGCGCCACATCCACGGAAATATCCTGCAAAATCTTCTTCTCAGGCGTATATCCGAAATCCACGTTTTTAAAAATCACTTCACCCTCTACCTCGGTTAAAGGCAGGGCATCTTCCACATCCGCAGGCTCCGGCTCCTCATCAATAATACGGAACACTCGCTCCGCTGCCGAAAAAGCGGACTGGAACTCGTGAATAATATTGGCAAACTCATTAATGGGTCCCGCAAACTTACGGGAATACTGCACAAACTGTGCCACACCGCCCAACGTAATAAAGAAAGCCGAACCCGCAAGAACCGTACCGCTTTGGGAGTACATATATAATATACCGCCGAAAATTGCCACAAGTGCGATAGAGATATTATTTATAAGGTTTATAGACGGATAAAGCAATGCCGCATTATATTCGGCATCGTAATATGCTTTCATCGCGTCATCGTTGTGCACATTAAACCTGTCTGAAATAACATCTTGCTTGCCGTAAGCACCAATACTTCTCGTACCCGAAAGCATTTCCTCGGCATAACCGTTAAGTTCACCGTATTTTCTTGAACGAAGACTAAAAAGCGGACGCACTTTTTTAGACCTGTAGCGTGTAAAAATCAAAGAAGCAGGTACGGTAAACAAGAAAATCAGAATCATAGGTTTTGATATCTGCCACATAAATATAAGCGAGCCTACAACCGTATAAATACTTGTCATAACCTGAACAAGATCATGCGAAAGTGTACTGTTAATGGTATCAATATCATAAGAAATGTGACTTATAATATCCCCCGTTGCATGCGTATCAAAATATCCGACAGGTAATGTATTGAGTTTTTCAAAAACCTGCTTTCGCATTTTGTAAATTATTTTTTGACTTAAATGAATCATAATTACGGCAAGCAAATAAGAAAGCAACGCTGACGCGGCATAACATATTATCATTTTAATAACATTTTCCCACACAACAGAAAACTGCACTCCGCCGCTACTTTCTATTGCATCAATAGCCGCACCCGAATAACGCGGGCCTAAAAGTGAAAGTTGGTTTGAAAGAAGAGTAAAAGCCACCGCAGGTATAAAAAGATGCCATTGTTTTATAACGTAAGCGCCAAGGCGAATCATAATACCGCGTTTTTTGCCAGTATTTTTATTATTCAACAAAAGCACCTCCCATTTGCGACTCACTTATCTCGCGGTATTCGGCACAGTTTTCAAGTAACTGTTCGTGTGTACCTTTGCCGATAATTCTGCCCTCATCAAGAACAAGTATTAAATCACAGTTTTTAACCGAACTCACCCTCTGCGCTACGGTAATTACTGTAGAATTTGCCATTTCGGTATTAATGGTTTTGCGCAAATTTGCGGCAGTTTTATAATCAAGCGCCGATGAAGAATCATCAAGTATTAAAATTTCAGGTCTTGCGGCAACCGCTCTTGCTATTAAAACCCTCTGTCGCTGACCGCCTGAAAGGTTAGTTCCTTTTGAAGAAAGCCTATGCTCGTACCCATCAGGAATTTCGGTTATAAAGTCGTGTGCTTGGGCAATTTTTGCCGCACGCTCTATTTCTTGCATTGAAAACTCTCTGCCAAAACAGATATTTTCCTTAATAGTATCTGCATAAATAAAATCGTTTTGAAGCACTACTCCAAACAATGAAGCCAACTCTTCCCTTGTATAAGAAGTAATATTTCTGCCATTTATTCTTATTTCGCCCGAATCGGTGTCATAAAACCTTAAAAGCAATTTAATAAGGGTAGATTTTCCGCTCCCCGTTGCACCGATAACTCCAAGACTACCGCCTTTTTTTAGCGAAAAGTTAATATTTTCAAGATTTTTCTTCTTACCTAAATAAGAAAAGTTTACATCCTCGAAAGTAAGATAATCATCATTTCCTGCTTTTTCGGTATTATCTGTTACAAAAAATCTATCGGGAGTTTCAAGTACTTCAGTAATTCTTTCGGCAGATGCCGCGCATTTTGTATACATAACAAACATTCTTGAAAGTGACATCATCGCCATAGATATAAGTGTGAAATACTGCATAAAAGCAATAACAGTTGCCGCAGTAGATACCCCTTTTGCCACACATAAAGCCGCAACCGCCACAACCGCCGCTATTCCCAAGTTCATAAGAAGTGTCATAACGGGATTAACACTGCTCATAATAACACCTGCGTGGCGTTCCTCTTTAGAAAGCGCTCGGTTAACTATGTCATATCGGCGGTTTTCATATTCATTTTTGGAAAGCGCTTTAATGACACGTATGCCTTGTGCGTCTTCCCTTACAACCCTTATCATTTCATCGGTAGACTTTTGAACCCTTATGTAAAGCGGAACACCTCGTCTTGAAACACTGTACACCATTAAAAATATAAGTGGCAGTGTTGCAATCATAACCAGCGCTAAAATCCTATCCATAATAAGAGTTATGGATATTCCGCCAAGCAGCAAAATCGGTGCTCTTACACCCATTCTTTGCATCATACCAATAAAATTATGGACATTATAAGTATCGGTAGTTATACGTGATTCAAGGGACGGAATGGTAAAACGGTCAGTATCCGTTGCAGAAAGGTAGAGTGTTTTCAAAAACAGTTCTTTGCGCATTGCAACCGAAAAATTAGTAGTAACCTTTGCTGCCATACGGTTAGCAACAATATTGCCAACACACGCCACCGCAGCGCAAAGCATCATAAGAACACCGTAAAAAACGACCTTACCAATATCCATCATAACAATTACATTTTCAAGTATGTGTGTTAATATAAACGGAAGAAGAAGTTCCGCCACTGTACCCATTACCTTGATTGAAAAACCCACAGCCATACGAAATTTAAATGGCTTGAGGTAGGATAATATGCGTTTCATTTTAGTTCTCCCTCCAAACTTATAATAATTTCTTTCATATTCAAAAAACTCAGTTTATTAGCAATCTTTAAAATCATAATAACACCTTTCAAAACACAATACAAGAAATTTATTAAAAACACTTGACAAACAGGAAAGTTTAGTATATAATCGCTATGTTGCAATCCAAAGACAGTAGGTGGCACATTGCCGTAAGTCTCATCGCCTACCGAGGTAAGCGCTTAAATAAACTATTTATGCTTATTTGTGCCTATCTTGTCTTGTGCAAGGTAGGTCTTGTTTTTTTAGGTTGCAAAATCTAAAATTTTGTGAGGTGAAACGAATGCCCAACGCATCAGTTTTGGAACAAAAGCAAAAACAGGTTGCAGAACTTTCCGAAAAACTTAAAGGTGCAGTAGTTGGTGTAGTTGTTGACTATAAAGGCACAACTGTTGCTGACGATACCGCACTCCGTAAGGAACTTCGCGAAAACAATGTTGACTATTTCGTTGTAAAGAACACTATCCTCGGTCGTGCTATTGACGGTACAGACCTTGCTGATATGAAGTCCGCACTCGAAGGAACAACAGCAATCGCCCTCTCTAATGAGGATTACACCGCAGCAGCAAGAATTCTTAGCAAGTTTGCAGACTCTCACGAAAACTTTAAAGTTAAAACCGGTTTCCTTGATGGTAAGGTAGTAGACGTTGCTACTATCGATGCTCTTGCAAAACTTCCGAGCAAAGAAGTTCTTCTTGCAACTGTTCTGGGCGCTTTCCAAGCACCCATCGCAGCATTTGCCCGTGCTGTACAGGCTATCGTTGATAAAAACGAATCAGCAGAATAATTAAATTTTAAAAAAACATTTATTGGAGGAAATTAAAATGGCATCTGAAAAAATCACAGCTATGATTGAAGAATTAAAAACTCTTACAGTTCTTGAACTTTCAGAACTCGTTAAGGCAGTAGAAGAAGAATTTGGCGTATCTGCAGCAGCAGCTGTAGCAGTAGCAGCTCCCGCAGCAGGCGGCGCAGCAGCAGCTGAAGAAAAGACTGAGTTCGACGTTGTACTCAAAGAAGCAGGCCCTGAAAAGATTAAGGTTATCAAGGTTGTTCGCGAAATCACAGGTCTTGGCCTTGCTGAAGCTAAAGCTATCGTTGACGGCGCTCCTAAGACTCTTAAGGAAGCTGTTGCTAAAGAAGAAGCTGAAGAAATCAAAGCTAAACTTACTGAAGTTAGCGCTGTTGTTGAACTCGCTTAATTTTAAGTTTGTAAGAATCAAAGGAACCTCTCTCGAGGTTCCTTTTTTTGTTAAAAATAGCATATATGCACTTTTATTTATTGACATATTCATTATATAGTGGTAGAATTAAGTGGATAGTTCCATTTCTTTGGGTATCTATCTTGATATTTTCGGGTTTTGGCGAACCAAAATATTCAAGTTATATGTATAATGTTTATCTTTTAATTAGAACTAATTTTGATAACCATTTACCGCAGGAGATTTACGCACGGCTCCTGCCTTCAATTAGGAAAATTCCGTGTTTATTATATAGGAGGTGCATTATGCAACCATACATTATTATGGGTGTCGTTGCACTTGTGCTTGCTGTTATCGGCTTTATTGCAGGTTCTGCCTATCGCCGTAAGTCTGCAGAAGCTACTATTGGCTCTGCCGAAGACGAAGCAAGACGCATTTTAAGCGACGCCATGAAAACTGCTGAATCAAGAAAAAAAGAAGCTTTATTAGAAGCAAAAGATGAAATTCACAATCTGCGTCAGGAAACCGAAAAGGACCTGCGCGAACGCCGCAGCGAAGTACAACGTCAAGAACACAGACTTCAACAGAAAGAAGAAACTCTTGACCGTAAAATCGACAATCTTGAAGCGAAAGAAGAAAAACTTGCTATTCGCGCTAAAGAAATCGATGTTCGTATTGAGGAATGTGACCGCTTAAAGCAAAGCCAAATGGACTTGCTTGAAAAAATCTCCGGCTTTACAAAAGAACAGGCAAAATCCCATCTTCTCAAACTGCTTGACGATGAATTAACCCACGAAAAAGCAGTAAAGATTATGGACTTTGAACAACAAACCAAAGATGATTGCGACCGTATTGCCAAAAACATTATCGGCCACGCTATTCAGCGCTGTGCTGCTGACCACTCTTCAGAGATGACTGTTTCGGTTGTAGCATTGCCGAGTGACGAAATGAAAGGACGTATCATCGGCCGCGAAGGCAGAAACATCCGTGCGTTAGAAACCGCAACAGGTGTTGATCTTATCATTGACGATACACCCGAAGCAATCACCCTTTCAAGTTTTGACCCTGTAAGACGTGAAATTGCCCGCGTAACACTTGAAAAATTAATTCTTGACGGTCGTATTCACCCTGCAAGAATTGAAGAAACCGTTGCAAAGGCTACTGCTGAAGTTGAAACCACCATCAAGCAAACGGGTGAACACGCTATGATTGATGCAGGTGTTCCCAATCTTCATCCCGAAGTTATCAAACTTTTAGGTAAACTTCGTTACCGTACAAGTTACGGTCAGAACGTGCTTAACCACTCGCTTGAAGTTTGTTACCTCTCAGGTCTTATGGCTGCCGAAATGGGTGCAGATGTCACCCTTGCAAAGCGTGCAGGTCTTTTGCACGATATCGGTAAAGCGCTTGACCACGAACAAGAAGGTTCACACATTCAGTTAGGTGTTGAAGTAGCTAAGAAATACCGTGAAAACGATGTTGTTATTAATGCTATACACGCTCACCACGGCGAAGTTGAGGCTAAATCCCTCATCGCTTGCATTGTTCAAGCGGCAGACGCTATTTCTGCAGCCCGCCCAGGTGCCAGACGTGAAAACATTGAAAACTACATTAAACGCCTTGAAAAGTTGGAGGAAATCGCCAATTCCTTTAACGGTGTTGAAGGTTCATTTGCTATTCAGGCAGGTCGTGAAATCCGTATAATCGTCAAACCCGAAGTTGTGTCCGAAGACCAGATGGCTCTTATGTCACATCAGATTGCCGAGCGTATTGAAAACGAACTTGAATACCCCGGTCAAATTAAGGTTAACGTTATCCGCGAAAGCCGTGCTGTTGACTATGCAAAATAAATCTTAATTTTAAAAGCCTTGTAGAAATTCTACAAGGCTTTTTGTTATTCTATATCTTGTTTTCTTACTTTAATTTCAGTAATTATTATAGAAACAATCGAAACTATGTTACAAATAATAGTTGAAAGTGAAAGGGTTAGTATACCGTAAATTAACCAGAGCGTTAAGGCGGGTAAATTGAATTTTCTGATATTTTTAGGGTCTGTGCTCCAAAAACCAAGTATACCAAGACAGGAACCAATTACCGGCAAAAGACTTTTATACCCTGCCCAAGATACAAGCGTAACCGAAAGGGTGAAAATACAGAAAATAATCGGTATAACCACACTTGAAGCCCATTTCTTTCTACCCCTTTGTGAGAAGACCAATCCTCTGACCGCGCATACCGCGTTGGTAAAAGCACCGGAAAGTGCACCCAACATTAAGAAATGTATCATCCAAAGCAAATCAGCAATCGCTTTTGTGGTTATTATTGATTTTCTACTGTTAAAGTGGAATACAAAGTAGGAAAGCACCATCGGGACAAAACCAATTATTTGTGCCACCGCAGTTACAGGGTTTGAAAATTGGCTTATTAAATCATTCAACATTTGTTGCATATACTTCACCTAAAAAACAATATTATCTGTAATTATATAGTAATCTCTATAAATATACAATTAATATTTCTATCGAATTATATGAAAATATTGTCTTTTAAACTTCAGGAATTTCAATCTCGATTTCTCTTCCTAATTCTGCCGATTTTGAAAGCCCGTCAATAATTGCTTGGTTATAGATAATTTCGCTCGAAGGAACAGGCGATTTACCGCCGTTCTTAACTGCATCAATAAATGTTCGCATTTTCTTATAGAAAATAGTTGTGTCCGTGGGTTTAAGCGGAACTTCATATTCAACCGTTTGGTCACCTATAGATTTATAAACAACAAGCGGTGCGTTGCCTCCGCCTTGGAAACCGTTAACTGCCGGAATTCTAAGTCCGCCCTTTGTACCAAGAATAAGCGCATCACCACAAGAATCCATATGCATAGCCCACGCAATTCTGAAGTCAAGCATAATTCCGCCTTCCAAACGGACAAATCCTGCTGCAAAATCGTCAACTCCAAACTTCTCGGCATATTCCGGGTGTGTTTCATAATAATTGGGGTTTTTACCGAATAAATCGGATTTAAAACCCGTAGCAGTAAGCGACTTTGGATAACCAACAGCATTAAGAAGCATATCGAGTGAGTAACACCCGATATCACCAAGCGCACCAATACCGCCGGTTTCTTTTTCAATGAAAGTAGTACCGAAAGGTGTAGGAATACCGCGTCTGCGTCCGGCGCCTGTTTGAATATAATAAATATCTCCAAGTTCGCCCGACTGTACAATTTTCTTAATCAACTGTACATTTTCACTCATACGGGGTTGGAAACCGATTGTAAGAATTTTGCCGCTCTTCTTTTCGGCTTTCATAACCTCAACCGCTTCTTCCAAAGTTACGGTAAAGGGCTTTTCTAACATTACGTGCACACCTGCGTTAAGCGCGTTAATAGCACAAGGTGCGTGCTGAGTATTGTATGTACAGATAGTTACACAGTCAAGGTCCTTTTCGCCTTCGAGTAATGCCTTATCGCTTTGGTAATAACGAGCGCCTTCAATTCCCCAAGTTTCTGCAAACTTTTCTGCCTTACCGGGAACTATATCTGCCAAAGCAGTGATTTCAACATCGGGACATTGCTGCAAAGCCTTAACGTGAGCCTCCGCAATCCAACCTGTACCAATAATACCTATTTTTACTTTTTTAGACACATCAATAACTTCTACTTCTTGGTTAGTTTGATATGCATCTAAATCCGCGCCTTTTGCCATT
>JAZSDM010000081.1:0-1976 GCA_045531145.1 Acutalibacteraceae bacterium | reverse complement strand
GGGAAGATTTTTGTAAAGCTGAAATTCATTTTAAGGTTTTGTGAATCACCTTTAACTGCTTTCATTTCTTTACGCTTAAGGTTCAATTGAATAATTGCAAAAGTAATAACTGTTGGAATTATAGCAAGTGTTCTTGTAAGTTTTACCATTGTCGCATAGTCACCTGCAGCTTCAGAAAAAGCATAACCCGTAGCCACAACCGAAGAAGTATCATTAACCGCAGTACCTGCCCAGATACCGAAAGCTTGATCAGACATACCTAAAGCATTACCCATAATGGGAAACAGTACAATCATCGCCATATCGAATAAAAATGTGGCACTTATAGCATAGGCAACATCGTTATCATCAGCATCAATAGTGGATGATATTGCCGCAATAGCCGAGCCGCCGCAAATGCCTGTGCCCGCTGAAATTAGGTTAGAAAGTTTCCAATTAAGTCCTAATGCCTTACCGATAAAATACCCGCCGCCAAAACAAGTAAGTAATGTAAACACCATTACCGCCAGCGACATTTTACCAACATTCAAAACAGTAGTAATATTAAGCGATAATCCCAATAAAATAATAGCAAATTTAAGTATTTTTTTAGAAGTAAATTTAATTCCCAAAGCAAGTATTTTGGTGTCCTTTAAAAAGTGATTCATAATCATACCTATAAACATTGCTATAACTGCCGCACCGATTATATGTATAGGCATTAGACTTTCTAAAAATACCGCAACAAAAGCTATCAATACAGAAATTGCGACGCCGGGTGTCAATTTCAAAATACTTTTCATATTTTTCCCTCCCCAAAAATCACTTTTAAAATTCTAACATAATAAGTAACAAAAAGCAAGGCGAATGCCCTGCTTTTTACAAAAATTTTCTTATTTTAATTGCCAATTCTTCCTCTAATTTTATAAGTCTTTTACAAATATCTTTTGAAACTTCATCAGCTGCTTCATATTGATTTAAATAGCGATTTAGCGACTTAACACCCATATTGCATCCGTCGGTAATTAAGTCGGCAATAGTGTGGTCAGATTCGTTCATAACGAGTTTCATATTAGTTTTCATCCAAGACATACCTTTAGCAATTGGGTTTGGCTCTTTACCGTCATCGTGGTATTTTTGGAGCAGTTCCTGCAATTCCTTATCCAATTTATTGTGCTCGTCTTTACAAGCATTTAAATCCTTCTTCAACTCTTCACTTTTAACGTATTCAAACACTTCATCAATTGCAGAAACACCCATTTTTACCCCTGCATCACATTCTCGAAGCAATTTAATTGTGTCCTGTTCTACCATAAAAAATCCTCCTTTATTTACAATAGTATTTGCAATTTTTAAAATACTATTAATAATGGAATAGGTTAAGCGAAACAATTCTGTTTCGCCACAAAATCATTGATTTTGCGACAAATTTTTAATAAAAATTTGTCCTATCCCATTGCAATGAGTGTTGTGCAAAATTAAATATTAAAATTTAATTTTGCTAAAGCCACTTGTGAAGTGGCTTGTCGGAACGCTTTTAAGCGTTTCGACTAACTACAATCATTATAAAGGAGGATTAAAAATCTTATATTTCAAGTTCCATTGAAACGTGTACGACATTTTCTTCCAAAAATTCGCCCGAAGTAATTTTAAACCCTAATTTTTGGTAGAAACCCACCGCCGTTATTTGCGAATTTAAAGCAATTTTCTTGCAACCGAAACTCTTTTTTAATTGGTGTATACTTTGTTCCATTAACTTTCTACCCAAACCAAGTCCGTGCTTTACAGTCAACACTCTGCCGATTTTAACCGTGTCATCACTAACCTTAAAAGCCCTTAGATATGCAACTATTTCCTCGTCGTCGCGCAAAAACAGATGCAGGCTTTCAAAGTCAACACCGTCCATATCAAGACAGTTCATCTTTTGCTCAACAATAAAAATTTGTGAGCGAACCTTTAGTATTTCGTAAAGTTCTTTTGTTGTTAATTCATTAAAT
>JAZSDM010000105.1:0-2061 GCA_045531145.1 Acutalibacteraceae bacterium | reverse complement strand
AAAATTAATAAGTAAAATTAAGCGGAGCTTTCGAGTTTGGGAGCTCCGTTTTTATTTGCCAAAATAAAAATCCTCCTGCCTAAACAATAATAGTCATCGACAGGAGGTGAGAAATAGGGCGATATAAATTTGTAAAAAGATACCGGGTACATGCTGAACTTCATATACCCGGCGAAAGTTTGCATCAGAGGTTCTCTAATGCCCCAAGCAAATGTCTCGTTTGCTATTAAGAAAAATTATAGCCTTAATAAAAATAGTTAGGTGTTGCGAAAGCAACGCAAATATTAAAGTAACTGCTTACTTTATTTTCAAAAGACTATAACTTATTTCAAATAAAAGATTGAAAAACCAATGTGTTGCATACGCAAAAAATAATTAAAAAAGTTATGTAAGCAGTAAATAAAGTGTTGCTTAAGCAACAAAGTTACTTAATACTTACTTTAGTTACAAAATGTTTACAGGAAAATTTTTATATGTATAATGAGGGCATAAGTTTAGAAAGAATATAAAAATTTTTAATGTAGGTGAAGTAGATGGATGTAAGAATGTCTGTGCAAAATTTGGTGGATCTTCCTTTGTTTCAAGGATTAGATGTCGAAGAGATTAGTGAGGTTTTAAGCAGAGTAACTGTACTTGTAAAACATTTTCGTAAATCTGACTATATCTTTTTAGCGGGAGACTGCGTAGAAAATTTGTGTATTGTTGTAAATGGCAAGGTACAAATGATTAAAGAAGATATTTGGGGTGATAAGTCTATCATTGCAAATTTGGGAGCAGGCTCTGTTTTTGCAGAAAGTTATTTGGGCAGACGTCATGATAAAAGCATAGTTAGCTATTTCGCTGCCAGCGATAGTGAAGTGCTGATGCTTCCTTTTGGTAGATTTTTGGAAAATCCGCATAATTCTAAAGCACATAATAAATTAATGTGCAATATTGTAGCAATTTTGGCGGACAATAATAGCAGACTCATCGAAAAAACTGAAATCTTATGTAAAAAAACTTTGCGTGGTAAAATTCTTGCTTATCTTGAACAAGAAGCTGCTAATGCAGGCACAAAAAAGTTTGTTGTTCCGTTTAGCCGTACCGATTTAGCAAACTATTTGGATGCTGATCGCAGTGCTTTAACTCGTGAATTGGCAAGGATGCGTGACGAAGGTTTGATTGCATTTGAAAAGAATACCTTTGAAATTTTGGAACAGTAAATTACCTAGGTTCTGAATTTAAAATATAGATATAATGACAATGTAAAGACTGTTGTGAAATCGTTGTATGATTTCGCAACAGTCTTCTTTTGTTTAAATAAATTTATTCGTTATAAAATTTTAACAAGTTTATAAATTTATTTTAGAGAAAAACAATTAACTCATATAGCTAAAATAATTTTTCTAAGCAGAAAGGGGAATATAAGTGTAGTTGTAGCAACGTGGAGTGTGAATTTGCCGTGATAAGATTTGTTTAACATAAAGAGTTTAAGGAGTAATTTTTCACTTAGGCTATTTATGAAATTTATTAAAAGGAGGAACAAATATGTCCCCGGCAATTAAATGTTTAATTCTGTTGGCAGTAGTTGCGCTTTTCTTCGTAACCGAACTTATTCCTTTGGCAATTACTGCAATGGGCGGCGCTATTGCGTGCGGCCTGTTAGGCTTCATTCCGGCAAAACAAGTATTCAGTGGTCTTTCTAACTCCACCGTAGTACTCTTTGGTGGTATGTTCGTTGTAGGTGCTTCCATGTTCTACACCGGTCTTGCTCAAAAAATTGGTAACACCGTTGTAAGCCTGTGCGGCACTGGCGAAAACAGCCTTATGTTCGGTCTTATGTTGGTAGGCACCGTACTTTCTTCCTGCTTGTCCAACACCGGTACCTGCGCTTGCTTGTTACCCGTAGCTTTGGGTATCTGCTCCGCAGCAAAAATCCCTGCTTCCCGTCAATTGATGCCTTTGGCATTCGCTTGCGGTTGGGGTGGTATCATCACCATGGTAGGTACTCCGCCTAACATCATCGCAGTAGGCGCAATGAACGCTGCTGGTCTCGAATCCTTCGGCTTCTTCGAATTCGCT
>JAZSDM010000044.1:0-2117 GCA_045531145.1 Acutalibacteraceae bacterium | reverse complement strand
TCTCGCCGTCTCCGCCAAAAATAAGGAATCATACACAAAGGTATGGTTCCTAAATTTTTTGTAGTGGTGTAAGATGCGAACGGGCAGAGAACACTATAAGTTTTATGTTTTCGCCTATTTACTTGACGGCATTTTAATGTTGGCGTATAATAATTATATTAGCTATAGCCGAGCAGAGACGAATAAACGAAAATTTCAATTTAACGGAGAAAAATATGATTTACAATGATTTTCAAAACATAAAGCTTTCTGCACTTGGGATGGGTTGTATGCGTTTACCTACCTATGAAAATGATGATAGCAGAATCGATAAAGATGCAACACGCGATATGATTGAATATGCGATCCGCAAAGGTATAAACTACTTTGATACTGCTTGGGGTTACCACGCGGGCAATTCTGAGCTGGTGATGGGTGAGATATTGAAGGAATATCCCCGCGACAGTTTTTATCTTGCTTCTAAATTTCCGGGCTATGTTTTAGGTAATATGGACAAGGTGGAGGAAATTTTCGAAGAACAACTAAGAAAGTGTCAGGTAGAGTATTTTGATTTTTACTTGTTCCATAATGTATGCGAGATGAATATCGATGGATATTTAGATACGAAATTTGGCATTTTTGATTATTTGATGAAGCAGAAGAAAAACGGACGAATTCGCCATCTTGGATTCTCGACACACGGTAATATGGATACGTTTAGACGTTTTCTTGATGCTTATGGTAAGGAAATGGAATTTTGTCAAATTCAGCTTAATTGGATAGATTGGGATTTTCAAAACGCCAAGGAAAAGGTGGAATTGTTGAACAAATACAATATTCCAATATGGGTTATGGAACCTGTGCGTGGCGGTTCTCTGGCAAGATTGGCACCCGAATACGAAGCGAAATTAAAGGCGATGCGCCCCGACGCGACGGTGGCAGAGTGGGCTTTCCGTTTTTTGCAGTCTGTGGCGGGTGTTACTGTTACACTTTCGGGAATGTCAAATTTTGAACAGCTTAAAGAAAATATTTCCACATATGAAACCGATAATGCCTTGAATGAGGAGGAAATGAATGCACTGCTTGCTTTGGCTGAGGAGATGACATCGAAAAAAAGATTACCTTGCACCTCCTGCCGTTACTGTGTAACTCATTGTCCGATGGAACTTGATATTCCGTGGCTGATAGAACTATATAACGAGCATATTTATTCGGGCGGAGGTTTCATTGCACCAATGGCGATGGACGCACTTTGTGAGGATAAAAAGCCTTCGGTCTGTATAGGTTGCCGCGCTTGTGAATCAGTATGTCCCCAAAACATTAAGATTAGTGAAATGATGACCGATTTTTCATCAAGGTTGTAATTATGAAAGATATGATAAAAGCTAAAAAACTTCTGTTATCGGGCGGATATACCTGCGTACTGTGTCAGGATGAGAATATATATACCTCCACACTACGCGGAGTAAAGCCTTTGGTGGTTTGGTTTGAAAGCGAGAAAAATTTTAAAAATTATACCGCCGCTGACAAGGTGGTTGGAAAAGCAACAGCGTTTCTCTATGTTCTGCTCGGTGTGAGAGCCGTGTATGCTCGAGTCATCAGCAAGTCGGCTTTGCAGGTGCTGAGCGAGAATAATATTCGCGCTCAATACGGCGAATTGGCAGAAAACATTATTAATAGACAGGCGGATGGTATCTGTCCGTTTGAATCAGCTGTGATTGATGTTTGTGATGTGGATGTTGCATATAGTGTGATACGCGAAAAAATGAGGGAAATGCATATTTCTATATAAACAGATCAATATATTTACTACTCTCTGCTTGAATTTACGGCAGGGAGTTTTTATTTCACTGCAAACAAAAGTTTCCAAAATTTTTTCAAATTTTAAGGTTTTTTATAAAATTTAGTGCAATATTAACAATTTTGCAAACTAAAGTTGCGAAAAAAATCAATGTTTTGTTGCTTGTAAATATTATAGCCATAGTGTACTATAATTATATTATAATGATTGTAGTTAGTCGAAACGCTCAAAAGCGTTCCGACAAGCCACTTTACAAGTGGCTTCGGCAAAATTAAATTCTAATATTTAATTTTGCACAACACTCATTGCAATGGGATAGGACAAATTTTTACTAAAA
>JAZSDM010000137.1:0-2341 GCA_045531145.1 Acutalibacteraceae bacterium | reverse complement strand
GCGATGATTTCTAATTTATCTACATTAGTTTTAAAATGAATACCGGAAAAAATAGGAGTACTGGGTTTGGAAATAATTGCTCTTTGAACAGTTTGGATTGCTTTATTCAGGTTACTTGTATTACAGGTAAAAATCATTTTTACACAGACCTCCTTAAGAATTTACTATTATATTATTTATAAAAAGATAGTCGTAATAGTAGTAATGCTTGTTGATAATGTGGAAAATTGCTTTAACGCAAGATGGAGTAAGGGTTTTACTCTGTAGATAAGCATGTTGATAAGCTGAAAATTTTATGCACAGTATCTACAAGCTAAAAATCTATTAACTTTTTTAAAAAGTTATACACAAGTTTTTTAGTAGTTATCAACAGTTTTTGTGGATAACTTTTATTGTTTCAGTAAATCTTTTAACGCGTTCAAATCATTTTGTAATTTGCTGTCGATTTTACTCTTATTGCTAATCTTTTCGTAAGCGTGGATTACAGTAGTGTGACCCCTGCCTCCAAAAAGTTCGCCAATGCGGGGATAGGACATATCTGCTAGCTCACGGCACAGATACATGGCAATTTGGCGGGGGTAGGCAATATTTTGAGTACGTTTTTTATTGAAGAGTTCATCAACTTTAATGTGATAATGTTCTGCAACGGCTTGGGTGATACTTTCGAAGGTAATTTGTTTTACTTGCACAATATTACCCATATCGTCCAATATCTTTTTAGTAATATCCAAGGTTACAGGAACATTCATTAAGGAAGAATAAGCAACAACTTTCGTATAAACGCCTTCAATTTCACGAATATTACTGGTAATGCTGGTTGCCAGTAAGGTTAAAACTTCGTTGGGAAGTTCAATTTTATCGTTGACAGCCTTTTGTCTTAAAATTGCCATACGCGTTTCTAAATCAGGAGGTTGAATATCAGCAATCAAACCGGATTCAAAACGGCTACGCATTCTATCTTCCAAGGTTTCGATTTCTTTGGGTAATCTATCGCTGGAAATAATAATTTGTTTATTAGAATCACGTAAATCATTAAAGGTGTGGAAGAATTCTACCTGGGTTTGTTCCTTACCCTTTAAGAATTGAATGTCGTCGATGATGAGGCAGTCAATATTACGATATTTTCTGCGGAATGCTTCTGTATTCTTATTGTAGATAGAATTAATGATTTCGTTAGTAAAGTTCTCGCTGGAAATGTAGAGAACTTTCATGGTAGGGTCATTTTGTTTAATGCGGTTACCAATTGCGTGCATTAAGTGGGTTTTGCCCAAACCTACACCACCGTATAAAAAGAGGGGGTTGTAAGTAGAGGCAGGGTTATTGGCAACGGCAAGAGCTGCTGCGTAAGCAAAGCGGTTAGAATTACCCATGACGTAATTTTCAAAAACATACTTGGGATTCAAATTGCTTTCGTCAATTTCATCTTCTCTTTCTGCTTTAAAGAGAGGGCGCATAGGTTCTTCTGCAGGTTTAATTTCCGGGATGATTTGTTTGCCTTCAGATTCTTCTATGGTATCTATAATTAAGGTAATATTTTTTTCCATGATGGAAGAAAGAATGCTTTCAATGGTCTTAGCATATTTTTCTTCGATGACTTTTTTGAAGAAATTATTTTGGACAGCTACCTTATAATATGTGTCCGTTACTTCTAAGGGCATAATAGGATTAATCCATACGTCAAATACTTTTTCACTAACTGATTCTTTGAATTTGTCCGTGAATTTAATCCAGATTTCAGCTAAATCGTAGGTGCTCATCATATTTTTCCTTTCCTAAATTTAAAATAAAAAACCGGCAGTTTCATGCAAGCGATTTATAAGAAAAATTGCACTGCCGCGATAATGTTTTTGTAATTTATTTTTAAAGAAACTCTGCCATCTTTATTTTATCAGACTGTGGATAACTTCGCAAATCCTTGGTAAATTTTTTTACCGTTAAGTGTTTGATTGTTTGTTTTTGAGATTTTTTTGGCTTAAATACGTGGTTTTTGGGATGTTTTCTACTTGACGAAGAAAATATTTTCAAATATAATATCTTAGTAATACATTTACAGCTATCAATTCATTAAACATAGAATTTGATAAAAATTCTGGTGGATAAGGAGGGAATACTTAATGAAACGTACTTTTCAACCTAACAATCTTAGAAGAAAAAGAACCCATGGTTTCAGAGAAAGAATGAAAACTTTGGGCGGTCGTCAAGTTCTCAAAAGAAGACGTGCTAGAGGCAGAAAGAAATTGTCTGCATAACATTATAAAATAGGTCACGCAAGTGACCTATTTTTTCCATGCGCAGGTGCACAGTTGATGCAGAAAAAACATTTTTCATTCAAAAAGATTAA
>JAZSDM010000109.1:0-11076 GCA_045531145.1 Acutalibacteraceae bacterium | reverse complement strand
GGTGTTGGGATTTTATCAAATGTTTTGCTATACTGTGATTTTTCCATATCAATGCCATAGAGTTGTTTCATAAGCCGTACTGCATCCTGATTGATTTGCGGCTTGGTTTGGGTTCCTGCAGAATAAAAGTCGTATTTATCGCCTGCGAGATGTTTGCCTAATGCCTCGGCAATCTGACTGCGGCAAGAATTATGCACACAGATAAAGGCTATTTTCTTTTTCATTTAAACGGACACCTTTCACCGATACATTGGTTGTTTAGGTTAGAATGTATGCACTTAATTTCGCCAAGTTCCATTTCGATACCCAGATGTGTTTTTGTAAATTTTACCGCCTCGGTTACAGCGAGGTAAGAATCACGCTTACAGCATCTTGGTCCGCCGACTTTACCGATGGCGGCAAGTGCGTGTGAAGTCATCAGGTTTGACAGTCCCCACGATTCATTGGCAAGTGGTGTCGAGCCCGTAACGATTGACACAAACATTCCTGCACTTATACCTGCACCGCAAGCGCCCCAAAATCCGCAAGCGCCGCCAGGTACTTTTTTACCGCGCGACTGCATTTCTAAAAGCGCTTTATTCAGATCAATTTTGCCGCCTGCGTTTTTATAAGCAGTAAGCAATGCAGAACCAACCATAATGTGATGTTCGGGCCCGTGCATATGACAAAAGGGCTGTGCCATAAGTTTTCGCAAAATCCCTATAGGATTTTTTAAATCACTTTTAAGGCAGATATCAATAACAGTATCAACACCGCTTGTGTGACACTCGTCGCATATGTAATGACCGTTTTCGCAAGCGGTTTTTGTGCGCCCTTTTTTATGGCAAAGGACACACTCCATTTCGGTATCATTTTCTAAATATTTAAGCGGTGCACCGCAAATCAAACATTCATTTTTCATATTAACAAACAACATCTTCCATATTAAATTTTATAACCTTTTTAAGTTCTTCCAAAGAAAGTTCCACCTGATAGCCTATCTTCCCTGCGCTAAAGAGAATTTTTTCAAAATCGCAAGCCGTGGAATGAATTGTAGTTACAAACTGTTTCTTCATACCAATAGGCGAACAACCGCCGTGGATATAACCTGTAAGCGCTAAAAGGTCTTTAGATTTTATCATACTAATACTTTTTTCGCCTACAGCTTTAGCCGCCTTTTTTAAGTCAAGTTCTTTTTCTACCGGAACTAAAAATACATAATTATTCTTTGAAGCCGAAACCGTTACCAAGGTTTTAAACACTCTGTCTGGATTCTGTTTTAAAACTGCAGCCACCTCTACCCCGCTTAAAGCGTCGGTATCGGCATAGCAATAACTTTGATAATCTATTTTCTTTTGGTCTAAAATTCGCATAACATTGGTTTTTTCTGTATTCTTTTTCATTTTTATTCCTTTACCGTTACCAATTCGGAAATTTCTTTGCGCTTTTTGGGACGGAGTTTATCATCCTCGGTGGCATAGCCTAATGTAATAACAAGCCTTACTTTACCGTCTAATCCGCAAATTTTACATATTTCATCACTGTCAAACCAACCTAAAATACAACTGCCAAGACCTTGCGCGGTAGCTTCCGCAGTGATATAAGCAGAAACTATACCAATATCAATAGAACGGTAATCATTACCCTTAAACTTAGCACCGATTGCCGCCGTTTTTACATAAGGCATTTCGGAAATTACTATCATAACGGGTGCATTTGCGGCGAATTTATTCATACCCATACCCATTGTTGCCTTTGCTACCTTTTTTGCAGTTTCACCTTTGCAAACCGTGATATGATATGGCTGACCGTTACAAGCCGAGGGGCTTAGTCTTGCAGCCTCTAAAATTAAATCTATCTTCTGTGGTTCAACCGCTTTTTCACCGTCGTAACTGCGGCAGGATTGACGGTTTTGGGCAATTTCAAAAAAATTCATAACAAACCTCCGATAATTTATTTATTAATTATACAGTATTTTAGTATGAAATACAATAGAACATCATTTTTTAGATTAAAAAGTTGCCATCTTCCAGACAAAGTAGTATAATGTTATTGCAAACTCGGATAGATTGTAACGGGGGTTATATTTTGAAAGGCATAAAAAAGGCTATTGTATTGTCCATTTCAATTTTTATTTTAATAGTTTCCTTACCTTCATTCACCTACAATGCAGCCGAACTTCGATACGGCAGAACAGTGCTTGGGCAAATGAATAACTCTCAAAACTTAATTGCTGTATACGATTGTCTCGAAAACGGATGTGAAAATGCTAAGGCAACTATTGATTTACAAAACAAAATCAGCGGAACTGAATTAGAATGTGTTTACCGCATATTTCACGATGACTACCCCGAATATTTTTGGGTTCAAGGCGGTTATGAGTACACCCAAGAAAACAATATGGTTATTTCAATTACTCCGAAATATACATTCACAGGCGAACGACTTAAAACTGCAAAATCCACTTTTGAAAACAAAGTAAACCAGCTTATTGGGGACCTAAACGGAAAAAGCGACTATGAAAAATCCTTAATTCTTCACGACCGTTTAGCAGATGTAGCAGAATATACCACCAATTGCAACAACCACCAAAACGCTTACGGTGCTTTGGTAGAAGGAAAAGCGGTTTGTGCTGGGTATTCTAAAGCATATCAATATTTACTTAATAAAGTAGGTATTCCCGCTTGGTGTGTTTATGGAACAAGCATAAACCCTGCCACACACTTAGAAGAATCTCACGAATGGAACTTGGTATCAATAGACGGTAAATGGTATTATAGTGATGTTACATGGGATGACCAAGGTGATTACAGATTTTATACACATTTAAATATGAATGCTTCTCAACTAAGCGAAAACCACAAATTTTCAAATTTTGAGGAATATAAATATCTGCCCTCTGCCACTTCAACAGATGCTAATTATTTTGTTAAAAACTCACTTATATATAATGATTTAGATTTAGACAAACTGGCACTTAATCTTAAAGACGGTAATAACAAAACCCGACTTTATGTAAACGGTGACATAAACACTTTTCAAAGCAATTTAAGCAATAACTTTTCTTCACTTATAAAAAAGATGGATATACCTGATAACTTTGGATACAGTTATACAACTATTACACTTGAACACGAGATGATTCTTTCGGTTAGTATAATAGACCCTAATCATCAGCACAGTCTGACTATGATACCCGCTAAAGCACCAACTTGCAATGGAAAAGGAAACATCGCTTACTATACTTGCGACTGCGGACACTGGTTCAGTGATTCATCCGCTTTAACAGAAATCACCGATATTAAGAGTGTTAATATTCCTGCTTTAGCACATACACCATCAGATTGGAAATCCGATTCAAACAACCACTGGAAAGTTTGTACTAACTGCGGTGTAGAGATTGCTAACAGTTTACAAACTCATACAACGCCTGATAAAAATAATAATTGTCACATCTGTGCCGCTTCCCTAACAACTCCAAAAGCCGAATCAACAGTTAGTAATGTTGATAACAACATAAAAGACAATATTTCTTCACAAAACATTTCTACCGAATCTACCGTAAGCGAAACATCATCTTTAGAAGAAACTTCTAAAGATGAGAATACATCTTCTGTTACGGAAGATACTAAAGTAGAAAAAATAGAATCTGAGGGTAACGATAATAAGGTAATATATATTGTAATTCCCGCAAGTGTTGCAGGCGCTGGCGGTATAATAGGTTTAATAATCTTTTTAATAAAGCACGGAAATATCCATTTTATAAGACATTAAAAAGCACAAAAAATCCGACTCTTTGAGTCGGATTTTTTATTCTTTATTTATTATTTCTTTTTAGGTCTTTTAATTTTATTGAGTTTTGCGTTAAGGTCGAGAAGGTCTTCTTTGGTGAATTTAACATCCATCATACCGCCCATAAGGGTGAACAAACGGAGAACTGTAAATCCGCCCATCATACTCATCATTTCAGGTCCGACTTCAAAGCCCATAGCTTCCATCTTGCCGTCCTTACCTTTTCCTTTGCCGCCCATAAGTTTACCCATAAGGCCCATAAATATCATTTTGCCTTGAAGTGTAGCAATAACATCACTCATCTTATCATTAAGTGAAAGATAGCCTTCGGGAGCGTCAATATCAAACCAGTTAAGGATTGCGCCCTTTTCTTTAAGGCGGTATTCTTCATTAAAGGTTTCTACTTTACGGATTTTGCCGCAGTCTTCAAACTCGCCTGCTTTAGCCACAAGTTCTGTTTCGCCCTTGTTTTCAACCTCAAAATAGAAGAAGTGGTCTTCTGCGGTCTTTTTACCTACACTTACACCGTTGGCAAAGAGTTCAACCTCAGGCATATTTGAATATACAGTAACCTTTGTTACATCTTCTACACGGTCAATGTAACGCTTTCCGCAAAGGTGAACAAACTTTTCGTCGGATAACCACGCTTTATAAGCATAGAAAGAATCTTTCTTATACTTACGGTCAAAAGTCATAAGACCTTTATGGTTTTGTCCGTTTTCGCCACCTTCATTACGGGCATCTGCACCGAAGTCGAACATATTCCAAACGTGTGTTGCCCACAAATATTTACGGCTGAAGAACTGTTTAATAAGCTCTTCGTGGTAGTATGCCTGATATTCTTCTGTGTAGTCACCCTGCATAGGCGTGGAGGTGTGCCAATTAAGTGCTTCGCAACCGTATTCGCTACATCCAATCGGAATGTTGGGGTGTTTTTTATGGAAATTATCAAACCAAGGACCGTTCATATCGGTTTCCCCGCCGTACCAACCAAAGTAATGGTTATATGATACAACATCAGGAATCTGCAAATACGGATCATCAATCTTACACATTGAAACTGCTGCAATAGTTGTAAGACGGGTTTTATCCATCTCGTGACACATATCATTAAGGATACGGTGATTTTCGAGCAAATCGTCATCACTGCCACCGATACCGATTTCGTTAGAAAGTCCCCAAACAACTATACACGGGTGGTTATAGTTTTGGATTATAAGTTCCTTCATTTGAGAAATGGTATTTTCGCGGCCTGTCGGCATATGCTTCGAAATGTAAGGAATTTCTGCCCAGATTACAAGACCGTATTCATCACAAAGGTCATAGAAATACTGGTCGTGCTGATAGTGAGCCAAACGAATGGTTGTAGCACCCATTTCGTAAATTAAATCAATATCTTCCTTATGGTCTTCGGGGGAAAGCGCGTTACCTTTGCCCAAACGGTCTTGGTGACGGGAAACACCGCGCAAAGCGTATTCTTCACCGTTTAAGATAAATCCGTTTTCGGGGTCAATTTTAAAAGTACGGCAACCGAAACGTGAAGAAATATTATCTAATATAGCACCGTCACTTATAAGTTCTGCCTTTGCAGTATAAAGATAGGGGTCTTTTCTTCCGTGCCAAAGGTGAACAGACGGAATATTTAAAACAACCTTTGTATCATTTGTTGTAGTTTCGGCTACAACATTACCCTCTTTATCTTCGATTACATAATGAATATCCTGTCCGATTTTACCGTTAGTTACATAAACTTCGATTTCAATGTCAGCGTCGCCACCCTTAATTTCAGGGGTAATTTTAATTCCGGGACCACCGTAGTAATCAAGGTCGAAGTGGGAATCGTTCACACAAATGATATTTACATCCCTGTAAATACCGCCGTAGAAAGTAAAGTCTGCCATTTGAGGATAAACTGTTTCGTTAGCAGAGTTATCAACCTCAATAACAAGTAAATTTTGTATTGAAAGTTTTTCTGTAAGGTCTACACGCCAGGTGGAATAACCGCCGTCGTGCGAAGCTAATTTTTCACCGTTCAAATAAACGCAAGCCGAAGAATTAGCACCTTTGATTTCAAGGTAATAACGGTCACTTTCGGGCAAATCAGCTTTGCTGAAAGCCTTTGCGTAATAAGCAGTACCGCGGTAATAATCGTTATCTCCGTCTTGTCCGTCAATAGCGTTCCAAGAATGTGGAAGATTTACAAAATCCCACTTATTTGAAATTTCAGTAGGGATTGCATCTGCCATTTTTGTAAATGACCATTTTGAATTAAAATTTAAAATAGTTCTCATTATTAACCTCCATTGAATATTATGGTTTAATTATACACCATTTAAAGCAAAAAGTATAAATAAATTATTAATTTCAAAAAATGTCCGACCGTTTTCACAATCGGACACTTTCCTAACTTTTACGCTTCAGTATTTCTGCCGAGTTCTTCATTCATTTTTGCAAGAGTTTTCTTGTCGAGATTATATACAAGACCTAAACCAATAAACTGAAGAAGTGCTGAGAATAGGAATGTTCCTGCTACAAGGTAACGCATATTAACAGCAACCTGCCAAGCCTGATTACCCTCATCTGCACCAACATAACCTAAAGCCACCATTACGATAAGTACAAGCGAAGGTCCGATGCCTTGCGCTAACTTACGGAAGAAGGAATGAAGTGAATATACAGTACCTTCTTCTCTTGTACCTGTTTTCCATTCGTTATAGTCAATAGCGTCGCCCATCATAGCCCAAGAAACTGTTGAATAGATACCAAGACCCAACGAGTAAACAAGTTGGAATACAATGTAAAGAATAAGATCAAGATTAGTGTTTTCAGGAGTAATAATAAACAACCCAAGACCTGCCACAACAGAACAGATTGAACCAAATGTAGCAAGTTCTTTTTTACCAAACTTAGCAACAGCCTTACGCGCAAGCGGTGTGAACAATACAATCGGTATCATAGCAAAAAGTTGAACTATACCCGAAATTTTTACATTATTGTAATAGGATTGGAAGATAACGGTAACTGCAGTTGTAGCACCTTGCATTCCAATAAACATACCCATAGCAGCGATTGTAGCGCCAACTGCGGGACGGGTTTTAATAAAGTTGCCAAAAGCCTTTAAAATATTAAACTTTGGTGCTTCTTCATTGAGTTCAACATTAGTATCAACACGGATTGTGGTGTTTTTAATCATAAACTGGAAGCAGAAGAAACCTAAAACACCCATTATAAGTGCTGCAATAAATACACGGTCACCGATAAGGTTATCATTTTCATCATAAATGATGAAAGGAAGAATAACCATTGGAAGCATATTTCCAAAGATAGAACCTACAGAACGCCAAGCCGAAAGCGATGCACGGTCTTTAACATCGTTTGAAATAAGTGAAAGAAGCGAACCGTAAGGAACGTTTGCAACGGTATAGAAAGCATCCCAAACAACATAACCTGCAATAAAGATTATGAATTTAGCCCATACGGGAGCATTCGGGAAAGGTAAGAAGCAGCAAGCACCACCTACGATAAGACCGATTGAACCAGCCCATATGTAAGACAAAAACTTGTTTCTTTTATAAGTACGGCGGTCAGCGTCAATAATCGAACCGATAAGCGGGTCATTTATAGCGTCCCACACCTGAACTACGATAAGCAATAATGCATACCATAAGTCCATTTTCATAAATTGAGTCCAGAAGATTGCCATTGTGCCTTTAAGCGCAAAGCTCATATTACAGCCCAAGTCACCTGCTGCATAAGCAATGCTGTCGCGAATGCCAAACTTACGATGACCATTCGCATCCAATTTTACTTGTTTCTTCATGTTGTCTCTCCTCTTTTCGTTTTATTTAATAAGTACACGAAATCAAGCTACATTCAGTATAAACTATTTCACATAATACAGTGAGTAATTTTTTCAACAGTTTTTGTATTTTTTTAATCTTATCCAATAAAAGTATGTTGCAATTAAACAAAAATTATGCTATAGTAACTAACGGAATTATACACTTTATTAACAAATTTCAACATTTTTAGGGGGTGGACTATGTTTTACAGCCGTGAATTGAATTTTTTATGCGATGTTATGAAGAAAAGCCGCATACAAGTTTCTTTTGCCTCTTTAAAAGAACCTTTAGGAAAAATATTGGATAAAAGCTTGCTTTCTATATTTGAAAATTTCGGCATTAATAACGCCCCTTTGCAAAATTTTATAGATAAACCCGAACCCAACGTGCTTTATAAAAATACAGATACTTATAATATTTGTTATACTTATTTCCTTTTACCCGAAATGCCGCAAGATACAATCATTTTTATAGGTCCGTATCTGCACAGTCCCCTTTCCCAAAGCCAATTTCTTAAAGTGGGAGAAAATCCAAAAATATCCCCTAAAAATCAAAAAATATTTTATGAATATTATTTGGGCATACCTGTTATTTCTGAAAACAGTCACCTGCTTATTATGTTGGATACTTTTTGTGAAACAATATGGGGCGCTGATAATTTTACACTGCACGATGTTGAACAGGAACGTAAATTACCTATATCCCCCATAAGTCAGGATTCCGACACCGAACTTGACCAAACCCTTGCAAACATAAATTTAATGGAAAAGCGCTACAGTTACGAAAATGAGTTTATAGAAGCAGTAAAGCATGGACAAATTCATAAAGCCGATTCACTGCTTTCGGGTCTTAATGAAGTATCCTTTGAAAAACGTACTCAAGACCCCTTGCGCAATATGAAAAACTATTGTATAATAATGAATACACTTTTTCGCAAAGCGGCTGAGAACGGCGGCGTTATGCCGATTTATCTTGACAAAGTTTCCTCTTTATTTGCGATAAAAATTGAGCAAATTTCAAACATTACCGAAATAAAGTCGCTTATGAAAGAAATCTTCCGTTCTTATTGCAGACTTGTACGAAAACACACTATGAAAAACTATTCCCCCATAGTTCAAAAAACCATTATTTTTATTGAATCAGACCTTTCCTCTAACCTTACTTTAAATTCACTTGCAAAGGTGCAAAATGTAAGCGGCGGTTATCTTTCCACTATTTTTAAAAAAGAAACAGGAAAAACACTTACCGAATATATAAGGGAAAAACGTATGAATCATGCTGCACACCTTCTCAGTTCAACCCATCTTCAAATTCAAACGGTGGCAGTCCATTGCGGAATTATGGATGTGCAATATTTTTCAAAATTATTTAAAAAATATAGCGGTAAAACCCCAAAGGAATACCGTGAAATAATAAAAAATACACCGCTTTAAAGGAGTAAAAAAAATATGTTAAAAGCATTACCTGAAAATTTTTTATTAAAAAACGAAACAGCAAAAAAGCTCTATAACGACTATGCCAAAAAGATGCCGATTATCGACTATCACTGTCACGTGAACCCAAAAGAAATGTTTGAAAACAAAACCTTTAATAATATTTTTGAGGTTTGGCTTTCGGGTGACCATTACAAATGGCGTGTTATGCGTTCAAACGGAATTGATGAATACTATATCACAGGTGACGCACCACAAAGGGAAAAATTTCAAAAATTTGCCGAAAGTTTACCAAAAGCTATAGGCAACCCAATGTATCATTGGTGCCATTTGGAACTTAAAACCTATTTCGGCTATGAAGGCGTTTTAAACGGCGATACGGCAGAGGAAGTTTGGAACCTTACCGAACAAAAGCTCAAAGACTCATCCTTAAGTGTTCGCGGAATTATTGAACAAAGCAACGTGGCTTTTATAGGTACTACTGATGACCCTGTGGACAGTTTAGAATGGCACAAAAAACTTAAAGCAGACGATACTTTTAAGACTACAGTTGCTCCAACATTCCGTCCCGACAAAGCAGTTAATATTGACAAGGACGGTTGGAAAGAGTACATCTCTTGCCTGTCAGATGTATCGGGTGTGAAAATTTCCTGCCTTGCTGACCTTAAAACCGCTTTAAGAAAAAGAATTGAATATTTTGATGAATGCGGTTGTAAAGCTAGTGACCACGGTCTTGATTACATTGTATACGCTCCACTTTCGGAAGAAAAAACCGATAAAATTATGAAAAAAGCGCTTAAAGGTAAAAAGGTTTCCGGCTTTGAAACCGAAGCCTTTAAAACCAACCTTGTATTATTCTGTGCAAGCGAATATGCTAAAAAAGGTTGGGTAATGCAACTTCATTACAACTGCCTTAGAAACCCAAACAAAAAAATGTTCGGTGTTTTGGGCGCAGATACAGGCTTTGACGTTATCGCGCCACACGAATCGGCAGCGGCACTTTGCGGTTTACTTAACAACCTTTACGAAACCGACAGTTTGCCCAAGACTGTAATTTACAGCCTTGACCCTGCGGATAATCAGACTATTGATACTATACTCGGTTCTTTCCAAGGTCCCGAAATTGCAGGTAAAATTCAACACGGAAGTGCTTGGTGGTTTAACGATAATAAAACCGGTATGCAAGACCAAATGATAAGCCTTGCAAACCTAAGTCTTTTAGGCAACTTTATTGGTATGCTTACCGATTCAAGAAGTTTTCTTTCTTATACCCGCCACGATTATTTCCGCAGAATTTTGTGTAATTTAATAGGCACTTGGGTTGAAGATGGCGAATACCCGCTAAGCGAAAAAGATTTAAAAGAAATTGTTGAGGGTATATGCTTTAATAATGCGAATAAATATTTCGGTCTGGAGGAAAAATAAATGAATATGAAATTATCTTTCCGTTGGTACGGAGAAAGTGACCCCGTAACACTTGAAAATATATCACAAATTCCAGGTATGCGTTCAATCGTTTCGGCGGTTTACGATGTAAAACCCGGTGAAGTTTGGCCTGAAGAATCTTTGGCTAAAATGAAAAAGCAATGTGAAGACCACGGTCTTTTGTTTGATGTGGTTGAATCTATCCCTGTTCACGAGGATATTAAACTCGGCAGAGGCAATGTTGACGAACTTTTAGAAGTTTACTGCGAAAACATCCGCCGTTGCGCAAAATACGGTGTTAAGTGTGTAACCTACAACTTTATGCCTGTATTTGACTGGACAAGAACACAGCTTGACAAGAAAGCGAGCGACGGTTCAACAAGCCTTGTTATGTATTGGGAACAAATGAAAGGTTTAGACCCCTTAAAAGACGATATTCACCTACCCGGTTGGGATTCAAGCTATACTCAGGAAGAAGTTCGCGAACTGATTACCGCTTACGGTGAAATCGGTGAAGAGGGACTTTGGGCAAACCTTGAAAAATTCCTTAAAAAAGTTATTCCCGTTGCAGAAGAATGTGACGTTAGAATGGCAATTCATCCCGA
>JAZSDM010000030.1:0-4589 GCA_045531145.1 Acutalibacteraceae bacterium | reverse complement strand
ACTCGGCAAAATAACCGACATTTCCGAAACAGGCGCAAATGATGTATGGCACATCACAAGGAACGGTAAAGAATACCTCGTGCCCGCGATTGACGAAGTTGTTATATCGGTAGATACCGAAAGCGAAAAAATTGTTATCCGCCCAATGAAAGGAATTTTTGATGAAGATTGATATTCTTACCCTCTTCCCTGAAATGTGTAACGCCGTAATGAACGAAAGTATCATTGGCAGAGCGCAAAAATCAGGTAAAGTCCAGATTGTTTGCACCAATATACGTGATTTTGCCGGCAACAAGCATAACAAGGTTGACGATATGCCCTACGGCGGCGGTATGGGTATGGTTATGTCCGCGCAACCGATTTATGACTGTTACAAAAGCCTTTATAACGATGGGGAAGAAAAACCGCATTTGGTATATTTGTCACCCAAAGGTAAAGTTTTTAATCAACAAAAAGCTATTGAACTTTCAAAATTAGACCGACTGGTACTGCTTTGCGGTCATTACGAGGGCGTTGACCAACGCGTTTTGGATGAAATTGTCGATGAAGAAATCTCAATCGGAGATTTTGTGCTTACAGGCGGCGAACTTCCCGCCCTTGCCGTTGCGGATGCCGTTTGCCGAATGTTACCGGGTGTCCTTTCGGATGACCTTTGTTTTCAGGACGAAAGCCATTTTGACGGCTTACTCGAATATCCGCAGTATACCCGCCCTGCTATCTGGAACGGTAAAGAAGTTCCCGAAGTTTTGCTTTCGGGCAATCACCAAAAAATAGCAGAATGGCGAAAATGCAAGTCTATTGTCACCACTCTCGACAAAAGACCTGATATGTTGAGCGAATCCGACATAACCGAAAAAGACAAAAAACTTTTGAAAAAATACAAAGACAGTCTTTAAATTTATAATAATTTTGCACAAATACAGCCCCACAAAACCACTATTTGTTGGATAAATATTAGAACTTATTCACAAATTATTGACTATGACATTAAATGTGGTATAATACAAACATAGATAAAAACTCATTAACCGATAAGGAGATTTTACAATGTGCGTTAAAGATGTTGTCATTCACAATCAAGTAGGTTTACATGCCCGTCCGGCAACCTTCTTCATTCAAAAAGCTAACGAATTCAAATCAGCTATTTGGGTTGAAAAGGATGATAGAAAGGTTAATGCAAAAAGCCTTTTAGGTGTTCTTTCTCTCGGTATTGTAGGCGGCACTTCTATCAAAATAATTGTTGACGGTTCTGACGAAAAAGAAGCGCTTGACAGCCTTGTAGCTTTGGTAGAATCAGGCTTTGCCGATTAATTAAAACTATAAAAAGGCCGCCTTAAAAAAATAGGTTTTGGCGGCCTTTTTTCTATTGACAAATTTAAAATTAATGGTATAATAATGTTTGTGTGAAATGTAATAATTTATACAGTTTCTTAACTATTCACTCTTACTTATTACTTCAAGTTATCCGGGTGTGGCGCAGCTGGTAGCTTTGAGTTCGACCGCTGCCTGTGGCAGATGCAGGGAGAACGAAAAGGCGCAGCGGTCAAAATTTGTCGACGCTCCAAATCGAAACAAATTTTGGGCACCGCAAAAGTAAGCGTAGCGCGCGAGATAATAAAAACAATCTACTCCCCATTCACTATTTCTTATTACTTTAAATATTTCCGGGTGTGGCGCAGCTGGTAGCGCGCTTGACTGGGGGTCAAGAGGCCGCAGGTTCAAGTCCTGTCACTCGGACCAGTATAGGTGTTCTTACAGGATTTCAGTTTCCTGTAAGAACACTTTTTCTTTTTATTAGATTTTTTGTTTTTAAATTTTTGCTAATCCGCCGTGACTTGTTGTTACACCATTTCTTGTTTGCAGATGTATATCAGGTGTCGGCGGAGATGAGTCTTCGGGTAAATAAATCGAACCGATGCAGTTGTAATATATTACAAGCTTCTGCACTTTACCGTGCTCGGTCTTTTCTGCCTGATGCACTTCAATACGGTCAATCAATTCATTAAGTATATCCGGAGTAAGTTTCCTAATCCAGGTATACTTTTTTAATGCCTGTCTGAAAGTATCGGCGTTAGCAAATTTGGCTTGGGCTTCCTCAAAGGCAGATTTAAGTTCATCAATTTGCTTAGATATAGTCTTTTGATCATCTTCGTATTTTGCGGCAAGTTTAACGAATCTTTCATCAGAAATCTTGCCCATAGCGTTATCTTCATAAATCTTTTCATAAAGGAAATCCAAGTCCTTATGCCTTGCAATCAGACTTTTAAGTTCATTTTGCCGTGCATTCTGCTCGTTTTCGATAGTTTTCTTGGAGTATTCTATCAAGGTTGATATAAATCTATCTTCGTCCTGTGGGGCAAATTTAATTAACCTTTTAATTTCACCAAGGACTACCTGTTCAAGAAAATCTACCCGAATGTAATGGGTGGAATTGCATATCTTTCGTTTTCCTCGATTGTAACCGTAACAGTTAAAATATTTAATATCGGGATTTTTCTGATTAAAATGAAATTGCATATTACTGCCGCAATCGGCACAAACGAGAATACCCGAAAACATATTACGCTCACCGTCCATTGGTTTGCGTTTCCGCGTGTTGCTCCGTTTTCGTTGCATAGCTTCAAATACTTCTCTTTCGATAATCGGTTCGTGCACACTCTTAAATACCATCATATTTTCAGGTGAATTAGGTATGCGCTTTTTGTTTTTATATGATTTGGAATAGGTTTTAAAGTTAATAACATCCCCACAGTATTCCTGTTGATTCAGTATCTTTGTAATAGTCGAGGAATTCCAATGATACGGATCGGGATTCGTACGGTTGGTTGGTTTCTTAAAGCCATTACTTACCGCATAAGCCATTGGTGTTAAGACCTTATGCTCTGTAAGATATACAGCGATTTGCTCTGTACCCATACCGTTTTTTGCGAAATCGTATATCTGTCGGACAATGCTTGCGGCAGCATCATCAATAATCCATCGTTTTGGATTTTCTGGATCCTTCATATATCCGTATGGAGCAAAGCCTAACGGCTCTCCTGAGCTTCCCCGAATCTTATTGCTGATGCGTCGCTTTTTGCTGATATCTCTTGAGTACCACTCATTGAACAGATTCCTGATAGGCGCCATCTCGTTTTCGCCCTCGGCTGTATCAATGTTATCCGATATAGCGACCAAACGGATATCGTTGTCCGGAAAGAACTCTTCTGTGAGTCTGCCGACTTCTATGTAATTTCTGCCAAGTCGGGACAAATCCTTAACGAATACCGCCGAGGCTTTGCCGAGTTCCAATTGCTTTATCATCTCTTTGAACTGCGGTCGGTTCATTGTGACACCCGAAACACCATCATCACAGAAATGGACTAATTTGGTATACCCTTTTTCATGTGCTACTTTTGTTAGCAATTGTTTTTGATTAGCAATGCTGTAGCTTTCGCCCTCCAAATCATCATCGCGGGATAATCGCTCGTATAAAAACGCTGTGATATCCCTCGTATTTTTATTACTTGACTGTGACATCTATCCTCCTTTCTGCAGTCAAATAAACAGTACCTTTCAGTTAAAATAAATTTAAGTTGTTAAATAATACGGCACCGCCGCTGCTATTAAAACTTTGAAGATAAGTCTTCTTTTTGCAATAGCCTTACAAGTACGGAGACAAGCGTATTATTGCCGCTATCATTAAATCTCGGCTCGACAATAAAGCTTATTCTCCCGAACTCATATGTTTGTTGTTTTTTCAGTTCTTTAATATCGTTGTTATACGTTCTTGTTTCCGTACCCATCTCATCACCTCCTGTGCGGCAATACTGACAGCACAGGCAGAGAGATGTTTCCGCTTTGTGCTTTCAGTATATAAACCGCCAAAATTTTGTCAAGTTTCGTTTTGGACTTTTTGGGACTTCAAATCCTAAAAAATCTTTATTTATGCGGGTTATGACCGCATAAAATATTTTTTCAATTCATCACCATCCTTAATAAAAATCTCCAAATAAAGCAAAAACCGACCTTCAATCCTTCGATTAAAAGTCGGCAAAACGACACAATTATGTAATTGTATCCCCGCTTCATCTGGGGTACAAGGCAGGAACAAAATTAGGCGAATTCCAACCATGCCTATCAAACCTAACTCCCTGGCGGGAGCATAATCAAACCAAACTCCATAACGGAGAATACACCTAACAATTATTATATTACAGTAATCAGGCGATTTTGTCAAGATGTACGAAAGGCAATTTTCACCCTTTCTATGTAAACAACATCGTTTTTGCGGTTTAAAAATCAACCATTTTGTAAAAGTTTTTGCCCCTCTATAAAAATAAGAAGTACGGTATCTAACAAAAGGTGTACCTTAAATTAAAACTTTTACTAAACCATACAATGCTTATTGATGTTGCAAAAGATAGAAAATTGTGGTAAAATGTTATTAATATCAAGTGTGCGGAGGATTTGTTATGAGTATTTCTAAAATTGAAATAAATAATTTCAAATCCATCAAACACTGTGTTTTAGATTTTAAAGACATCAATTTGTTCATTGGTGAAAACGGTACAGGTAAAAGTAATATTTTAAATGCAATTCGATACTTT
>JAZSDM010000040.1:0-13779 GCA_045531145.1 Acutalibacteraceae bacterium | reverse complement strand
TTCGGCAAAATTAAATTCTAATATTTAATTTTGCACAACACTCATTGCAATGGGATAGGACAAATTTTTACTAAAAAATTTGTCGCAAAATCAAAGATTTTGTGGCGAAACAGAATTGTTTCGCTTAACCTATTCCATTATAAAATATTACAAAAAAACTGTCAAGATTTACTGTTTCTAATTGACAAAACTTAATGAATGAGATAAAATATAAATATCTATATATTAAAGGAGTTGGTTTTTGTGGACGACAGTCCGGCGGGGAATATTATTCTTTTCGCAATTTTTATTATTTTAAGTGCTTTTTTTGCAGGTACGGAAATTTCTTTGGCATCTGTCAACCGTATACACATGATAAGCAAGGCTTCAAAGGGACAAAAGAGTGCCGAGCGTGTGCTTTACATACTCGATAATTTTGATGAAGCTTTATCAGTTTTGCTTATCGGTAACAATGTGGCGCACATTGGTTGTGCTACCCTTGCAACTGTAATAACTGCGCCTTTAGGTGCGGCTTGGGTTACATTTTCTACAGTTATTGTTACGGTTGTGGTTTTTATTTTCGGTGAAATGATACCTAAGTGTTTTGCGCGTTCCTGTAATGAAACTTTTGCTGAAGTTTCATCATCGATTTTGGTTGTTTTAATGAAGGTGTTGAAGCCGCTTTCAGTGGCATTTACCGCATTGTCCGCGCTTGCTTCGAAACCGTTTAAAAAACATACCGAAAATCAGGTTACCATGACTGAAGAAGAACTTAATGATATTGTTGAAAATATCTCAGAGGAAGAAGATTTTGGCGAAGAACGCGGCGAACTTATGAAGTCTGCCCTGCATTTTTCGGATTCAACTGCTAAAGACGTTATGGTAGCGTGGGAAGATGTTCAGAAAATAAGTACGGCAAGTAAGACTCCGCAAATTCTTGAAATTGTTAAAAACTCAGTGCATTCAAGAATACCTGTAATTGACCGTAAAGGTAATGTTAAGGGTATTCTGCAAATGCGAAAATTCCTAAAATCCTATATGAAGTATAATAACAATGTTATTTTGGCAAGCATACTTGACTATCCGTTTTATGTTAATGCTGATTTGCCGATTGACGATGTTTTAACCCAAATGAGTAACCACCGCAGAAACTTAAGCCTTGTGCGCAACGGCGACGGTGAAATTATCGGTATACTTACTGTAGAGGATATTTTGGAAGAACTTGTCGGCGAAATCTATGACGAGGACGACATAGGAGGTGCCGACGATGAGTAGTATATTAAAATATATAGCAATTGTTTTCTTGCTTTGCGCATCCTCCTTTTTCTCGGGTTCTGAAATTGCTTTTTCTTCGGTAAACCCCGTAAGGCTTAAAAACCGCGGTAAAGATGGGGAAAGTTTTGCCCTTAAAACCGCAATTAAGATTCGTGAAGATTATGAAAACGTTTTAAGTACCATTCTTGTAGGTAATAATATTGTTAATATGGCATCATCTTCAATAGCAACTTTAATTGTTATTGCTTGGTGGGGCGATGATTATGCCTGGACTTCCACCGTTATTATGACCCTTTTGGTACTTACTTTCGGCGAAATTATGCCTAAAGTTATTGCAAAACAAATTCCTGAACTTTTCTGTGTTTTAGCAGCAGTTCCGATTTATGTTTTGTCGATTATATTAAAGCCTTTAACGGCAATTGTAATTGCACTTGTAAATCTTGCTTCAAAACTTTGGCAAAAAAGTGCTAATGACAGCGAAGCCGTTTCGGAAGATGATTTTGAAAATATTATTGATATCGTTGAAGACGAGGGTGTTCTTGACGAAGAACAGTGCGATTTACTTCAAAACGCACTTGATTTTGATGAAGTTTTAGCCTATGAAATTATAACCCACAGGGTTGATATGGAGGCTATTGATATTCACGACCCGTATGAAGTAAATGTCCGCAAATGTGAAGAATCCACCTATTCAAGACTTCCTGTTTACGAAGATACAACCGATAATATTATTGGTATATTGCATCTTAATCATTTTTATAAAGCTTACGTCGAAGGCAAAAAGGTTAATTTCAGGGAATTGCTACTTCCTGTTAATTTTGTTCACAAAACAATGCCTTTGCCCGATGTGCTTGAAAAAATGAAAGAAAACAAATGCCATATGGTTGTTGTTCTTGATGAATACGGCGGCACAATGGGTATTCTTACTATGGAAGATGTTTTAGAACAACTCGTAGGCGAAATTTGGGATGAATCTGACGAAATTGAACGCGAGTTTATTTGTATAGACGATACCCATTTTGAAGCCGACGGTGATATGCGCGTTTACGATTTCTTCGATGAATTTGATATTGACATTGATGAAAACGAAGATTTCGAAGGCGATACCGCAACGGTAGGCGGTTGGACACTCACTATGCTTGACGGTGAAGCTAACGAAGGCGATACTTTTAAATTCGAAAATTTGGAAATTACCGTTTTAAAGGTTGACGGATACCGCATCGAACGCATTGGTGTATGTGAATTACTGTCAGAAGAAGAGGAATAATTTGTAAAGAACCTATTTTTTTAAAAAATAGGTTCTTTTTTGTTGAAAAAATGTAATTTATGTAGTATAGTATATATTGTAGATATACTAATACATTTTTGGGAGGAATACACAATGTATAGGAAAATTTTAACTTTATTGATGGCTGTTTTATTACTCACCTCTGTTGGTTGCGGTTCGGATAAAAAAACAGACAAAAAACCAAACGAATCAAGCCAATCAAGTGCAGTTACACAAACAGATACATATATTAATCCGTTGACCGGTGTTGCAGAGTTGACCAAAGAAAAATCTCAAGACAAACCGGTTGCAATAATGGTAAACAATGTTTCGGTAGCACAACCAGTTCAAGCAGGTGTTCCTCAGGCTGACATAATTTACGAAACTGAGGTTGAAGGCGGAATCACTCGTCTAATGGCTGTGTATCAGGATATTTCCAAGGTTGAAAAAATAGGTACGGTGCGTTCGGCACGTTATGCGTATGTTGATTTGTCTATGGGACATGATGCAATATATGTTCATCACGGTCAGGATCCTACTTACTGTGCACCCCATTTGAAAGACACCCAAACTTTTACACTTGGCACAAACAATGCGGGCTACCGTGAAAGTAACGGTCTTGCAAGCGAACATACCTTGTACGGCTACGGTGAAAAGATTTGGAAAACTTTAGTTGATCAAGGTTATAATACTAAACTTACAAAGGCAACGACTTGGCAAACCTTTGCCGATAAAGATACCGCCATTACATATGAAAGTGTTGCAAAAACCGTTAGTGTACCGTTTTCAACAAGTTATAAATCGGTATTTAAGTATGACGATAAAAGCGGCAAATATCAAAGATTCTTTAAAAATACCGAACGCAAGGATTATTACACAGGCGAAAGTGAATACTTTAAAAACGTGTTTATACTTTCAACTACTATAAGCAATTATCCCGACGGTAAGCACAGAAACATAGACCTTACTTCGGGCAGCGGCTATTACTGTGTAAACGGCACATATACTCCTATTAAATGGAGCAAGGGTAATGCTTCAAGTTCGTTTGTGTTTACTACAGAAGACGGTAAACCCCTTACTGTAAACCAAGGTAATTCATGGGTTTGCATTATGAGCAACAAGTTTGCACCTACATTTGAATAATAAAAAAAGTCGGCAGTTTCAACTGCCGACTTTTTTATACATCTAATTTACAAATATCTTCAAAGGTTTCGCGTTTTACTGCAACATAATCGCCCTGTTTGTTAAGCATAATAACAGGGGGACGGGGAATACGGTTGTAGTTAGAAGCCATTGAATAGTTATATGCACCGGTTGTGAGTACCGCCAAGATATCGTTTCTTTTTGGTTTTGGCAAGGCAACATTTTCCTGTAAAATATCGCCCGATTCACAGCATCTGCCGGCAACGGTTGCAATAAAGTCACATTTTTCGTTTGCGCGCGAAGCCAACATTATGGTATAGGGTGCTTCGTAAAGGGTATAACGCGGGTTATCGGTCATACCGCCGTCTATTGAAACGTAATTTTTATATCCCGTAATTTCTTTTACAGAACCTACGGTATAAAGTGTCATACCCGCATCTGCTACGACACTTCTGCCGGGTTCCATTGCAATTTTAGGTATCTTAATTCCTAAATCTGAGCAAAGTTCTGTAACGGTTTTGGCAATATCCTTTATTTTTTCAAAATAGTTAATTTCGGGATGTGTTTCTAAATATCTTACGCCAAATCCACCGCCTAAATTAAGTATTTCGGCGGAGTAGCCTAAATCTGTTTGCATTTTTGCTATAAATTCGAGCATAAGTTTTGCGGTTGTATTAAAAGGTTCTGATTCAAAAATTTGCGAACCGATATGGCAATGGAAACCGCAAAGTTTAATATTTTGCATTTTTAAAATTTCTTTAACGGTATTAGTTGCCTGACCTGTGGAGATGGCAACACCGAATTTAGAATCAACATTACCGGTTGAAATTTTTTGGTGGGTATGGGTGTCAATACCCGGTGTTATTCGCAAAAGAATTTTTTGTATTATGCCGTTCTCTTTAGCGATACGGTTAAGGGCTACCAATTCATCCATACTGTCTGCAACAAAGAAGCCTACCTTGTTGTCAATAGCAAATTGAATATCGCTATCACTTTTATTGTTGCCGTGGAAGAAACTTTTTTCCATTGGAAACCCTGCCAAAACCGCGGTGTAAATTTCACCGCAGGATACAACATCAATATTCATGCCCTCTTCTGCCATAATCCTGTAAATTTGTTTACAGGAAAAAGACTTGCTCGCAAATTCGGGGGTGCTTCCTTTCGGGAAAAATTCGCAAAAAGCTTTTTTGTATTCCCTTATATGTTGACGGATTTTTTCTTCATCCATCAAATATAACGGCGTGCCGTATTTTTGCGCTAAATCGACAGTATCAAAACCTGCAAAGGTTAAATGTCCTTTTTGGTTTACTGATATATTATCACAAATCATCTAAAACTCCTGATTATATATTAATGCCTGCTTTGCGCATTTCACTAAATAAAACTTCGCGGTGAGCATCTTCCATTTGGGTAAGGGGTAAGCGCAAATAATCTTCGCAATAACCCATTTTTGCCATAGCGGCTTTGACCGGAATGGGATTAACTTCACTGAAAAGCGCATTTATAAGAGGTATGTAATCAAGTTGCATCCTGGTAGCACCCTTAATATCACCATCGAAGAATTTTTGGCACATAAGAGCCGATTCTTTTGGCAAAATATTTGATAGAACCGAAATACATCCCTTGCCGCCTAAAGCCATTATCGGAATGACCTGATCGTCATTACCTGAATAAATGTGAATTTTATCGCCGCAAAGATGCGCAGTTTCTGCAATTTTGGAAATATTACCGCTTGCAGCCTTTAAACCTACAATGTTTGGATGTTCTGCAAGAGCGGCAACGGTTTTAGGCTCAATACTCATACCTGTGCGTGAGGGCACATCGTAAAGAATAACAGGCACTGTAGATGCATCTGCAATAGCGGTGAACATCTTGATAAGGCCGTTTTGGGTGGTTTTATTATAATACGGTGTTACAACTAAAATTGCATCTGCTCCCGCTTCACAGGCACATTTGGTTAAATCCAAAGCATAGTCGGTATCGTTAGAGCCTGTTCCTGCAATAATTGGAACGCGCTTGTTTGCGTGCTTTACGGCAAATTCAATAGCGTCACGGTGTTCGTCGTCAGAAAGGGTAGAAGCCTCGCCCGTTGTTCCGCAAACTACCAAAGCGTTTATGCCTTGTTCAATCTGCCAGTCAATAAGTTTGCCGAAAGCCTCGTAATCAATACCGTTTTCGGTAAGTGGGGTAACAATGGCGGTAGCCATACCTTCAAAAATAGGTTTTTTCATCAGGACACTTCCTTAATCAAATTTAAAATAAAAAATAGCCGATTGCTCGGCTACGCAAAATCAGACAACATTATAAAAATGTGAAATCTTATTTTGATAGCCCTCCGCAAAAGCGACAGTAAACCGGATGTTATTCCGTTTTACCAGAGTGGCGTCTGCCGACTAACCCTCTTCGGCGACCGTTCCTTTCAACTTTGACATTTCTCTGCCGAGATTAACATTCAAAGTGTACTTATAACAAATCGCGCCTCTATCTTACAGAAGATAATTTAGCACAATAAATTAATTTTGTCAACCCTTAATGTGCAAAATCGTGAATTATTAGGCCGCAGCGTGTAAAAACTAAAAAAAATTAAAAAAATCGCAAAAAAATGTAGATTTTAGAGTCTGTATGTGTTAAAATAATTTGTAATGTTTACGTCGGTAATTTCATTACGGATTAGTTTATTCTAAATTGAAATAAAGGTGACTTAAAATGGAAAGAAAAGTTGGTACAGTTTCAAGAGGCATTCGTTGCCCCATTATCCGTGAAGGAGACGATTTGGCAAAGATCGTTACCGATAGCGTTATTGAGGCGGCTGAGAGTGAAGGCTTCGAACTTCGTGACAGGGATGTTGTGTCTATCACCGAATCAATAGTTGCACGTTCACAAGGCAACTATGCTCATATAGATGCTATCGCCAAGGATGTTGAAACTAAATTGGGAGGCGAAACAATCGGTGTTATTTTCCCGATTTTATCGCGCAACCGTTTTGCTATCTGCTTAAAGGGTATTGCAAAGGGTGCTAAAAAGGTTGTTTTAATGCTTAGCTACCCCAGTGATGAAGTTGGTAATGCCCTTATTACCTATGATATGCTCGATGAAGCAGGTGTAAACCCTTATAGTGATGTTTTAACACTCGAAAAATACAGAGAACTTTTCGGCGAAAATAAACACGAATTTACAGGTGTGGATTATGTTGATTATTATTCTTCAATCATCCGTGAAGCAGGTGCTGAAGTAGAGGTAATTTTCGCAAATCAAGCTACCGCGATTTTAAAATATACCGATTGTGTTTTGAACTGTGATATCCACACAAGACAGAGAACTAAAAGAATTCTCAAAGCAAACGGAGCAAAGGTTGTTTGTGGCTTGGATGATATCCTTAATGCTTCGGTTGACGGCAGCGGTTACAACGAAAAATACGGACTGCTTGGTTCTAACAAATCTACAGAAGACCAAATTAAACTTTTCCCGAAAGAGTGTAAGGATTTAGTTTTGGATATTCAAAGTCGTTTGTTGGAGAAAACAGGTAAGCATATCGAAGTTATGGTTTACGGTGACGGTGCATTTAAAGATCCTCAAGGTAAAATTTGGGAGCTTGCAGACCCTGTTGTTTCTCCCGCATTTACTGACGGACTTGTTGGTACACCTAACGAGCTTAAGCTTAAATACTTGGCAGATAATGATTTTAAAGATTTGTCGGGCGAAGAATTAAAGGCCGCTATTTCTAAGAGCATTAAAGAAAAACAGGACAATCTTGTTGGCAATATGGCTTCTCAAGGTACAACACCCCGTCAGCTTACAGACCTTATCGGTTCACTTTGTGACTTGACAAGCGGTTCGGGTGATAAAGGCACACCTGTTGTTCTTGTTCAAGGATATTTTGATAATTACACTAACTAAGGCGGAGGCACAATTTTTATGAGTTCAAATTTAAGACCAGAAACTATGGAAAGAATTACTACCGTAGAGCTCGCAAACAAATTCATTGATGAACAGATAGCCGAAATTCGCGCGCAGGTTGGCGACAAAAAGGTTTTACTTGCGCTTTCCGGCGGTGTTGACAGTTCGGTGGTAGCAGCGCTTCTTATTAAGGCTATAGGCAAACAGCTTGTTTGTGTTCACGTAAACCACGGCCTTATGCGTAAAGGTGAAAGCGAAGCCGTTATTGAAATGTTCGGTAATGTGCTTGATGCAAACCTTATTTATGTTGATGCTACTGACCGTTTTCTTGATCTTTTGGCAGGCGTTTCTGATCCTGAGAGAAAAAGAAAAATTATCGGCGCTGAATTTATAAATGTTTTTGCTGATGAAGCCCGTAAACTTGAAGGTATTTCGTATTTAGCGCAGGGTACTATTTATCCTGACATATTGGAAAGTATTAAGCAAGCAGAAGGCAAAAAAGCGGTTAAATCACACCATAATGTAGGCGGTTTGCCTGAAGACCTTCAGTTTGAATTGGTTGAACCTATAAAACTTTTGTTTAAAGATGAAGTTCGTGTTGTAGGCGAAGCATTAGGTCTTCCACACGCTATGGTTTACCGTCAACCCTTCCCAGGTCCCGGACTTGGCGTTCGTTGCCTTGGCGCTATTACACGTGACAGACTTCACGCTTTACGCGAAGCAGATGCAATTTTGCGTGAAGAGTTTGATAAAAACGGTCTTGCAGGCAAGGTATGGCAGTATTTTATTGCTGTGCCCGATATAAAAAGCGTAGGCGTTAAGGATGAAAGCCGTTACGAAGGTTGGCCGGCAATTATCCGCGCTGTAAACACCACAGATGCTATGAACGCTACTATAGAAGAAATTCCCTATGCGCTTTTGCACCATATAACCTACCGTATTACCCACGAGGTTGAGGGCATTAACCGTGTTCTTTTAGACCTTACACCAAAGCCGATTGGCACAATTGAGTGGGAATAACGGCTAGGTACAAAATGTTTAATAAGGAGAGAATATTATGGAAAAATTTGTACCCGTTGTAGTCATTAAAGAATTAAGCGAAACAGATAAAATTTTAAAAGCACTTAAGAATAATGGTATTAACTGTGCGGAAATTACTTTCCGTACAGCCTGTGCTGCCGAAGCAATTGAATATGCTTGCAAAAACTATCCCGATATGTCTATCGGTGCAGGCACAGTTATTAATGCCGAGCAGTGCGAAGCTGCACTTAAAGTCGGCGCACAGTTTATCGTTTCTCCCGGTCTTTCGGTGGATGTTGCAAAAATCTGCAACAAAAATAACATACCTTACTATCCCGGTTGCGTAACACCGACTGAAATTATGCAGGCTTTAGACCTTGGTATTACTACCGTTAAATTCTTCCCTGCAAATGTGTATGGCGGTCTTAAAGCATTAAAGGCTTTATCTGCACCGTTCCCGCAGGTTAAGTTTATTCCTACAGGCGGTGTAGACCGTAGCAACATAGACGAATTTTTGGCTTTTGATAAGATTGCTGCCATTGGCGGTAGCTTCTTTGTAAAAGAATCACTTGATAAAATGGAGGGTAAATAAAATGGCAAGAATAGTAACTTTCGGTGAATTGATGTTAAGACTTGCTCCTAACGGTTATTACAGATTTTTCCAAAATGACCAGATGCAAGCTACCTTTGGCGGTGGCGAAGCAAACGTTGCAGTAAGCCTTGCAAACTACGGTATGGACAGTGTTTATGTAACAAAGTTACCTAAGCACGCTATCGGTCAGGCTGCGGTTGACAGTCTTCGTTATTTCGGCGTTGATACTTCCAAGATTGTTAGAGGCGGCGAAAGAGTAGGTATTTATTATCTTGAAAAAGGTGCTTCACAAAGAGGTTCAGTATGTATTTACGACCGTAAATATTCTGCAATTCAACAAGCAAGTGTAGAAGATTTTGATTGGGACAGCATTTTTGAAGGTGCAGACTGGTTCCACTTTACAGGTATTACTCCCGCTTTGGGCGAAAATGTTGTTGAAATTTGCAAACAGGCTTGTGCTGCTGCTAAGAAACGCGGTGTTAAAATTTCTTGTGACTTAAACTACAGAGGCAAACTTTGGACAAGAGACGAAGCAAGAACTGCTATGACTGAACTTTGCAAATATGTAGACGTTTGTATTTCTAACGAAGAAGACGCAAAAGACGTTTTTGGTATTGAAGCAGAAGGTACCGATATTTACGGCGGTAAATTAAATCACGACGGTTACAAAAGTGTTGCAAAACAGTTGGCTGACAAGTTTGGCTTTGAAAAGGTTGCTATCACACTCAGAACATCTATTAGTGCTAGTGATAACGGCTGGGCAGCAATGCTTTATGACGGTCAAGAATATAACTTCTCAAAGTCTTACAATGTACATATCGTTGACCGTGTAGGCGGCGGCGATTCGTTCGGCGGCGGACTTATATATGCACTTTTAAGCGGCAAATCTTCTAAGGATGCTATTGAGTTTGCGGTAGCAGCTTCTGCACTTAAGCACTCAATTGAAGGCGACTATAACAGAGTAAGCGTATCCGAGGTTGAAAAGTTAGCCGGCGGCGACGGTTCAGGTAGAGTTCAAAGATAATAAAAGTCAAAATAAACCAACTTATAATTACAGAAGTTGGTTTATTTTTTGACAGCATTTTTCGATTGATTTTTTATTTCTGTTTTAATATAATATCATTTGTAAAAAGTTGCAAACGAGGTGAAATTGATGAAAAAAATTATTTGTAAGGTTGAATATGATACCGAAAATGCTAAGTTAATTGCAAAATATACAAACGGTAATTTTGGTGACAGTTTCGGATACGAAGAAAGCCTTTACGAAACGAATGACGGAAAACTCTTTTTATATGTAAACGGCGGTAGTGATTCCATTTACCCAGAGGAAAATATAAAAAGAATGTCTGCTGCAAAGGCAGAAGAATGGAAAGCAAAACTGTAAGTACATAAATAAGTATCCCATTGCTAAGCGATGGGATATTTTTTTATTCGATTTTCTCTATTTTGCAGTTTGGGTAGTAGTGGTTAAGTATTTCTTTAAAGTTACTTCCTTGCTTTGCCATATAGTCCGCACCGTTTTGGCTAAGACCTACTGCGTGTCCGTAACCGTAAACTGTGAAATTGAAATTTCCGTCTTTATATTCAACTTCAAAGTTTGAAGAACGAAGACCGAATAATTCCCTTATTTTATCGCCCTTGATTTCGGTGTCGCATATTTTTATAGTTTTAACAGTGCCTGCTTGGGTGCGGTCTATCTTACCTAAAAATTCTTGGGGTGTACCGATAAAATCGATTTTGGAAAGTAACGTTTCTTTAAATTTTTCTTCGGGTACGGATAGGGTAGTTATATACCCGTCACACAGTTTATCACCGTAACTTTCAACACTTTTTAAATATGGGTAATCACTGCCCCAAACATTTTTAGCATCTTCCGTATTGCCAAAGGATATTGCGTGGTATACAGCTAAAATCGGCTCGTTTTCATAAGTTATCATATAATCTTCTGCTTCAGCTAATACTTTGTTGATTTTTTCTGTGTAAACTGTGGCATTATCGCCCCAACGGGCAGTTGCTTGCTCTAAGGTTATATAGCTTTGATCGGTTAGGTAGTTGTCTGTTAAATCGTAATCTTTATCGCTGTTTTGATTTTTGCGGTAACAAGCAAAGGTATAAGCCGCAACTGCCTGCGCTTTCAGTGCTTCTTCTTCATAAAGTGCGGGCATCTCGGCGGCAACCACACCAAACAAGTACTCTTTGGTGGAAATTTCTTTCACATTATTGGTTTCGGTATTACAAAGCCTGAAAGTTTCCTGCTTTTCGGCAGTATCATCAGTATCTTTTAAGGGTGCCATTACAGAAACCGCGGTATCGCCTGTACTTTTAAGGGCGGTAAGCGGCAATAACAAAAGGGTGCAAAGAATAATCACGGCGAAACTAAACAATTTTTTCATAAAAAACCTTCTTTTTATACAATGTTGTTGACTTTTTAAAAATCGCATTATAAAATTATTATATTATATGTTTTAAAATTACATTTAATGTTTTTTGGAGATTTTAAGATGAAACTTAATAAAATTATGTCTTTTTTTTGCATCGGTCTTCCTATTTGTGTGTGTTTAAGAATTTTTCAAATTGTTTTTACTATCGAATTTGAGACCGGATTTTATGTTAATGAATTTGCTACTATAGGCAAAGTGATTTCAGCAGTGATTTTTGTTTTTTGCGGACTTCTGTGCCTTTATTCCTTTAAATATTACAAATCGCCCGAAAATCCGCCTAAGCAGAATATGCTGCTTTCGGTAACTTCAATAGGTTTGGCGGCTGTAACAATTTTGCAGGCTTTTGGGGAAAGCAGTTATGTTTTAACCCTTCCTTGGCAGGTTTGGCTTATGCGCCTTTTGGGTGTGGTAGCCGCAGCATATTTTGTTATGTTTGGAATAAAATATTATCTTAATTTTAAATTTCCGCTTATTTTAAACATAGTGCCAAGCCTTTTTATGATTGTAAGAACAGCGTTTGTCTTTATTAACACTTCTTCTTTAGCGCATATAAGCGATAATGTTCTTTTAATAGCGGTCTACTGCGCTATTTTACTTTTCTTTGTGAATTTTGCAAAACTGTATAATGATATAGATAATGAAAAGAACTTCCGCAAATTGTTGGCTTCGGGGCTTGTTTCGGCAAGTTTATGTTTAACACAGTCATTACCGCATATAGTTGTCAATATCGCAAGCGGTAATAAATATTTGCATGTGTCACATATTTCAAACATTTCTGTGTTACTTATGGGAGTTTTTATTTTAACATTTTTGGTTTCACATTTTTTTATTGGCAATAAAGATTAAAAAAAGAGTATATTTGGTTTTCCAAATATACTCTTTTAGAGTAAGATATAAATAAGTGCAAAAAGTAGTTTTTTATCTGCTTTTTCGCTTAAAAGCAGTAATAAAATACCTAATATTAGGGTTGCGTCGCCGTCCTTTGTGAGATTATCCAAAAACGGAATATTAAGTCCTTCGAAAATTGAGTTTGGCTTAGTTTTTTGGGGAATAACCTTTGGCGGTTCGGGTTCAGGTTTCGGCGGTGCTTTTGCGGGTTGACTTCTTGAGTTCATTTCACGCATACGCTCTAAGGCGTCCTGCTTTTGTTTTGAAAATGATGTTCCGTTCATAGCAATTTACCTAAAACTCCGCTTTCTTTTAGAATTGGCAGTAATTCAAGTAATCTTAAAATTTTAATTGCAGTATCAACCTTTTCGCGTTTTGGTTCGCTTAAATGCGGTTTTAATGCTGAAAGAAGCGCCGTTCTTGAATCGTCACTGCCTGTATTCAGTTTTGACACAAGTGACATAACATTCATAAGGTCATTATTGCTTAAAAGGTTTAATAAATCCTCCTGAGGTTCGGGTTCAGGCTTGTTGCCGAGAATATCCTCCGCCATTTCTCGCACGCGGTTCATACTCTCAGGATCATTTAAAATTTCGGCTAACTTCTGGCTTAATTCATCCATTATTATTTCCTTTCTTTAAAATTTTCATAATTGCTTGTGCCTGTGGGCTTTTAAGAAGTTCGGACAGCGCTTGCTTATCGGATAAAATATCGTTAAGTTTTTGTTTATCTTGTTGCGACAGGCTGTTCACAAGCGCAGAGGTATCACCGTTTTTTGCGGCGTTTGAAATGGTTTGGCGGTCAATTTTTCCGCCTGATGAAGAGATGATGTTATCAAAAAGATTTTGATTATCGTTTTTATTCATAAAAATTCCTCCAAGATAAAGTATATTAAATATTATGTCTTGACTTTAAATTATAGAATTGCGGGCGGGTGATTAAATGCGGATTGTTGTTATTTCGGATTCACACAAAAGAAGTGACATTGTTGAAAAAATATTATATGCGCAACCAAAGGCGCAGGCGGTATTCTTTTTGGGTGATAATGCAAGCGATATTGAGGATTTACAGTATATTTTTTCAGAAAAACGATTTTACATTTTAAGCGGTAACTGTGATTATTTTTCTACCTATCCGTCAAGTGATATAGCGGTTTTAGGCGGCAAGAAGATATTTTACACCCACGGACATACATTATCGGTAAAATACGGCGTGGAAAATCTCATAAAAACTACCCGTCAAAACGGATGCGATATTGCGCTTTACGGGCATACGCA
>JAZSDM010000150.1:0-7866 GCA_045531145.1 Acutalibacteraceae bacterium | reverse complement strand
TTTGGTAAAAATACATTCTCTGTTTTGGCATTCCTTGGGATTGGTCAAACTTGTGTCGCAACAAGCGGAGTTATGTATTTTTCGGTGCGTGGCTCATGCTGCGCACTTTTTTAATTTTGGGGTATTAATATGGCAGAAACAATAAACCAAAGGATTAAGCGGTACAGAAAAAAGTTAGGTTACACTCAGGAATATGTAGCAAAACAGATTGGAGAAAAGTTGAGCACCTATTCCCAAATGGAGCGAAAAGGTAATATCACTTGTAAATTGCTTATTGAATTGACAGAAATTTTGCAGGTCGATGCGTTAACCCTTTTATACGGTCAAGAAAAAAGCAAGGAAACAGAACAAACATCAACAAAATACCCCGAAGGAATCCCTTTTACATAACCCGATATGTTAGGAATACCGCCGCTTGTTGCGAGCAGTCTTTATGAAAAAATTGCCGTTCTTGCAATGCGTAACCTATTACCAGAAGCAAGACAAGAAGTATATGAATATATTATCCAAAAATTAAAAAACGTTAACCAATTAAAATTCCACAAATAAAAGCACCCCGAAGGGTGCTTTTTAATTACGCATTACGCATTACGAATTACGAATTAAATTACGTCGTACACTTCAACAATTCCGCTTTTGTGGTAGAGTGACGGGGTGACAAGGAGTGAATAACCCTGTCCGTTATCGGCGGTCCACTCAACAGGTCTTCTTTGCGGAACGGCGCAAGCGCCTAAAAGCATCATAATAGCGCCTCCGTGCATTATAACCCCTGCCGATTCGATTCCCTCGTTAAGCATATCAACAATAATCTGATTAAGCCCCACACAAAGCCTTTTAATAAACTCGGTGTTGTCTTCGCCATTTGGTGGAGAGGCAAGTTTACCCGAAGTCCAGTCCTTAAAATTGGGGTGGAGTTCTAATTCTCTTGCGGTTTTACCCTCAAAATCGCCGAAATCGTATTCCTTTAAGTTTTCCACCGAAACAATCGGCATATCGGGATAAAGCACCGCCCCCGTTTGTTTGCAACGAAGTAAAGGACTTGAGTAAAGTTTTTGGATTTCGGGATAGTCGACATCGTCTTTTAAAAGTCTTAATTCGTTCAAACCCTCGGGCGCTAAGGGTAAATCGGTTTTACAGCCAATATACTGCCCCTTATAATTCGCGTCGGTAGCGCCGTGGCGGATAAGGTGTATTTTTAAAGTTCTCATTAAAAATCCTCCAAAATTTCGGTTATAATCGCGTTGGAAACAAGCATACCTTTATCGGTAAGGGCGAAACGGTCATTTTCTAAAATTCCCAAACCGTTTTTTGCCAATAATTTGCATTTGTTTATGGCTTTTTGAGGTAAATTCTTGGTTTCAATACCGTCACTAAGCCTTAGGGCTAACATCAATTTTTCGGCGGTTTCTCCGCCTATGGCGTCAAAAACAGGCTCGTTCCCGTTTATAAATTCTTTTAAATTTTTGGGGTAATAAAAGCGTTTGCCGTTAATAAAAGAATGTGCCGCAGGTCCTAAACCGAGATATTCCTTGCATTTCCAATATTTTAAATTGTGTTTACTTTCCATTTCGTTTTTGCAGAAATTAGAAATTTCGTAATGCGAAAAACCGTTTTTCTTTAAATATTCGCACATAAATAAATATTGGTCGCTCACATTATCTTCATCGGGTAAATTAAGTGTGTTTTGCAGTTTATAAAATGCGGTATTTTGCTCGATTTTTAAAATATAGCAAGAAATATGCTGTGGCTCTAACCCCAGCAAAAAATCAAGGTCATTTTTAAGCGTTTCCAAATTTGAATTTGGAAGACCTATCATCAAATCAAGCGAAATATTGGAAAAACCCAATTTTTTTGCAATTTTTACTGTGTTTTGGGTGTTGTCAGGTGTATGTGTTCTGCCTAAAATTTTAAGGGTTTGAGCATCGCTACTTTGCGCACCTATAGAAAGGCGGTTAACACCCGCTTTTTTTGCGTTTTCAAGTATCGCTTCAATATCGGGTTGAGGGTTGATTTCAAGTGTGATTTCGGCATCGCTTTTAACATCAAAATTCTCCCGTACCGCATCTAAAAGCGGAATAAGGCGATGGTTTAAAAGTGACGGTGTTCCGCCGCCTAAGTATAAAGTATTAATGGGGCGGCTGAGTTTACCGCCCCATTTTTTTAGTGATTTTATTAACGCGTCTGTATATCGGTCAAGCATTTCTTCTGTAAATATGCCCGAATAAAAATCACAGTAAGCACATTTCTTTTTGCAAAAGGGAATGTGCAGGTAAAGACCTAAATCAGTCAAGAATTTCACCTGTGCAACTGCCGCCTACACAAGCAGCGTTTGCTTCGTCGGTATCAATGTGCATAGCAAGTGCATAAGAATCGCTAACACGTGCTACAACATCGTCAAAAATCAAGCTTCTTCCGTCAGAGTTAATCTTAACACTTACGATTTGTTTGTCTTTAATGCCGAATCTTTCGCCGTCAGCTACGGTCATATGTATATGGCGTTTTGCTGCCATAACACCTTGGGTTAATTCAACTTCGCCTTTAGGTCCTACGATTTTACAAGCGCCCGAACCCGCAACATCACCCGATTCGCGAATGGGAGCGGTAACACCGATAGCGCGAGCATCGGTTAAAGAAATTTCGACCTGAGTATCAGGACGAACAGGTCCTAAAATAGATGCTTTCAACTGTGATTTCGCGCCTACAATAGTAACCTTTTCTTCGCAAGCGAACTGACCGGGTTGTGATAAGTCTTTTTTAGGGGTTAAAGTGTAACCCTCGCCGAAAAGAATTTCCAAATCTTTTTGTGAAACGTGCACGTGACGTGCCGAAATTTCAACCATTACTTCTTTTGCCATTTTTAAAACTCCTTTAAAATAAATCTTTATTTTATTTTATCATAAATTCGTCACAATGCAATAGTATTTTAACATATTTTTTATATAATTGGAATTGACTTTACAAGTCATATAAGGTAGAATATATATAATAAATAATTATACTAGGGGTGTTATGATGAAACCTGTTTATAAGCGTGTGCTTTTAAAGTTAAGCGGCGAAGTTCTTGCAGGCGAAAAAGGCGTTGGCATTGATTTTGAAAAGGTGCTGTCTGTCTGCGAAAAGGTTAGAGACTGTGTGGATATGGGTGTTCAGGTTGCCATAGTTGTTGGAGGCGGCAACTTCTGGCGAGGTCGTTCCAGCGGCAAGATGGACAGAACAAGAGCTGACCATATGGGTATGCTTGCAACTTCCATTAACTCTTTGGCTTTGGCGGATGCGCTCGAACAGTTGGGTGTTACCGCCCGTGTTCAAACCGCTATTGAAATGCGCCAGATTGCCGAACTTTATATCAGAAACAAGGCAGTAAGGCATTTGGAAAAAGGAAGAGTAGTAATTTTCGGTTGCGGAACAGGTAACCCATTCTTCTCTACCGATACGGCGGCGGCTTTACGCGCGGCAGAAATCGGTGCAGACGTTATATTTAAAGCAACTAATGTTGACGGTGTTTATGACAGCGACCCCAAAAAGAATCCTGACGCTAAGAAGTTTGACACCCTTTCCCACCTTGATGTACTTCAAAAGGGACTTCACGTTATGGACAGTACCGCGGCTTCACTTTGTATGGACAACGGTATAGAAATTTTAGTATTCAATCTTGACAATCCCCAGAATATTGTTTCGGCAATGGTTGGCGAAACAATCGGTACAGTAGTAAAATAACAGGAGGCTTTTTTATGAACGAATTAATTAAAAATACCGAAGAAAGAATGATTAAAACATTAGGTGTTTTGGATAGAGATTATAAGGCAATCCGTGCAGGCAGAGCAAATGTTTCTGTGCTTGACAGAATCACGGTTGATTATTACGGCTCACCTACACCTATTCAGCAGATGGCGGCTGTATCTATCCCCGAACCCAGAATTCTTATGATTCAGCCTTGGGATGCTTCTACATTAAAGGACATTGAAAAAGCGATTTTAGTGTCTGACATTGGAATTAATCCCCAAAATGACGGTAGAGTTATTAGACTTTCTTTCCCGCCTTTAACAGAAGAGCGCAGAAAAGAAATCGTTAAAGAGGTTAAAAAGGTTGCAGAAGACAATAAGGTTGCAATCCGTAACACCCGCCGTGATGCCCTTGAAAAATTAAAGGGACTTAAAAAGTCTAACGCTATTACAGAGGATGACGAACAAAACGGCGAAAAGAAAATCCAAAATCTTACCGATAAATACTGCAAGGAAATTGATTCTTTAGCAGCGGCAAAAGAAAAAGAAATTTTGGAAATATAGAATAAAGGGTTGCCTACAGCGGCAACCCTTTAAAAGTGAGTTAATTATGTCGATATTCAAAAAACAACAACAAGAACATGTTTTGCCCGAGCATATCGCCATTATTATGGACGGTAACGGCAGATGGGCAAAAAACCGCAAAATGCCGAGAAGTGCAGGCCACGTTGCAGGGGCAAAAACCTTTAAAACCATTGCAAGATACTGCAATAAAATTGGGCTTAAATATTTAACGGTGTACGCCTTTTCAACTGAAAATTGGAAGCGTCCTAAAGCGGAAGTTGACGGAATTATGAACCTGCTTCGCGATTATTTAAAAGACGCCGAAAATTTTAAGGACGAAAATATCCGTGTAAGGTTTATAGGTAATTTAGAGCCGTTGGCTGATGATATTAAAGAACTTATAAACAAAAATGTGGAAGGCTCTAAAAACGCTACGGGACTGACTTTGTACATTGCTATTAACTATGGCGGCAGGGACGAAATAACCCACGCTGTAAGGGAAATTGTTAAAGAGGGTATAAACCCCGATGATATTACCGAGCAAACCATTTGGGAGCATTTGTATACCAAAGACTGCCCTGACCCCGATTTTATTATAAGACCAAGCGGTGAATACCGACTTTCGAATTATCTTATCTGGCAGTCGGCTTATGCGGAATATTGGTTTTCGGATATACTTTGGCCCGATTTTACGCCAAAACATTTAGAAAAAGCGATAGAAGATTATAACAAACGCAACCGCCGTTTCGGAGGCGTGTAGGTTTATTTATTGAAGGGAATGTTTATTTTTATGAAAACTCGTATAATTTCAGGTGTTGTAATGGGGCTGATGGTAGCCGCAATACTTACATTAGGATACTTGTGGCAATCTGTAATAATCACTGTTGCGGTTTCAATTTTGGCAATAATTGCCGTTTACGAACTTATTCGCAATGCGGCAGGCATAAAGAATGCTGAAGCCATAGTAGGCGCTTGTCTTTTTGCGTTTATAATTTCAATGATGGGTTTTGTAACCAACCGTTTAAGTCAGGCTTTAATACTTATTTTCTTTGCATCAGTGGCTTACAGTATATTTGCAGTTATTGTTATCTTAAGAAATTTTGGCAAATTCGGTCTTGGCAGGGTAGTTTCACTTTATACTTTGCCAATTACTTACGGTGTGGCTTTTTTCTGTTTGGACGGAATAATAAACAACAGTAACGGAATATACTATTTATTGCTGTTATTCAATTTTTCATCTGTTTGTGATATGGGTGCATACTTTGTGGGTGTTAAATTCGGCAAACATAAACTTTGCCCGAATATCAGCCCTAAAAAGACGGTTGAGGGAGCAATAGGCGGTATAGTTTCAAGCCTTGTTGTAACTGCAATTTTGTGTTTGTGTTTCGATAAAACTATGTGGATAATGTTGCTTTTAACCGTTCCTTTCTGTATCTTGGGTATGATAGGCGACCTTTTTGCATCGGTTATAAAACGTGTGGTAGGAATTAAGGATTACGGCAAATTAATCCCAGGCCACGGCGGTGTTATGGATAGATTGGACAGTATTATTATGATTGCTCCGCTTATGTATACAATAAGTTTGTTTGCGGTGATATAATGAAAAGTTTAATTATTTTAGGCTCTACGGGTTCAATCGGTACGCAAGCGCTGGAGGTTTGTGAGCGACAGGGCTATAAAGTAAATGCTTTGGCGGCAGGCGGAAATATTGAATTACTTGAACACCAAGCAAGGAAATTTGGTGTAAAACTGGTTGCTGTTTTTGACCAAAACAAAGCAAAAGACCTTAAAATAAAACTAAATGATACCGACATTAAGGTGTTATCGGGAATGGACGGTGTTTGCGAGGTTGCAAAATTCCAAGGCGACATTGTACTTAATTCCATTGTCGGTATTGCGGGGCTTCGTCCCACTTTAGCGGCGATAGAAAGCGGTAAAGATATTGCCCTTGCCAACAAAGAAACCCTTGTAACAGGCGGCGAAATTGTAAACCGCAAGGCAAGGGAAAAAGGTGTCAAAATATTACCTGTTGACAGTGAGCATTCGGCAATTTTTCAGTCACTTCAAGGCGCTCCGAAAGGTAGCCTTAAAAAGATTTTGCTGACCGCTTCGGGCGGACCTTTTTACAATAAAAAAACAGAAGATTTGCAAAATGTTACAGTAAAAGATGCCCTCAACCACCCCAACTGGTCAATGGGTGCTAAAATTACCATCGACTCTGCTACCCTTATGAATAAGGGGCTGGAAGTTATTGAGGCGGTGCATTTGTTTGGATTGCCCGCACGTGATATTGAAGTGCTTGTTCACAGACAAAGCATTATTCATTCGGGGGTTGAACTTTCCGACGGTGCTATAATTGCGCAACTCGGCACACCCGATATGCGACTTCCTATTCAGTACGCGCTTACCTACCCCGAAAGAAGCGATTATTGCTTTGAAAGGTTAAGCCTTGCGGATATCGGTACACTTACCTTTGAAAAACCTGACACCGAAACCTTCCGTTGTCTGCCCTTGTGTATTGACGCTATAACTGAGGGCGGGCTTAAACCGACTGCGGTAAACGGTGCTAACGAGCAGGCGGTAAAACTTTTCTTAGAGGGCAAAATTAAATTTTTACAGATTGCCGAACTTGTCGAAAAAGCGCTTGTTTCGGCGCAAAACAAAAAAGACTTTACACTGGAAGATATTTTAGAAACCGATAAACTTGCACGGGAATGTGTACTCAAAAACATATAATTTTATTTGGGTGTGATTTAAATTTTAGATTTATGGAACAATATATGGCCGTATTTGGCGGCAATACTGTTATTTTTAATTCTTATAATCATTCACGAATTTGGGCATTTTATTGCCGCTAAACTTTTAGGTGTGCGGGTAAATGAATTTGCAGTAGGTTTCGGCCCCAAACTTTTTTCAAAACAAATCGGCGAAACCAAATACGCTTTTTGCCTTTTCCCTTTGGGTGGATACTGCGCAATGGAGGGCGAGGACGAAAACTCTTCAGACCAAAAGGCGTTTTGCAACAAATCGGCTTGGCGCAGATTTTTAATCGTGGTTATGGGAGCGGTTTTTAATTTGATATTGGGACTTATAATAGTTGCGATTATTCTAAGCCCTACTGACCGCTTTGCTACCACAAAAATAGCCGAGTTTGCCGAAAATTCGGTAAGTAGCCAGAGTTTGCAGGTTGATGACACTATACTCGAAGTTGACGGCAGAAAAATTTTTACAACTTATGATTTAAGTTATGCCTTTACAAATGTTAAGGACGGCAAAATAGATATTAAAGTTTTGCGTGACGGTGAAAAGGTTTTATTAAATGATGTTGGCTTTAAAAGCAATCAAGCCGAGGGTATAGATTATCTTGAGGTTGATTTCAGAGTTTACGGAGAAGAAAAAACCTTAGGCAGTTTTATAAAGCAGACCTTTAATACTTCGATTTCCTACTGTGCGGTTATATGGCGCAGTTTAATTGATTTAATAAGCGGAAAATACGGAATAAGTGCAGTTTCGGGCCCTGTTGGTACAGCGGTGGCAATAGGTACAGTTGCAAAACAAAGCCTTGCAAATTTGTTGCCGA
>JAZSDM010000024.1:0-1957 GCA_045531145.1 Acutalibacteraceae bacterium | reverse complement strand
TAGGAGTTTGGGCCGTGTCTCAGTCCCAATGTGGCCGTTCACCCTCTCAGGCCGGCTACTGATCGTCGCCTTGGTGGGCCGTTACCTCACCAACTAGCTAATCAGACGCGGGTCCATCTTATACCGATAAATCTTTTCCGTCCGGATCATGCGATCCTAGCGGGTCATGCGGTATTAGCAGTCATTTCTAACTGTTATCCCCCTGTATAAGGCAGGTTACCCACGCGTTACTCACCCGTCCGCCACTAAGTTTCAGTCCGAAGACTTCCACTTCGTTCGACTTGCATGTGTTAAGCACGCCGCCAGCGTTCATCCTGAGCCAGGATCAAACTCTCGAATTAAAAGTTTTTTCCTTGGTCATTAAAACGTTAGCTTTAATTTAACCAGATTTCTGTTCTCGATTTTCTCAAGAAATTGTGTTCCGTTTCCGGAACGGGATTTTTCTTCCCGATTGTTCCTTAGAACTTTGTTTTAAGAAATTTTCGGGATTGCATTACTGTTTATCTGTTCTTTTGAACAAATCTTTTTCAAGGTTCATTTCCCATTCAAAACACCGTTTTTATGGGCTTTTCGCGTATCGCTTGTTTCTTAAAAACTTAAAACCGTTCACACGCGACTTGCTTATAATAGCAAATACCTTCGTCGATGTCAACGGTTTTTTTCAAAAATTTATAAAACTTTTTTTATGTCTATTAATAATTCTCTTGTCTTACTTCAAAATAGCTTTGTGGATGCTTACAAACCGGGCATTCTTCCGGTGCTTTCTTGCCCATTACAAGGTGTCCGCAATTACGACATTCCCACATGGTCTCCTCGCCTTTTTCAAATACAGTCTGCATCTCTATATTATTAAGCAGTGCTCTGTATCTTTCTTCGTGAGCCTTTTCAATCAAAGCAACACCACGAAACTGCGCTGCCAGTTCTGTAAAGCCTTCTTCTTCCGCATCTTTTGCAAAACGCTCATACATATCCGTCCACTCATAATTCTCGCCTTCTGCTGCATGCAGTAAATTTTCCTTAGTATTACCAAGTTCACCTAATGCCTTAAACCATAATTTAGCATGCTCTTTTTCATTTTCAGCTGTTTTTAAAAATATAGCTGCAAGTTGTTCATAGCCTTCCTTCTTTGCAACAGACGCAAAATAAGTATATTTATTGCGCGCCTGACTTTCGCCTGCAAAAGCCTCCATCAGATTTGCTGCCGTTTTTGTTCCCATCAAGTTTTCTTTTGTCGCTTTTTTGTTTTCCATGTCGTATCCCTCCGTCAAAAATTCATGCTTTTAAAATTTAAAGAAACTTACGAATAAATTACTGTCATACAGAAAATCAGTAAACTTATTCTCTTTTATCATTTCAAGCATTGCTATACTTTTGCCAAATACATTATATTTACTTATTAATATGAAGCACACCCAAACAACAACTACTCCTTCTGCAATTCCGAGCAAAGTTCCCAAAAGTTTATTTACTCCATTTATCAAAGGAAGTTTTGCAAGGAATTTAACTGTCTTCAGCAATACTTTTATCAGTTGCACAAGCATAATAAATACTAATAGGAAAAGAAGTATCAGTAACGCATCATCAAATTCTTCGTCCAACGCATTATCTACTACCAGCATTACCAACGCTAATCCGATAACACCCAGTACTAATGCAATAAATGTGGTAATTTCCCCTACAAGTCCTTTCATATAACCGATAAGTGCAAAAACAACCAATATGGCGATAACTGCATATGTCATATAATTCATTTGTATCCCATCCCTTTCTATTTTAGTTCGATATGATTAATCTCTTCCTTGGTAACTACTGTATATTTCGTGTTTGAAGGAGTGATTCATGTGTATCTGTACCCACGGATTCGGGATTTTAGAGAAGACCGCGATCTTTCGCAAAAATTCGTCGCTGCAATCATTGGCACAACGCAACAGTATTACTCCGAATACGAACGAGGCAT
>JAZSDM010000053.1:0-21807 GCA_045531145.1 Acutalibacteraceae bacterium | reverse complement strand
AGAATAGACGACCTTGGTCGTGTGGTTATACCGAAAGAGATTAGAAGGACAATGAGAATTCGCGAAGGTGATCCGCTTGAAATTTACACCGATGCGGGTGGGGAAGTTATTTTTAAAAAATATTCGCCGATAGGGGAAATGGCGGTTTTTGCGGTGCAGTATGCCGAGGCGCTTAGTTCTGCCACCAAACTTTCAGTTATTATTTGTGACCGTGACCATTGTGTTGCGGCGGCGGGAATTTCTAAAAAAGAGGTTATTGAACGCCGAATTACACCCGTTTTGGAAGAAATTATGGAACAACGCCGAACAGTGAGTTATGACCAGAGCGAGCAGCATCTAGCCCTTGAGGGAATAGAACGCAACATTTGTGTTGCGGTGCCGATTATTGTTTCGGGCGATGTCACGGGAGCGGTTGTTATGGTTTCCAATGAAACGGCTGCTGCCGCTGATGAAAGTGATGTAAAACTCTGCACCGTTGCGGCATCGTTCTTAGGAAAACAGATGGAAGAATAATTTTTAGCACTTCGTTTTTTGCGAAGTGCATTTTAATTATTATTGTTTATATTTTAAAATGTGTGATACAATAAGTTTACAACATTGTATGAGGCGATAAATTATGATTAGAAAAACTAAAATTGTTTGCACTTTAGGTCCTGCCTGCAGTGACGAGAAAACCATAACCGAAATGTGTCTTGCCGGTATGAATGTTGCAAGGCTTAATTTTTCACACAATACGCATGAAGACCATGCGCAAAGAATTGGATTGGTAAAAAAGGTTCGTGAAAAACTTGATTTGCCAATAGCAATTATGCTTGATACCAAGGGTCCTGAATATCGCATTAAAACCTTTGAAAACGGAAAAATAAACCTTAATGACGGTGACGAATTTATTTTTACCGCAGAAGAAATTGTGGGCGATGAAAAAAAGGTTTCTGTTAATTACAAAGACTTAGCCAATGACCTTTCTGCAGGGGATAAAATATTACTTAATAACGGACTACTGACTTTTGAAGTTGTATCCACCACCAATACAGATGTAAACTGTAAAGTTTTGGTGGGCGGTGAACTTTCCGACCGCAAGAGTATGAGTTTTCAAAACAAGACTTTAAAGCAAATTTATTTAAGTGAACAGGATAAAAAGGACATACTTTTCGGTATTGAGCACGATATTGATTTTATTGCCTGTTCTTTTGTTTCGTGCAAACAGGATTTGCTTGATGTTAAAGCATTTTTAAAGGAAAACGGTGCGGAAGAAATTGGGCTTATAGCTAAAATAGAGAACCGTGCAGGTGTAGATAATATTGATGAAATATGCCAAGTGTGTGACGGAATTATGATTGCACGCGGTGATATGGGTGTTGAGATTCCGTTTGAAGAACTGCCTGCAATTCAAAAACAACTTATTACAAAGTGCAGACTTTTGGGCAAACGTGTTATAACCGCAACTGAAATGCTTGAGTCTATGATTTATAACCAAAGACCGACAAGAGCCGAAATATCCGATGTAGCAAATGCGGTTTACGACGGCACAAGCGCTATTATGCTTTCGGGTGAAACTGCTGCAGGAAAATATCCTGTTCTGTCGGTAAAAACCATGGCGCAGATTGCAGAAAATACCGAATATAATATCCACTACAACAAAAGATTTTTGACAAGAGAATTTAAAATTAAAAATACGGTTGATGCAATCTCTCACGCTACTTGCGGTATGGCGATAGATATTGGCGCAAAAGCGATTGCTGTTTGTTCAATTTCCGGCATAACTGCAAGAATGGTTTCGCGATTCCGTCCGGCAGTGCCGATCGTGGGTATTACCACAAGTCAAAAAACATGGCACCGACTTTCGCTTTCTTGGGGTGTAATACCTGTGATATGCGAAAATTATAATTCCACCGATGTGCTCTTTTATAATGCGGCAAAGGTTACCAAGGAATTACTTGAATTAGAAAACGGTGATAAAATTGTTATGACCGGTGGTGTTACAAACGGAAAATCCGGCAATACAAATTTAATAAAAGTTGAAATACTGTAAAATTAAAAGGGAGTCTTGCGACTCCCTTTTTAACTATTTACTTTCAATAAATTCTTTACCGCCCATATATGGTTGCAACGCTTTTGGAATGCGGATTGTGTATTTTTTACCGTCAAACGAAAGGTTGTTTTCAAGGAAAGCAATCAACATTCTCGGCGGAGCAACAACGGTGTTATTAAGTGTGTGTGCAAGATATTTCTTACCGTCTTCGCCTTTAACACGAATACCTAAACGTCTTGCCTGAGCGTCACCCAAGTTTGAGCAAGAGCAAACTTCAAAATATTTTTGCTGTTTGGGGCTCCAAGCCTCGATATCGTAAGACTTAACCTTTAAGTCTGCCAAGTCACCTGTACAACATTCAAGGGTACGAACGGGGATATCCATACTTCTGAAAAGTTCAACCGAGTAGTTCCACATTTTGTTAAACCAATCCATACTCTCTTCAGGTTTACAGATAACAATCATTTCCTGTTTTTCAAACTGGTGAATACGGTAGATACCGCGTTCTTCAATACCGTGAGCACCCTTTTCTTTACGGAAACAAGGAGAATAACTTGTTAAGGTTAGAGGAAGTTTTTCTTCGTTTGTTATTGTGTCAATAAACTTACCTATCATAGAATGTTCCGAAGTACCAATCAAATAAAGGTCTTCACCCTCGATTTTGTACATCATAGCATCCATTTCTTCAAAACTCATTACACCTGTTACAACGTGGCTTCTAATCATAAAGGGCGGAATACAGTAAGTAAAACCTTTATCAATCATAAAGTCGCGCGCATAAGCCAAAACGGCAGAGTGAAGTCTTGCAATGTCGCCCATAAGGTAGTAAAAACCTTCGCCTGCAACCTTACCTGCGGCTTCTTTGTCAATACCGTCAAACGCTGCCATAATATCGGTATGGTAAGGAATTTCAAAATCGGGGTTAGTCTTTTCGCCGTACTGGGTTACTTCAACATTCTCGCTATCATCTTTACCAACAGGAACGCTTGCGTCCACAATGTTGGGAATTTTCATCTGAATTTCCAAAACTTTTTTGGAAAGTTCGGTTTCTTTTTCTTCCAAAGCCTTTAATTCTTCCGCTTGTTCGTTTACAAGCTTTTTCATTTCTTCGGCTTCTTCACGCTTGCCTTGTCCCATAAGCATACCGATTTGTTTGCTTACTTTATTACGGTTGGCACGAAGTTCGTTAGCGCGGTTGTTTGCGGCGCACTTTTCGGTGTAAAGTTCGATTACCTCGTCAACAAGGGGTAACTTTGAGTCTTTAAATTTTTTCTTAATATTTTCTTTAACTAATTCGGGATTTTCACAAATAAATTTGATATCCAGCATTTTTTCTCCTCCAAAGGGCAAGATAATACTTGTATAGTATAGCACAATGAAAATATTATGTCAATTTTAAGGAGGTAAAATTTATGAAAAAGGATAAAAATTTCCCTGAAACGCCCGATATTGCAGATATACCATCAAATCATAAGACCGAGCACGATAAAAACGTTTTTGATATGATTAATGCTTACGGCACTTACGAAATTCAGCCCACCGCCGATACCGATAATCAATACCCCGCAATTGCCCAAGGTTTTAACCCTAAATTCATTAAAACAGACCGCCAGAACAAGAATTACAAAGGCGATAAATTTGAAAAATCAAAAAGTGATACTAAATCTTGACAAAGTCTTCCTAAAATCGTATAATAAGAACGATAAAAAGCATATTTTGGAGGATTTTTTACTATGATTAGTGCCGGCGATTTTAGAAATGGCGTAACTTTTGAAGAGGATGGCAACGTATTGCAGGTTGTTGAATTCCAACATGTTAAACCCGGTAAGGGCGCTGCTTTCGTTAGAACAAAGGTTAAAAATGTTATAACAGGTTCGGTTATTGAAAAATCTTATAACCCCACCGCAAAGTTCCCCACCGCATTTGTTGAAAGAAAAGATATGGAATATTCTTACAATGACGGTGACCTTTACTACTTTATGGATCAGGAAACCTATGATATGGTTCCGATCAACTCAAGTGATTTGAGTGACAACTTTAAGTTTGTTAAAGAAAATATGGTTTGCAAAATCTTGTCCTATAAGGGTAATGTTTTCGGTATTGAACCCCCTACATTCGTTGAATTACAGGTTACACAGACTGACCCCGGTTTTGCAGGCAATACTGCTACCAATGCAACCAAGCCCGCAACAGTTGAAACCGGTGCTGAAATTCGTGTACCCCTTTTCATCAACGAAGGCGATATGGTTCGTATTGACACCCGTACAGGCGAATATATGGAACGTGCTTAAGGAGGATATTTTATAATGGATATTTGTGAAAAAATTGCTTATATTAAAGGCTTAGCAGAAGGTCTTTCACTTGATGACAGCACCAAAGAAGGCAAAATTCTTAATGCTATTATCGATTTGCTCGGTGACATTACCGAAGAAATTTGTGACATTGAAGACGGTTGCGATGAACTTATGGAACAAATTGATGCTGTTGACGAAGATTTGGCTTCTTTAGAAGACTTTATCTATGAAGATGATGAAGACGACGATTGTGACTGCGGTTGCGATTGCTGTGATGAAGAAGTTTACGAAATCGAATGCCCTGCTTGCAATGATATTATTTATCTTGATGCGGACATGTTAGCAGAAGAAGGTATGGTTTGCCCCAACTGCGGAACTGACCTTGAATTTGATTTTGACGGTTGCGATTGCGAATGTGATTGCGATGGCGTTGAAACAGAAGAATAATTTTTTAAAATTTTAAGTGCCGCACCGCAAGTGCGGCATTTTGAATATGTGAAGGTAGCTATGAACAAAACAGAATTAAAACTCCGATATGATATTTGCGAAAACGGTAATACGGGAATTCCTGTAATTGTGGTTGCCGCAGGTGCATCTTCAAGAATGAACGGCACCAACAAACAGTTGGCACAATTAGGCGGAATACCGGTAATAATCAGGACACTTCGTGCATTTGAAAACAGTGACGATATTTCCAATATAATTTTGGTGGTAAGGGATGAAGATTTATTCGAAATTCAAATGCTTACCCATAAATATATGATAACCAAAATTTCGGATATTGTTTGCGGCGGTAAAACAAGACAAGAATCGGTGCTGAAAGGTTTTGCGCGTCTTAAGAGTGACGATAAATCGGTGCTTATACACGACGGCGCGCGTCCGTTTATTGACAGTAAGGTTATAAATTCGGTTGTTTTGGCGCTTAAGAAACATTCGGCGGTTACCTGCGCGGTAAAGGTGAAAGATACCATAAAACAAGTAGATTCTGACGGCAAGGTTATAAAAACACTTAATAGGGATAGTCTGGTTTCGGTTCAAACTCCGCAAGGTGTTAATGTAGAAGAATATTTAGAGGCTGTACAAAAGGTTAATGTGTCGGAATTTACTGATGACACTTCCATAATGGAATCGGCAGGATATGATGTTGCCACGGTGGAAGGCAGTTATAAAAACATTAAAATTACTACTAAAGAGGATATAACTTCGGCTGAGGGGTTTTTAAGTGAGGAGGCGGAATAATGCGGATAGGACACGGTTACGATGTGCACAAATTTGCCCAAAACCGTAAATGTATAATCGGCGGTGTGGAAATTCCTTACGAAAAAGGGTTGCTTGGTCATTCCGATGCCGATGTTTTGCTTCACGCAATTTGTGACGCGCTTTTAGGCGCGGCGGCGCTCGGGGATATAGGCAAGCATTTTCCCGATAATGATAATAACTTTTTAAATATTGACAGCCGTATTTTGCTTAGAAAAACGGTGGAACTTATAGAAAGTAAAGGCTATAAAGTAGGAAATATTGATGCTACGGTTATTGCCCAAAAGCCTAAAATGGCGTCATTTATTTCCCAAATGGTAGAAAATATTGCGGCTGACTGTAAAACAGATATAGCAAATATAAATGTAAAAGCCACTACCGAGGAGGGCCTCGGGTTTACAGGGAATCTTGAGGGTATAAGCGCACACGCGGTTTGCACCATCGAGTAATAAAACAAATCAGCATATCATATTTTTTTATGGGTGATATGATGAAGTTTTATTTTATTCTTTCAAAAAGGAATTTGGCGGTAATTTTAGCGGTTATTATTATAACGCTTTTGTTATTGAGCCAGTTTTTAAGTGTAAACGCGGGCGGGATTGACGGTTCTACAAATGCAAAAAGGGTAAATTATTTGCAAAGTTTAGGTATTAAAGTCGACGAAACGGCTACCGATATTAAGGATATTACAATCCCTGAAAATTTTAGCGATGTTTATGAAAATTATAATTCGCTTCAAATGGAAAATGGGTTTAACCTTAAAAACTTCAAAGGAAAGCCTGCAAAAGTATATACTTATGCCATTCACGGTGACGGGGAAACGGTAGTTCATTTAATAATATGTTCGGATGAAATTATCGGTGGAGATATTGCTTCGCTTAAAATTGACGGAAATATGACAGGGCTTAAAAGGAAAAACGAATGAAAGAACAAAGATTTGATAAAATAATAGCATCACAATTTAATATTTCCCGAAAAGACGCCCGAATCGGTATAAGAAAGGGTAAGGGTTTGGTAGACGGACAAGTTGTAAAAGACCCTGCAGAGCAGGTGTCGGTAGAATCGCAGATTATTTATGACGGACAGGCTTTAGAGTATAAAAAGTATATTTATATTTTAATGAATAAGCCGAAAGGCGTATTATCGGCAACTACCGATAAAAATAAAACAACCGTAGTCGACTTAGTACCCGCTTCACTTAAGCGTAATAATCTTTTTCCAGTCGGAAGACTCGATAAAGACACAACGGGACTGCTTATTATAACCGATGACGGTGAGTTTGCGCACAATGCAATTTCGCCTAAAAAGGATGTTTTAAAAACATACAAAGCCACCCTTGACGGAGCGGTTACGCAGGAAATGGTGGAAATTTTTGAAAAGGGTGTTATTCTGGCTGACGGTACGGTTTGTAAAAAAGCATATTTAAAACCGCTTAGTGAAAATGTTGCAGAAATAAAAATCAGTGAAGGAAAATATCACCAAATCAAGCGTATGTTCGGTACGGTGGGGTTGGGTGTAAACGAATTATGCCGTACCGGATTTGGTTCACTCACACTGCCTGATGACCTTAACGAAGGTGACTGTAAAGAGCTTGAAATATGGGAAATTCAGGCAATGTTTAAAAAATGTTAATAAAAACATAGCAATTTAAACAAAATGGCAATTAGAATATTGGATATTATTTGCATAGTAATTTTTTGAAAACTTTGATATAATAACAGATGTCAAAAAATATGTTTTCAGCAATAGGAGGCTGCAAAATGGCAAGTTTATCACTTCGCAATGTTTACAAAAGATATCCCGGCGGCGTAACAGCCGTTACAGATTTCAACCTTGAAATCAAGGATAAAGAATTTATTATTCTTGTTGGTCCTTCAGGTTGCGGTAAATCTACTACTTTAAGAATGGTAGCAGGTCTTGAAGAAATTTCCGACGGTGAAATTTACATTGGTGACCGTCTTATTAACGACGTTGCTCCGAAAGACCGTGACATAGCAATGGTTTTCCAGAACTATGCTCTTTATCCCCATATGTCAGTATTCGACAATATGGCTTTCGGTCTTAAACTTCGTAAAACTCCGAAGGATGAAATCCGTCGTCGTGTTGAAGAAGCTGCTCGCATTCTTGATATTGAACACCTTCTTGAACGTAAGCCTAAGGCTTTGTCAGGTGGTCAGCGTCAACGTGTGGCTTTGGGTCGTGCAATCGTTCGTGAACCTAAGGTATTCTTACTTGACGAACCGCTTTCCAACTTGGATGCTAAACTTCGTGCACAAATGCGTACCGAAATTTCAAAACTTCATCAACGTCTTGGTACAACCTTCATTTACGTAACACACGACCAGACCGAAGCTATGACAATGGGTACTCGTATCGTTGTTATGAAGAGCGGTCTTGTTCAACAGGTTGATACTCCTCAGAATCTTTATCTCTATCCTTGCAACCTCTTCGTTGCAGGCTTCATTGGTTCACCTCAGATGAACTTCATCGAATCTAAGATTCTTAAAGAAGGCGACGATTTCTATGTAGAATTCGGTTCTGAAGATACCAAAACACGCGCAGGCGTTAAATACAAGATTAAACTTCCGGCTGATAAGAATAAGGACGATTGCCTTGTTCCTTACATCGGCAAAGAAGTTATTATGGGTATCCGTCCTGAAGATGTACACAACGAAGAAGATCTCGTTAAGATGTATAAAGACGGTATTGTTGAAGCTAACGTTGAAGTTACCGAACTTATGGGTGCTGAAACCTATCTTTATATGAACTGTGAAGGTCAGTCAATCAATGCACGTGTTGCTCCTACAAACACTGCTCGCCCCGGCGATAAGATTCAGATTGCTATTGAACCTCAAAAGATTCACATCTTTGATAAAGATACTGAACTTACAGTTACTAACTAATGGTTTAATTACTGCCGCAGAAAAAACTGCGGCAGTTTTATTATTACTATTGACATTGGCGCTTTAAAGTGTTAAAATGTTTTCATATCAAAAAAACGGTATAGTTTACCGAAATTAGAAGTTAAAATTTACAGTAAAAGTGGAATTTTATTTGGAGGAAAATATGGTTATAACACAGTTTTTGGAACGGAACGCTAAACTCTACAGGGACGAAGTGGCTTTGGTGGAAGTTAACCCTTCGGAAGAGCGTGACAGCGCTGTGACCTGGCGTGAAGCAAGTCTTATAGAAAGCGCTATTGATGCGCCTTACAGACGCGAAATGACCTGGCACGAATTTGACATAAAGGCAAACAAGTTTGCCAACTTGCTTTTGAGCAGAGGTATTGAAAATGGAACCAAGGTGGCTATTCTTTTAATGAATTCGCTTGAATGGTTACCGATATATTTTGGTATTTTAAAAGCAGGTTGTATTGCTGTACCGCTTAATTTCCGTTACTCAGGTGAGGAAATTAAATACTGTCTTGACTTGGCGGATTGTGAAGTGTTGGTTTTCGGCCCTGAATTTATTGGAAGAATGGATACGGTTTATAACGATTTACCGCAAGTGAAGCAGATGTTTTTTGTGGGCAAAAATAAACCGTCTTATGCAGAAGATTGCGGAAAACTTATGAGCTTTTGCTCAAGTTTAAATCCGCCTGTTGAAATGGATGAGGACGATTACGCCGCAATTTACTTTTCTTCGGGTACAACAGGTTTCCCAAAAGCAATTTTACACAGGCACAGGGCTTTAGTGGCTTCTTGTCAGACCGAACAAAACCACCACTCTCAAACGAGGGACGATGTTTTCCTTTGCATACCGCCTTTGTATCATACAGGCGCTAAGATGCACTGGTTTGGCAGTCTTTTGTCGGGCAGTAAGGCGGTATTACTGCGAGGTGTCAAGCCTGAATGGATTTTGCGTACTATTACTGAAGAAAAATGCACAATAGTTTGGCTTTTAGTACCGTGGGCACAGGATTTGCTTGATGCTATTGAGTCGGGCAAAATCAAAACCGAGGACTATTTGTTGGCACAGTGGCGTTTAATGCACATTGGCGCGCAACCCGTACCGCCAAGCCTTATTCGCCGTTGGCTTAAAGTTTTCCCCAACCACCAGTATGACACTAACTACGGTCTTAGCGAATCAATAGGACCGGGTTGCGTTCACTTAGGTGTTGAAAATGTACATAAAGTAGGCGCAATAGGTAAAGCAGGCTACCTTTGGGAAGTTCGTATTGTTGACGAAAACGGTAACGATGTAGCATCGGGTAATGTTGGCGAATTAGCAGTTTCGGGTCCAGGTGTTATGGATTGCTATTATAAAAACAAAGAAGCTACCGACGAAATTCTTAAAGACGGTTGGCTTTACACAGGTGATATGGCTAAAACCGATGAAGACGGCTTTATCTACCTTGTTGACCGTAAAAAAGACGTTGTAATTTCGGGCGGTGAAAATCTTTATCCCGTTCAGATTGAAGATGAACTTCGTAAATTCCCGAAAATTAAGGATGTTGCGGTTATAGGTATTCCTGATGCGCGCCTTGGTGAAATTGCGGTTGCAATTATTGATATTAAAGAAGATGTAGATTGCACCGAGGACGAAATCAACGAATTCTGTAAGGAACTTCCACGTTACAGAAGACCCCGTAAAATTATTTTTGATAAAGTGCCCAGAAACCCAACAGGTAAAATCGAAAAACCTGTTTTAAGGGAAAAGTATTGCAAAGGCAGTCTTGTAGAGGCACAGATAAACGCTTAAAAGTTAAGGAGTCCTAATATGAATAACAACATTAAAACTTCATACCGTTGGCTTGTTTTAGTTGTATCGGTATTAGCAATGTTATTTGCCGGAATTATTTATGCTTGGTCAATTCTTAAGGTTCCCTTTGCCAGTGATTTTGGTTGGAAAGCGGAACAACTTTCTCTTAATTTTACGCTTACTATGTGTTGCTTTTGCGTAGGCGGTCTTTTGGGAAGCTTTTTATCCCGTAAAATTGGTGTGAAATCAGCAAGTTTCCTTTCGGCTGTTTTGGCAGGAAGCGGTATGATGTTTACAGGATTTTTAGATGGTAACAACGTAGTAATGCTCTACCTTACCTACGCGGTTATGGCAGGGCTTGGTATAGGTATTGCTTACAATGTAATAATTTCTACCGTTAGCGCGTGGTTTCCCGATAAAAAAGGTTTTTGTACAGGTTGTCTTATGATGGGATTTGGCGCAAGCTCACTTATTCTTGGCAATCTTGCAGATGTCCTTTTCAAAAGCAGTCTTGAACGAAAAGGCACATATATCTTTTTAGGTATTGCACTTTTTACTGTTTTGGGAATAGTGAGTTTGTTTTTAAAAAGGCCAGAAGCAGATGTGGTTTTACCTACACCAAAGAAAAAGGCGGCCAGTCACTCGGAAGATTTTGAACAAAAAGATTATACCACAAAGGATATGTTGAAACGCTTTTCTTTTTGGCGCGCATTTGCTTTGATTGCCTTTGCAACGGCGGTAGGCAATTCGGTTATCAGTTTTGCCCGTGATTTAGCTCTTTCGGTTGGCGCAAAGGTGGCGTTGGCAACAACCCTTGTGGGTGTGTTGGCTGTATGCAATGGCTTGGGTAGAATTCTTACAGGCGCAATGTTTGATTATTTTGGCAGACGGAAGACTATGCTTATTGCTACAATTTTAACCATAGTAGCGGCAGGCACAACTCTACTGTCGGTAGTAATGGGTTCTTTGCCTATATGTATTATAGGTCTTTGTCTGACGGGATTGTCCTACGGTTCTTGTCCTACAATGGTTACTTCGTTTGTTTCTTCCTTTTACGGACAAAAGCACTTTGCCTCGAATTTTAGTATAATGAACTGCAACCTTATTTGCGCATCATTTATGGCAACTGCTTGTAGTAAATTATTAGACATTTACGGCAGTTATACCGCACCATTTATTTTACTTTTAACTCTTGCTGTTATGGCTTTGGCGCTTAATTTGAGCATTAAGCGTCCGTAACAAATCCTGCTATAAAATCTATCTTTTTAGTTGATTTTAGTAGAGTTTTGTCATATAATAATTAATCATATATTTTATCTATTTTATAGAGGTGTAAAACTAATGAAAAAACTAATGCTTGGAAACGAAGCAATTGCCCGTGGACTTTACGAGGCAGGATGTTCGTTTGTTTCAAGTTATCCCGGCACTCCCAGTACCGAAATTACTGAGTATGCTGCAAAATACGAGGAAATTTATGCTGAATGGGCGCCTAATGAAAAGGTTGCGCTTGAGTCGGCTTTTGGTGCGTGTGTAGCAGGTAAAAGAAGTTTCTGCGGTATGAAACACGTTGGTGTAAACGTTGCGGCAGACCCGCTTTTCACCGCCTCTTACACAGGTGTTAACGCAGGTCTTATTATCGGCGTTGCGGATGACCCCGGTATGCATTCTTCTCAAAATGAACAGGATTCACGCCATTATGCAATTGCGGCTAAAATCCCTATGTTAGAGCCTGCCGATTCGGCGGAATCTATCGAATTTGTTAAGGAAGCATACGAAATTTCCGAAAAGTTTGATACACCTATCTTTATCAAAATGTGTACACGTGTTGCACATTCTCAAAGTGTGGTTGAAGAAAGCGATAGGGTTTTGCCCGAACAAAAGCAGTACCAAAAAGACGGCGCAAAATACATAATGATGCCTGGCAACGCAAAGAAAAGACATCCTATTGTAGAACAGCGTACACTTGATTTAATAGAATATGCCGAAACTTCGCCCATTAACCGTATTGAAGACGGTAGCGATAATTCGGTTGGTATTATCACTTCATCAACAAGTTATCAGTATGTTAAGGAAGTTTGCGGTGACAAATACCCTGTTTTAAAATTTGGTATGATTAACCCGCTTCCTGTAAACAAAATTAAGAATTTCGCAAATACCGTTTCAAAGGTTATTGTTGTTGAAGAATTGGACGGTATTATCGAAAGCCATTGTAAAAACATTGGTGTTGATGTTTGCGGTAAAGAAATGTTTGGTCTTTTAGGTGAATTCAGCCAGAATATTGTTGCCGAAAAATTAGGTTTTGATATTCCTTTGGGTGATGCTTTGGAAGAAAATATTCCTATGCGCCCGCCTGTTATGTGTGCAGGTTGTCCGCACAGAGGTTTGTTCTACACTTTGAAGAAAAACAAACTTACCGTTATGGGTGATATCGGTTGCTATACTTTAGGCGCAGTAGCCCCCCTTAACGCTATTGATACTACAATTTGTATGGGTGCTTCGGTTTCAAGTATCCACGGTTTCAATAAAGCCAATGAGGGTTTAAGCGACGGTAAGACAGTTGCGGTTATAGGCGACTCTACCTTTATGCACTCAGGTGTTACAGGGCTTATAAATATTGCTTATAACGGTTCAAATTCCACCGTTATCATTCTTGATAACTCTATTACAGGTATGACAGGACACCAGCAAAACCCCACTACAGGTTATAATCTTAAAGGTGACCCTTGTTCTAAAATTGATTTAGAGGCGTTGTGCCGTAGCGTAGGCATTAATAGTGTGCGTGTGGTTGACCCTTATGACCTTAAAGAATGTGATACCGTAATAAAAGAAGAATTAGCAAAAGCTGAACCTTCGGTTATTATTTCACGCAGACCTTGCGCATTACTTAAATATGTAAAACACGCAGGACCTATAAAGACAAATACCGATAAATGTGTAGGTTGTAAAATGTGTATGCAAATCGGTTGCCCTGCTGTTAGTATGGAAAACGGCAAGGTTAAAATAGATAATACTCTCTGCACAGGTTGTGGCGTATGTGCGCAAATGTGTAAGTTCGATGTTTTTGAAACTGTAAAGGAGGGTAAATAATGCAAACTAAAAATATTATGATTGTCGGCGTAGGCGGACAGGGGACACTTCTTGCAAGCAAACTTTTAGGAAGACTTTTGCTCAGCAAGAATTATGACATTAAAGTAAGCGAAGTTCACGGTATGAGTCAACGCGGAGGCAGTGTTGTAACTTATGTTCGCTATGGCGATAAGGTATATTCTCCCGTTATTGATAAGGGTGAAGCAGACGTTATAGTTTCTTTTGAAATGCTCGAAGCGGCACGCTGGACCGAATACCTTAAAAAAGGCGGGGTAATTATTACCAACACCCAACAGGTCAATCCAATGCCTGTAATTACGGGTGCCCAGGAATATCCCAAAGAACTTGAAAATAAAATCAAGGATTTAGGTATTAATTTAGATGCAATAGACGCCCTTTCTTTAGCAGAAAAAGCGGGAAATTCTAAAGCTGTTAATATCGTTCTTTTGGGCAGACTTTCAAAACTTTTCGATTTTACGGTAGAAGAATGGATGGAAGCAATAGAACAAAGTGTTCCCCAAAAATTTTTGGAATTAAACAAAAAAGCATTCTTGCTCGGTAGAGAACACGAGGTGTAAAAAATGGCAAATTATTATCAAAAGGATATGGAATGTGCTTCGCGCGAAGAGATGAAGGCGTTGCAGAATGAACGTCTTGTAAAACAGGTTAAGCATGTTTGGAACAATGTTCCGTATTACCGCAAAAAAATGGAAGAAAAGGGTGTAACGCCTGACGATATTAAGGGTATAGACGATTTACATAAGCTTCCGTTTTTGACAAAAGATGATTTGCGCGACGCGTATCCTTACGGACTTTTGGCAAAACCGCTTAGTGACTGTGTAAGAATTCACTCTACATCGGGTACAACAGGTAAGCGTGTTGTTGCTTTTTATACTCAAAACGACGTAGATTTATGGGAAGACTGTTGCGCGCGTGCAATCGTAGCCGCAGGCGGAACAAAAGAAGATGTTTGTCAGGTGGCATACGGTTACGGTTTGTTCACAGGCGGTTCGGGTCTTCACGGCGGTAGCCATAAGGCTGGTTGTTTAACACTTCCTATGTCTTCGGGTAATACTGACAGGCAGTTGCAGTTTATGACAGACCTTGGCGCTACAATCCTTTGTTGTACTCCCTCTTATGCGGAATATCTTGCAGAAAGTATTCACGAAAGAGGACTTCGTGACCAGATTAAATTAAAAGCAGGTATTTTCGGTGCAGAGGCTTGGAGCGAAGAAATGCGCCGTGATATCGAGCAGCAACTTGGTATTAAAGCTTTTGATATTTACGGTCTTACCGAAACAAGCGGTCCGGGTGTTGCTTTTGAATGTTCTGAGCAAACGGGTATGCACATTAACGAAGACCACTTTATTGCTGAAATTATTGACCCCGATACCTTAGAGGTTTTGCCTGAGGGAAGTCAGGGTGAATTGGTATTCACTTCAATCACTAAAGAGGCGTTTCCGCTTCTTCGTTACCGCACAAAAGATATTACGGTTTTATCGCGTGAAAAATGTTCTTGCGGAAGAACACTTGTTAAAATGCATAAGCCTATGGGCAGAAGCGATGATATGCTTATAGTTAAGGGTGTAAATGTATTCCCGTCACAAATCGAGGCGGTATTGCTTGAAAACGGATATCACGCAAATTATCAGATTGTTGTTGACCGCGTGAACCATAGCGATACTATTGAAGTTTTGGTAGAAATGACACCTGAAATCTTCTCGGATTCATTAGGTAAAATTACCGAAATGGAGAAAAATCTTGTAGCGGCGCTTAAAGCAATGCTTGGTATTTATGCAAAGGTGCGCCTTGTAGACCCCAAAACAATTGCCCGTAGTGAAGGCAAGGCAGTCCGCGTTATTGACAAGCGTAAGATTTAAGGAGGGTACAGAATGGCTATTAATCAAATAACGGTTTTCTTAGAAAACAGAGCAGGAAAACTTTTAGAGGTTACTAAGATTTTATCACAAAATCACGTGGATTTGCGTGCAATAAATATAGCCGAAACTGCCGATTACGGTTTGCTTCGTGTAATTGCGGCAGATACCGATTTAGCAGAAAAGGTTTTAAAGGAAGCAGGTCTTATCTGTACCAAAACCCCTGTAATTGCGGTTGCAGTACCCGATAAACCGGGCGGACTTAACGATATGCTTGAAATATTGGCAAAAGAAAATATTGATGTAAATTATATGTATTCCATTTTCGGTCATATAGACGGTTTGGCTTATATGATTCTTCAGTTATCCGATATAAACGAAGCTCAAGAAATTTTGGCAAAAAACGGTGTTGGAATTGCTAACGCAAAGGATTTGGGTACAAACTAAAAAATAAAAGCCTTTTTTAAGGCTTTTATTTTTTTGCAATATGTGGTATACTTGATTTTAATCAGAGGTGGTTAGATTGAAAAAAATATTAATGTTACTTTTAAGTTTAATAATGATCGCGGTTTTTAATATAACCGTTTTGGCTGAAAATCCTTTGGAGGAAACCCCGTCAACACCGAGCGAGAGTGCACCGAGTGAGTCTGCTCCGAGCGAGTCTGCACCCAGTGAATCATCTTCAAACGAGTCCGCTTCAAGTGAGCCTACTTCGAGTGAATCTGCTCCGAGTGTTCCCACATCAAGCGGTAATACCGATTCAGAACAACCGTCTTCTGAAGTTGTGCAAATTGCACTGCAGGTTACCGAATTGCCTAAAAAGACGGTTTATGAAATAGGCGAAACTTTAGATTTAACAGGTCTTAAGGTTAATATAATCAGTAATTCGGGCATTATTATTTCGCGCGACGGTAAAGATTTAACCATTGCAAGTACTGTTTTCAGTGCCGAAGGCGAACAGCAAATTGAGGTTAAGTATCAGGATGCAACTACCTATTTTAATGTTACGGTAAAACCTAAACACACTCACAAATACGGTGCTTGGAAAATTGAAAAGGAAGCAACCTGTGAACTGGAAGGCAGCAAGGTGCGTGAGTGTGAATGCGGAAATAAAGAGAACTCAGTCATAAATAAACTGGATCACGACTGGGACGAGGGAAAGATAACTAAAAATGCCACTACTAAAAAAGAGGGAGAGATAAAATATATCTGCACCCGTTGTGGCAATGAAAAGACCGAAAAAATCCCATTGCTTAGTGAAGAAACAGCGGCAACTCAAAACCAAATAGGCGGTAATTTTAAATTAACACTTAAATGGTGGATGATTTTTGCGCCTGTAGGATTGATTATTGCGGGTTACATCGCCGCAATATCGGTAATATTTAAGAAGAAAGTCTAATATGCAGAAAAATAGTGAAATAATTTTAGAAATAACTGATATCACGGCTGAAGGCAGTGGCGTAGGAAAATACGAGGGTATGGCGGTTTTTGTACCCTTAACTTGCGTGGGCGATAAAGCCAAAGTTAAGATATTGAAGGTTAAAAAAACATATGCTTACGGGAAACTGATAGAGCTTATCACCCCGTCAGCCGATAGAATACAAAATGACTGCCCGCATTTTTCAAAATGCGGCGGTTGTGTTTTTCGCCATATAAGTTACGCTGCTGAAAGCCGACTTAAGTCAAACAAGGTTTACGAAGCAATAAAGCGTATTGGCGGAGTGGATTTAAAGCCGCAACCTATTATGACGCAAAATCCCGACCGTTACCGTAATAAAGCGCAGTATCCCGTTTCTCAAAACGGTGGGGTTGGCTTTTATGCTTTCCATTCACATAGAATAATTGAATGTGAAGATTGCTTATTACAACCTGAAATTTTTTCGCAAATAACTTCGGTTGTAAGCGAATGGGTAAGAGAAAACAATATAAGTATTTATGACGAGCAAAACCATAGAGGTCTTCTGCGTCATATTTATATCCGTAAAGCAGAAGTTACCAACGAAATTATGGTTGTTTTCGTGATTAACGGAAACAATTTACCCTTTGTTGATGAAATAATAGAGAAACTTAAAGCGGTTTGCGGCAACGACCTTAAAAGTGTGCAGATAAATATTAATAAAGAAAATACAAATGTGATTTTGGGTAAGACAAATAAAACCCTTTTCGGAAGCGATTATATTACCGATATTTTATGCGGTGTTAAGGTAAGACTTTCGGCATTGTCTTTTTATCAGGTAAATCACGCTATGGCGGAAAAACTTTATAAAAAGGCTTGTGAATATGCAAAACCAAAAGGTAAAAATATTATAGATTTATACTGTGGTGCGGGTACAATCGGTCTTTCAATGGCAAAATATGCAAAAAGCATAATTGGTGTTGAGATAATACCCGAAGCTATTGAAGACGCTAAATTTAATGCCAAGAATAACGGTGTAGAAAATGCAAGATTTATTTGTGCGGATGCTTCGTCCGCTGCCGAGCAGTTGGCAAAAGAGGGAATAAAAGCCGACACTGTAGTTGTAGACCCACCAAGAAAGGGTTGCGCAAAAGAGGTAATAGAAATTATTGCAAATGATTTTGCGCCTGAAAGTGTGGTATATGTTTCGTGCGACCCTGCAACATTGGCAAGAGACATTAAAATATTTGGTGAATTGGATTATAAACTAATAGAATATACCCCTGCTGACTTATTTCCAAGAACAAGCCATGTAGAAACTGTCGCACTATTAATAAAGAATTAAAACGAGCTTAAGCAAATTGCTTAAGCTCGTTTTATTATAATTTTATGAAGCTGTAACTTTCAAGTATTTTTATATACTTTGAAAGGCGTTCGTATAAAGGCTCTGCCTTGTCGCCGAAGTGGTCTTTAACCTTTTCGCCTAAAGTGATAATATCGGTCTCACCGTTGATTAAGGGCCAGATAAAACTGCCCATTTCGTCAAGGTGGATGTAACTGATTTTAGGCTTTTTTAAAAGTTTTTGAGCCATACGGTTAAACAAACCTTTATTTTCAATTTCCAAGGTTATATTGTCTCCGTCGCAAGACCATTTGATTTCGGGATTTTTTTGGGGCTTTTTTTCAAGAAAATTTCGGTTATTCTTCATTTGCTTTGTTTTTCTTTTTACCAAAGGTAAACATAACGAGTGTAAAGATAATTACTGCAAATAATACAATACCGCCGATGTTTGAAACAATGGAAGAAATACCTAATTTTTCCGAAAGGTTTAAAGCCTTATCAATACCAAATACTGCAAGTAAGGCTAAAAGTATACCTACGATACCTTCGCCTGCAATCATACCTGAGCAGAATAGGATACCGTTATTAACTGTCTTTTCTTTATTTTCCTTGTCCTCCTTTTTATCGGTAATCTTTTCAACAACAAGTCTTACAAGACCGCCTACCATAATGCAGGCATTAAGTTGAACAGGAAGATAAACACCGATTGCAAAGGGAAGTACCGGAATACCGATGAGTTCAACTACTACCGCAATAAACACACCGATAAATACAAGTGTCCAAGGAAGATTACCGCCCATAACACCCTCAACAATAAGTTTCATAAGGGTTGCTTGGGGAGCGGCAAGTTCGTCCGAACCAAAGCCCCAAGCCTCGTTAAGAAGATAGAGTGTGCCGCCGATAGCCAAAGCAGAAGCGACAATACCGATCATCTCACCGATTTGCTGTTTTTTAGGTGTAGCGCCAAGCAAATAACCTGTTTTAAGGTCTTGCGAAGTGTCGCCCGCAATGGCAGAAACAATGCAGATAACCGAGCCGATTGCAATAGCACTGCACATACCGGCAATACCGTCCATACCTGTAACCTTAAGAATAAGTGTTGCTACAAGCAAGGTTGCAATAGCCATACCTGAAACAGGGTTGTTACTGCTTCCTACAAGGCCAACCATTCTTGACGAAACGGTTGCAAAGAAGAAACCGAATACAACAATTATAACAGCGCCTAAAAGGGAAACAGGAATTGCAGGAATTAACCAGATAAGTAAGGTTAAAACAACAATAGCGATTATGATAAACAACATATTAAGGTCTCTCGAAGTGCGTTCTTTTGTAACATCACCCGATTTACCAAGGCTCTTCATAGCGCCGCCAAAGGTTTTAATTATAAGCGGAAGTGATTTAATAAGGCTTATAATACCGCCTGCAGTTAAAGCACCTGCGCCGATGTAACGGATATATGTTCCCCAGATAGCGCTAGCGCCGCCTTCTGCGAAAACTTCACTAATAGGCGCAGTACCGGGGGCTAAAATCATATCGCCGCCGAAAAGCACGATAAGGGGAATAAGTACCAACCAGCTAAGCACACCGCCCGAGAACATATAGGAAGAAATTTTCGGTCCGCAAATGTAACCAACGCTCATAACAGCGGGATAGATTTGTGTGCCAATCTCACCTGCATAGCCTTTAACACGAAGTGAAACTTCGCCCGAAACCAACTTAAGTCCGTCAATAATGAACTTGAAAAGTGCCGCAAAGCCCATACCTGCAAACACGGTAGAAGCGTTTGAACCGCCTTTTTCACCCGCTAAAAGCACTTCCGAACAAGCAGTTCCTTCGGGGTAGGGAAGAACACCGTGTTCCTTAACAATAAGCGCGTTTCGAAGCGGTACCATAAACAGTACGCCCAAAAGACCGCCGATTAAGGCAATAAGTGTGATTTCCACAATGTCAGGAGCCTCGGTTTTGCCTTCTGCCGCCCAGATAAAGAGTGCGGGCAATGTGAAAATAGCGCCTGCTGCGAGGGATTCGCCTGCAGAACCTATTGTTTGCACAATATTGTTTTCGAGAATAGAATTTCTGCGAAGGAGTATTCGGATAACCCCCATTGAAATAACCGCCGCGGGAATTGAAGCCGAAACGGTCATACCTACGCGAAGGCCTAAATAAGCGTTCGCAGCACCGAATACAACAGCCAAAATTATACCCATTACAATAGAGGTTACTGTAATTTCGGGCGTAACTTTATCAGCCGGAATATACGGTTTAAAATCGTTTTTGTTTTCCATAATTTCTCCAATCTTTCTTTTTTTTATATTATGATTTCACATAAAAATCAAAAATATCAAGCAAGTTTTTTAAGAACACCAATTAAAATACCGAAAATCTTTTCGCTGGAAGAAACGCTGAGCCTTTCCTCTGTTGTGTGAGCACCAAGAATGGTAGGCCCTATTGCAATACAGTCGAGTCCTTTTATAGCATAAGAAAATACTGCACATTCAAGTCCTGCGTGAATAGCCTCTACCTTTGGTTGCTTGCCTGTTTTTTCAAAATAAGTCTCACAGTAAAGTTTTTGTAAATCGGAATTTTCCTTGAATTCCCAAGTGGGATATTTGCCGCCGATTTGTGTTTTGCAAGGATACAGGTGGAAAAAGGATTGCAGTTTTTCTTCTAAAAAGTCCAAAGCGGACTGTTTATTGCTTCTTAAAGCAAACTGCAAAGAAATTTCATTTTCCTTTGTGGCAAGAATACCAAGGTTTAGGGATGTTTCAACCAAGTTTTCGATTTCGGCGCTCATTTCAATTATACCGTTGGGCGCGCCAACTAAAATGCTTATAATATCGTCTTTGTTTAATACGCTGAAAACACCGTCGTTTTCTACCGAAACACTGTAAGTAAAATAAGGCTCGCGCGCGGAAATTTCACTTTTTATTACATTAAGATAATCATTAGCAAAGGTTTCAAACTTTTGAGCATCGGTACTGCACAGCGTAATTTGGCAGTTGTTTGGAATTGCGTTTGATTTATCGCCGCCGTTGATGCTTATTATATCAAAATCACAGCGGTTTTTCATATAATTTAAAAATCTGCCTGCAAGGGTGTTTGCGTTGACGCGTTTTTTGTCAATCTCCACACCCGAATGACCGCCTTTAAGACCTTTAAGGGTTACGCTGATTTGGGTAGCACTTTTATCGGTGCGGGTTATCGGCAGAAAAACAGAAAAATCACTTCCGCCCGCGCACGAAACGGTTAAAACGCCGTCATCTTCCGAATCAATGTTAATCATTCGTTTGCCTTTTAAAAGGGAAGTGTCAAGCTCCTTTGCACCAATCATACCGATTTCTTCATCGGTAGTTAATACCGCTTCAATTGACGGTAGACACAAATTATCACTTTCAAGAAGCGCCAATATCATAGCAACGGCGATACCGTTGTCTGCACCCAAGGTAGTGTTTTTTGCTTTTAAAAAGTCACCGTCACGGTAGGTAGCAACACCCTGTTTTAAAAAGTCTATATCAATTTCGTTGTCCTTTTGGCATACCATATCAAGATGACCTTGCAGAATAACAGTGTCCACAGGGTAGTTTGCAGACGGCTTGTAAATAATAACATTATTAGCATTATCGCGAATATATTTAAGGTTGTGATTTTTTGCAAAGTTTACGCAGTATTCGGCAATAGCGTTCATATTGCCCGAACCGTGCGGTATTTTGCAAATTTCATCAAAAAAATAAAATACCCTTTCGGTACTTATGTTTTTATACGGCATTTAATTTCCTCCGAAAGAAAAATTAATCACAAATTATTTTATCATAAAATCGGCA
>JAZSDM010000085.1:0-11518 GCA_045531145.1 Acutalibacteraceae bacterium | reverse complement strand
ATGCCTGAGGAAATATGGATTACAGATACCTCTCTTCGTGACGGTCAACAGTCGGTTGAGCCGTATAGCGTGGAACAGATAGTTAATATTTATAAGCTTCTTTCAAAGCTTGGCGGACCTTACGGTATTATCCGTCAGACTGAATTTTTTGTATATAGCCAAAAGGACAGAAAGGCAATTGAGGAATGTCAGTCGCTTGGTCTTAAGTTCCCTGAAATTACTACCTGGATTAGAGCAACAAAAGAGGACTTTAAACTTGTAAAAGATTTAGGAATCCGTGAAACTGGTATTCTTGTGTCTTGCAGTGACTACCATATTTTTAAAAAGCTTAAAATGTCAAGAAAACAGGCAATGGATACATATCTTTCCACCGTTGCCGAGGCTTTTGAAGCGGGTGTTATGCCGCGTTGCCACCTTGAAGATATTACAAGAGCCGATTTTTACGGCTTTGTAGTACCCTTTGTAAACGAACTTATGAAAATGTCACGCGATGCTAAAATTCCCGTTCGTATCCGCGCTTGTGATACAATGGGTTACGGTGTACCGTACCCCGAAGTTGTAATTCCGCGTAGCGTACCGGGTATTATTTACGGCTTGCAGCACTATTCTGATGTTCCGAGCGAATTACTCGAATGGCACGGCCATAACGACTTTTATAAGGCGGTTGCAAATGCTTCTACCGCTTGGCTTTACGGTGCTTCTGCTGTTAACTGCTCACTTTTGGGTATAGGCGAGCGTACGGGTAATGTTCCGCTTGAAGCAATGGTTATGGAATATGCTTCACTTCGCGGCTCGTTTGACGGTATGGACCCAACTGTTATCAGTGAAATTGCGGATTTCTTTAGAAAAGAAGTTGGTTATAATATACCGCCGATGACTCCGTTTGTAGGTAAAAACTTTAATGTTACAAGGGCAGGTATCCACGCTGACGGTCTTTTGAAAGACGAAGAAATTTACAATATTTTCAATACAAAGAAAATATTAAACCGCCCCGCATCGGTGCTTGTTGGTAAAGCCAGCGGCCTTGCAGGTATTGCTTATTGGATTAACAATAACTATAATTTATCTGCTAATGAAATGGTTGATAAAAAAGATCCGTTGGTAATAAAACTTAAAGAATGGATAGATTTGGAATACGAAGACGGAAGACAAACCACGTTATCCAATACCGAACTTGAAACAAAAATTGAAGAATTATCGGGTGGGAAATTCCGTAGATTGTAAGGAGTAAATGTATGATTGACCATAAAAACGTTTCCTTGGCAGACCAAGTATACGATGTTTTGGAAACCGATATTTTAAGCGGCAAATATGCCCGCGGAGATATCTTAACAGAAAGTAAACTTTGTGAAATACTTGGTGTAAGCCGAACACCTATAAGGGAGGCTTTACGCCGTCTTGAACAGGAAAATTTAATAAAAGAAACTGCAAAAGGTTCTTTAGTAGTTGGTATTACCGGAAAGGATTTGGACGATATTTTCATAGTTCGTGAACAACTTGAAGGCCTTGCGGCTTCCTTTGCGGCGAATAACTTTAATGATGAAGAAATTGAAAAGTTAAAATCTGTGCTGGAACTTCAAGAGTTTTATCTTCAAAAGCACGATGCTGAACAAATTAAGATTATGGATAACCGTTTTCACGAAACTCTTTACAGTCTTTCTGGCAGCGTGGTTTTCTATAACATTCTTTTGTCACTTCATAAAAAGGTACAAAAATACCGTAAAGCATCTATACAGTCAAAGTCAAGAGCAAAAGAATCGGTTGCAGAGCATAGAAAAATATTTGATGCGATTGTAGCAAGGGATGCAAAGTTAGCAGAGCACTACGCATCACAACACGTTAAAAATGCTTATAACCATATAATTGGAAAGGACTAATAAAAAATGGGTTTAACTATTGCACAAAAAATTATTAAAGCACATATGATAAGCGGCGATATGACCGTAGGAAGTGAAGTTGCGCTTAAGATTGACCAAACCTTAACACAGGACGCAACAGGTACAATGGCATATCTCGAATTTGAAACAATGGGACTTGACCGTGTTAAAACCGAACGTAGTGTGGCTTATATTGACCATAATACCTTGCAGTCGGGTTTTGAAAATGCCGACGACCACAGATATATTCAGTCTGTTTGTAAAAAACACGGTATCTATTTTTCACGTCCCGGTAACGGTATCTGCCACCAAGTTCATCTTGAACGTTTCGGCAAACCCGGTAAAACCTTAATCGGTTCTGACTCGCACACCCCAACAGGCGGCGGTATCGGTATGCTTGCAATGGGTGCAGGCGGTCTTGATGTTGCGGTTGCAATGGGCGGCGGCGCTTATTATATTACAATGCCTAAAATGTATAAAGTAAACCTTATCGGCAAATTAAACCCGTTTGTTACCGCTAAAGATATCAGCCTTGAAATTTTGCGTATTTTGTCCGTAAAAGGTGGTGTTGGCGCTATTATTGAATGGGGAGGCGAGGGTGTAAAATACTTGTCCGTTCCCGAACGCGCTACTATTACCAATATGGGTACTGAGCTTGGCGCTACAACCTCAATTTTCCCGTCTGATGAAATTACTAAAGAATTCTTGATTGCGCAGGGCAGAGGGGAAGATTACATAGAACTTTCTTCGGATAATGACGCAGAATATGACCGTATAATTGATATTAATTTAGATGAATTGAAGCCTTTAATTGCCTGTCCTCACAGTCCTGATAATATCGTTACTGTTGAGTCTCTTAAAGGAACAAAGGTTGATCAGGTTTGCGTTGGTTCTTGTACCAACTCTTCACTTTTTGATATGTTAAAGGTTGCGGCTCTTTTAAAGGGCAAAACTATTGACCCGTCGGTTAGCCTTTCAATTTCACCAGGTTCTAAGCAGGTTCTTACAATGCTTGCAGACTGCGGCGCTTTAAGTGATATTTTGGCAAGCGGTGCGCGTGTACTCGAATGTGCTTGCGGTCCTTGTATCGGTATGGGCTTTTCACCTAATTCAGCAGGTGTTTCACTTCGTACCTTTAACCGTAACTTTATAGGCAGAAGCGGTACCGCAGATGCAAGTGTTTACCTTGTTTCGCCCGAAACGGCTGTTGCGGCGGCTTTAACAGGCGAAATTACTGACCCAAGATTATTAGGCGATATGCCCGAAATTAAGATGCCGGAAAGTTTTAAGATTGACGATAGCGCAGTTATTGAGCCTGCTTTACCTAACGAAGCAGTAAACCTTGAAGTTTTACGCGGTCCTAATATTAAACCTTTCCCTGAAAGTGTTCCGCAAGAAGACACCCTTTCGGCAGAGCTTGTATTAAAAGTGGGGGACAATATTACCACAGACCATATTATGCCTGCGGGTGCTAAAATTCTTCCTTACCGTTCAAATATTCCGCATTTGTCACAGTTCTGTTTCGGCGTTTGCGATACAACATTCCCTGAACGCGCAAAGGCGCTCGGTCAGTCAATAATTGTAGGCGGCAGTAACTACGGTCAGGGTTCATCACGTGAACATGCAGCGCTTGTGCCTATGTATTTGGGTGTTCGCGCCGTTATTACAAAAAGCTTTGCCCGTATCCACGTTGCTAATCTTATAAATGCAGGTATTATGCCTTTAACCTTTAAAAATGCTGATGATTACGATAAACTTAACCAGTCGGACAAACTTGTTATGACCGATATTTTCAGTGGTATGGACAAAGGTGAAATTTTGCTTAAAAACCAAACTACAGGCGAAACATTTACACTTACTTGCTCATTTACCGAAAGACAAAAGGCTATCTTAAAAGCAGGCGGACTGCTCGCATACACAAAGGAAGGTAAATAAAATGGAACAGTATATAAATAGCGCGGTTGAACAGTTTCGCACTCTTTTAACCGAACAAATTGCCCGTCAGCAAAGAATGGAAAACGATAACGGTGCTACTGATTATTCCAAACTCAAAAAAATAATTATCGGTATTTGCGGTGGTGACGGTATCGGACCGATTATCTCTAAAGAAAGTATCCGTCTTTTGCAGTTTATTTTAAAGGACGAAATTGCAAGCGGTAAGGTTGAACTTCGCTTTATAGAAGGTCTTACTATTGAAAACCGTATGGCAAAAAATAAAGCCATTCCCGATGATGTTTTGGCGGAAATCAAGGCTTGTAACGTTATTTTAAAAGGACCGACTACCACTTTAAAAGGCGGCTCTCTTGAAAGCGCTAATGTTGCAATGCGCCGTGAACTTGACCTTTATGCTAATGTGCGCCCCGTATCAATCCCCGAACTTGGCATTGATTGGACATTCTACCGCGAAAATACTGAAGGTGAATATGTTTTGGGAAGCCGCGGTATTGATATCCCCGAAACTTTGGCTTTCGATTTTAAGGTAACAACAAATGCCGGCACAAAGCGTATTTGCCGCGCCGCTTTTGAATTTGCAAAGAAAAACGGCAAAACCAATGTTGCAATAGTTACTAAGGCAAACATTATGAAAAAGACCGACGGTAAATTCTCCGAAATTGCCCACCAAATCGCTAAAGATTATCCCGAAATCACTGCGGAAGACTGGTATGTGGATATTATGACCGCAAACCTTATTAATGAAAATATCCGTTCGGATTTTCAGGTGTTTGTAATGCCTAATCTTTACGGTGATATCATTACTGACGAAGCCGCGCAAATCCAAGGCGGTGTCGGAACGGCAGGCAGTGCAAATATCGGCGATAAATACGCTATGTTCGAACCGATTCATGGCTCTGCACCACGCTTGATTGAAGCAGGTAGGGGAGATTACGCAAACCCAACAAGTATGTTTAAAGCCACCGAAATGATGCTTCGCCATATTGGATTTATAGATAAGGCTAATAAGCTGAACGAGGCACTTAATATCTGCACCGAAGTTGAGAAAAAGGTTGTCGTAGATGACAGTGAAAACAGTGCAACCTGTTCACAATTCGGCGATTATTTAATGGAAACAATTGAAAATTTAGCATAAATCTAACTAAATGTGAACCTGCCGATTTTTTCGGCAGGTTTTTATCTTTAAATACTTGACAATTAATAGATTTTAAAGTAAAATGTTTTAGTAATTAAATATGCGGGTGTGGCGGAATTGGCAGACGCACTAGCCTTAGGAGCTAGCGCATTAGCGTGCAGGTTCAAGTCCTGTCACCCGCACCAGCCCCTTGTCGTATGGCAAGGGGTTTTTTATATATGCGCATATTTTAACAAAAATTCCTCTTTTCCGTAAAATATATTATGGAAAGCGGGGGAGATTATGTATAAAAGAAGAAAAAACAATAAATACGCTATTCTTTTGCGGTGGTTGTGTTTATTGCTTGCAATTTCTGTGGGTTTGGGGTATATTTATTATAAGATGCAACCCGTTATAATCAGATATGCCGAAAGTGTTGCAGAAACGGTTATGCTAAACTCTGCAAATGAGGCTATTGTAAATATTTTAGACGCTGAAAACATTGATTATAACGACATTATAATACTGACCACTAATGCTGACGGCGCGGTAACAAGCCTTGAAACCGATATTTATAAAACTAACTATCTAAAAAGTAATATTTCCAATGAAATTTCAAAAATTATTGCAAACAGGGAACGCTATATTGTAGGCATACCTATCGGTACGTTTTTGGCTAATACTTATACATCGGGTTTAGGACCTGATTTGAATTTTAAAATGCAGATTACTACCACCGCATTCGTCGATTTTGAAGATGAATTTCGCGCGGCGGGAATTAATCAGGTTTTACACAGTATAAATGTTAAGATAAAGATTAACGGAAGTATTCTTGTCACAGGGTATAAAAAACATATAAGCGTATCGACTACGGCAATGGTTGCGCAAACGGTAATTGTCGGCACTGTGCCTGACGCATTTACCAATGTTATAGAAGAAGAAAGCGATAACACCGCAGGTTTAATTAACGATTACGGAGGATTAACAGGAGAATAATATGGATATTATAAAAGCTGAGCAGAAAATTAAAGAATTGTCCGAAACTTTAAAGTACCATAACCGTAAATATTATATTGAAGATTCCCCCGAAATCGAGGATTTTGAGTATGATGCAATGCTGCGCGAACTCGAAGATTTGGAAAACGAGTTTCCGCAGTTTAAGGTAGAAGATTCACCAACACAAATGGTGGGCGGCGCTGCTTCAAAGTTGTTTAGCCCTGTTACACATACCGTAAAAATGGAAAGTCTTCAAGACGTTTTTAATTTTGACGAATTAAGAAATTTTGCTTCTAAAATCGATACTACCAAAACCGCTTTTTCGGTTGAACCGAAGATTGACGGACTTTCTGTATCGCTTGAATACCGTGATGGCTTGTTTTTCCGTGGCTCAACGCGTGGTGACGGTGAAGTAGGCGAAGATGTAACCGCAAATCTTTTGCAGATTGAAAGTATCCCCAAAGCAATTAAATTTATGGGCGAATTGGAAGTTCGCGGTGAAGTTTATATGCCAAGAGAAAGTTTTTTAAATCTTGTTGAAAGGCAAGAACTTATGGGTGAAACACCCGCTAAAAACCCCAGAAATGCTGCGGCAGGGTCCTTAAGGCAAAAAAATCCTAAAATCACGGCCGAGCGAAAACTTGATATTTTTGTTTTTAATATTCAAAGAATTACAGGAAAGACATTTGAAAGCCATATTGAAACTTTAGATTTTCTGAAATCCTTAGGTTTCAATACTTTGCCAACATATAAGAAATGCGATAATATTGAGGGTGTTATTGAAGAAATTTCCCGTATTGGTGAAAGCAGAGGAAATCTCCCGTATGATATCGACGGTGCGGTTGTGAAGAGTGATAATTTAGCATACCGTGAGTTGTTGGGCAGTACCTCAAAGTTTCCAAAATGGGCGGTTGCCTTTAAATATCCGCCCGAAGAAAAGCAGACCGTTTTAAAGGAAATTGAAATCGGTGTTGGCAGAACGGGTGCGCTTACCCCCACTGCTATTTTTGATCCAATACAGCTTGCAGGTACAACCGTAAGCCGTGCAACGCTTCATAATCAGGATTTTATTACTTCAAAGGGTATTTGCATTGGGGATACCATAACCGTGCGTAAAGCGGGGGATATTATTCCTGAGGTTTTATCGGTTGTAAAGCACGGGGAAAATACCGATGTTTACAAGATGCCCGAATTTTGCCCGTCGTGTAATTCGCCGGTATTTCGTGAAGAGGACGAGGCGGTTTTGCGCTGTACCAATGCCGACTGTCCTGCACAACTTTTGCGCCATTTAATACACTTTACTTCGCGTGATGCAATGGATATTGAGGGACTTGGTCCTGCCGTTTTGGAACAGCTTTTACAAAACGGACTGATAAGCAATATTGTTGATTTATACACACTCGATTACGAAAAAGTAGCGTCGCTCGAACGCACGGGCGAAAAATCGGTACAAAACCTTAAAAATGCTATTGAGAAATCAAAAGAAAATGATTTATCGAAACTGATTTTTGCATTAGGTATTCGTCATATTGGCAGTAAGGCAGGAAAGTTGCTTGCGGAACATTTCGGCTCGATGGATGCGATTTTAAACGCAACTAGGGAAGATTTTGAAGCGATTGAGGGTTTTGGCAGTATTTTGGCAAAATCGGCTTATGACTTCTTTTCACTTGAAGATACTAAAACAATGCTTTCACGATTACAAAGTTTAGGTCTTAATATGAAATCTTTGAAAGAGGTAAAGGATAACCGCTTTACAGGGCTTACTTTTGTGCTTACAGGAACTTTACCTACCTATTCGAGAAACGAAGCATCTGCTATAATCGAAAGTTTTGGCGGTAAAACTTCTTCTTCGGTGTCTAAAAAAACAAATTATGTATTAGCAGGGGAAGAAGCGGGCAGTAAACTTGACAAAGCAAATAAATTAGGTGTAGAAATTATTACCGAAGAACAATTTAACCAGATGATAAAATAAAAGTCCGCTTTTGCGGACTTTTTTTATCCATCATAATCTTCAATTGCCATTAGCGCTTCATCTTTTGTTAGAAAAGGAATACCGCTTTCAAGGTGTTTAATATCTTCGTTAGGTAATGTATCAAGTACGATATCACCAAAAACTTCAACTACCTCGCCGTTATTCATAAGCACAACGGTATTATCGTAAGACCGCAAAACCCAACTGTCCTGAGTTTCTGTTTGTTCTTTAGCGGCAAAGATGCAGGTAACTATAACTGCAATTATAAAAAGACCTAATACAATACCTATTATAAAGTATTTTTTATCGTAAATTTTCTTCATAAAAACACCTCTTAAAAGGTATTTTTGGCAAAATTTATAATATTATTCAAAATTCTGTCGGTACAATGCCGTTTAGCAACAGTACTGCTACCGATGCCATCACCGCAAAAGGCGAAAATTCTTTAGTAAGTTTTATTTTAAACTCACTTGGATATATTTGATTGCCGCAATTATCAGTAACGGTGCGTTGCAAACTTGCAAGCAAGCCGTCATCATTAATGCTTGAAAGGGTAACGGTATTTTTTGAATTAATTCCGCAACTTATAACCGCATTATGACTTTTTTTGAATAGTTCAAGAGCTTTTATGTTGCTGTCTTCACAAATGCCAATAATTCCAATTGGGAAGGTTTGTTGGTTAAATCGGTCAGTATCGTCAATAAAAACCGCAATACCTTTATTTAAGGAAATATCGGTTTTTTTATAAGTACTTATAATTGTAAATAATCCTTGATTTTCGGCAACAAATTTGTCCGAAATGTAGGTTGCACCGTGTTTTGTAAGAATTTCAATAATTTCCTTTTCGGTTCTGCTTTTTCTGCCTGAAAAAAGAATAACCATTATCTTCACCTAAAGTTTAGTATTACCTGATAATTAAAAAAATGCAACGGAAGTAATTTCCGTTGCATTAAAAATTAATTCGATAAATAATACTTAACTAAAGACTGAAGTAATGTATCGCGGTCAATTCTTCTTATAAGATTGCGAGCGTTATTGTGGGTTGTAATATAAGTCGGGTCTTCAGAGAGGATATAACCTACAAGTTGATTAATGGGATTATAACCTTTTTGTTTAAGTGCGTCATAAACAGTAATTAAAATGTTTCTTATTTGCTGTTCGGTCTGGTCACCGATAGAAAAGGTCATAGTTCTTTCATCCATAAATAACACCTCTCAAAAAATAGTATATATTTATTTTATACCCTAATACAAAAAAGTGCAAGTATTATTTTCTTAAATTAGCGCCTACTGCTTCAAGTTTTGCTATAATTTTTTGATTTACAGCGTCAATTTCCTTGTCGGTAAGGGTGCTGTCAGCTGAACGCAGGTATACACTAAAGGCAACGCTCTTTTTACCTTCGGGGATTTGTGAGCCTTGGTAAATGTCGAAAAGTTCGATTCTTTCAAGCAATCTGCCCGCACCTGAGGATATTGCCTTTTCAAGTGTACCAACGGGAATATCAGCATCAACAAGGAAAGCATAGTCGCGTTCAACAGCGGGGAATTTGGGCAACGGTTTGTAAACAGTCTTGCGTTTTTCGATACCTAAAAGAACATCAAGTTTAATTTCGGCAACGTAAACGCGGGTATCAATACCGTAGGTTTTGGTTACTTCAGGGTGAACTTCACCGAATACGGCACACTCCTTGTTATTTGCTTTAACAAGCGCCTGTCTACCTGGGTGGAGATAAGGTTCACTGCTTCTTTCATACTGTGTATGAGCGCCGAAAATTTTGCAAACCGATTCAATAAGTCCCTTTAATGTGAAGAAATCTTCTTCTTTACCGTAGATACCGATTGACATTGTGGGAATTTCAAGCGGTTGTTCGGTAAGAGGCAAAGCTTTTGGAATAAAGCGTTTGCTGATTTCGAAAAATCTGCCGTCGGGTATTTTTTTGTTAATATTTGTAGCAAGTACAGTTAACATACTAGTTGTAAGTTGGGTACGCATTGTTGAATATTCGTCACCCAAAGGATTAATGATTTTAACTTGATTGCGGCGTTCATCATCGTCTGCAAGTAAAAGGGTATCAATCGCTTTAGAGCCGATAAATGAATAGGTTGCAATTTCGTAAGCGCCGTTTGCTTTAAGTACGTCCTTAATTTTATCGGTTTTAATTCTTTCGGGTAATTTTTTACCGCGAATTACCGCACCTTTCATCTTAGTGCCTACAATATGGTCATAGCCGTAAATACGCATTACTTCTTCGGCTAAGTCGGCTCTGCCTTCAATATCATCACGGATAGAGGGAACTTTTGTTGTAAGCATATTGCCGTTAATGGTGGTTTCAAGACCCAATAAATTAAGAATTTCTACAATTTTCTCATCTGGGATTTCAACACCCAAAAGTTCGATAATACTGTCGGTAGTAACATTCAAAATTTTATCTTCGGGTAGGCCGTTGTTACGGTCTAAAGCGCCGTCGATAATATCGCCTGCGTCAAGGTCATATATAAGCTGTAAAGCACGTTCCATAGCGTACTCAACATTAATAATGTCAATTCCTTTTTCGAATCTTCCGCTGGCTTCGGTACGAATACCTAAGGTTCTACCTGTGTGACGGATATTATCACGCTTAAATTTTGCCGATTCTAAGAAAAGGAAAGTCGTATCGTTTTCAATTTCGCTTTCCTTACCGCCCATAATACCTGCTAAACAGGAGGGTTTCTCACCGTCGGCAATTACAAGCATATTTTCGTTGAGTTCATATTTTTTGCCGTCAAGTGTGGTGATTTTTTCACCTTTAGCCGCATTTCTTACAATGATTTTCTTATCCGCTAAATCGTTATAATTAAATGCGTGCATAGGTTGGCCTGTTTCAAGCATAACAAAGTTGGTAATATCAACAATGTTGTTAATCGGGCGCATACCCGAAGCAATAAGGCTTTTTTGCATCCAAGCGGGCGACTCTTTAATGCGAAGATTTTTAACAACTCTGCCGATGTAACGCGGGCACAAATCATAGTTTTTAACTTCAACATCAATATAGTCTTTAATATTTTGTCCAACAGTTTTGTAGGTGGGAACAGGCGCGTTAAACTTAGTGCCTAAAACTACGCCGATTTCCTTTGCAACACCCAAAAAGCAGTTACAGTCGGGACGGTTTGCGGTAATTTTAAAGTCGATAATATAATCGTCAAGACCTAAAACTTCGCGCATATCTGTACCGATTTTTTCGGTATCCTTTAAAATTAAAATTCCGTTTAACGATGCGCCTTCGTAATCAGCTTCGGTAATGCAAAGCTCTTCGCCCGAACATAACATACCGTTAGATTCAACACCGCGAAGTTTACCTTTTACAATGTGAGCGCCGCAGGGGAGATAACTGTCATCCAAAGCGGCAGGAACTAAAGCGCCTTCAAAAACATTTTGCGCGCCTGTTACGATTTGAACTAAATCGCCTGTGCCGATATTAATTTGGCAGATTTGTAAATGGTCGCTGTTTTCGTGGGGTTTAATTTCTTCAATTTTACCTACAACAACGTTTTTAAGATTGTCGCCTTGACATTCAATGCTTTCAACCTCAAACCCTGCCATAACCATTTTATCGCAAAGTTCTTCTAC
>JAZSDM010000054.1:0-9219 GCA_045531145.1 Acutalibacteraceae bacterium | reverse complement strand
GGATAAAAAAAGAACGAAGCGATCGCTTCGTTCTTTTTTTGGTGCCGATGACCGGACTTGAACCGGTACGATATTGCTACCGAGGGATTTTAAGTGCAGATTTCGACTTTTTGTAGATTTTGCTAATCGTTTGAAAACCGCATTATTAAGCCTTTTTGAGCGTTAGACTTTTCGTAATCGTTTGTAATTTTGGGTCTTATTTTGTAAAAACAAACCCCAAATAAACCCCAAAAATCAACCGCTCCCACAACAGTGCTGAAATAACACTTATATGGGAACGGATTTTATTATGCTTGTTTTTTTATTGGATTGAGTATATCTCCCAACAGTTCGGCTGCTCTTTCATCGGCTGATTTTATAGCGTGGGTGTAAATATTGCTTGTGGTTGTCATATTGCTGTGACCTAACCGTTTTGATACTGTTCTAAGGTCTGCACCCGAAGCAATAAGCAAGGTTGCATTTGTATGCCTTAAGCTGTGTAAGTGAATAGGCGGTAAATTGTTCTTTTTAATGAAACGTGAAAACCAGCCTGTAATAGTATCCGGGTGTATTGGCTTACCGTTCCATTGTGTAAACACCTTATTACTATTTATCCATTGGTCACCTAATTTAAGCCGTGTTTTAATTTGCTCTGTTCTATGCTCTTTTAATATTGCTATTGCTTCATTAGGAATTTTTATAACTCGCCTTGATGATTCTGTTTTTGTTTGGTCGTTAAATATACCTCTATCAGCCAAATATAAAGATGTTTTACTAATATCTATAAGGAAGTTTTCAAAATCTATATCAGACCATTCAAGACCGCAAAGTTCACCTCGGCGCATACCCGTATATAATAACACGATTATCATTGCTCGGTATTGAAGCGGTTCAGTCTGCAAACAGTTTAATAATTCCTGTGCTTGAAATTCATCAAGATATACCGCTTCTTTGTGTTCTATCTTTGGCGGTTCTACACGGCGACAGGGATTATATAATAACACCTGCCATTTAACAGCCTTTTCGAGTATCGAAGATAAAAGACGGTGTAAATGCAATAAAGTATTGCTTGTTAACTCGCCGATACTTTCGGAACTTTTTACAAATAAATCATCAAGTGAAACATTGAGAGCGGTACTAATTGCTATCGCTGTTTTTTCACTAATTGCCGCTCCCGATAAAGCTGTATCGAGTGTACGCTTGCCAATGTCTAAAGTATCGATCAATTGATTGCGCTTTATATTCCGTTCGGCCATTATATTTTTAATTGAGATTTTAGCTTTATAACTTATTTTACTTTTCTTACCATCATCTGCTATTGCTTTATAACAAGCGGTTATGTTGTGGGGTTGTAATTTATTAAGCCTTATATGACCTATATGCTCATTAAGCCTAACAAGCTTTCTCTTGTATCCGTCCACTGTAGATGGGCGCAACTGCGGTATTGCATAATCATTAAGCCATATTTCTGCGAAATCCGAAAATTTTATAGCGCTATCAATAAATTGTCCGTTTCTTACCTGCTCCTCAAATAACACTGCCTGGCGGTCCAATTCCTTTTTGATTTGTCTATCTGTCATATTGGGAAGCGGTGTCCATGTCATTCGTTTTTTAATCTGCTTACCCTGCAAATCATAACCTGCAGACACAGTTATACGGTAAGCACCGTTACGCTTTTCGATAGTTGCCATAACAAATACACTCCTTTTATTTAAAATCGTTTATTGACTAAAACAGGAGCATAATGTTATAATAACAATGCCCTGATTTAATCAGGCGCTATAAGAACAGTATCGCTCAAACTTTGGTCGGTGGGAGCGGTGCTGTTTTTTATATATTACTTATTATTTGTTTTTTCCTTTAATAAGTCTTCTCTTACTTTTTTTAACAATTTCATACACGCTTTTTGATATCTATATTCTTCCAATTCGCTTTTTTCCATATAATCCAAAAAGTTTTTATCTCCAATTTGCCACGGTTTCTCACCATCGTATTGATAAAATTTTACACCATTTTCAATCGCTTCAAAGAAATTATTAGCTAAAATAGGCGCTTCAGGATATACAATAAATAAATCTAAAAATTCTTGGAATTGTTCTGACATTGAAATATTAATTTGATGTTTTTGTATATCTGATTCTTCTTCAAAAGTAATGTTCGATTTTTTTCTTTTATTACCGTTTGCTTTGGACAAAAGGGTGTTTAATTTTTCTGTTTCTATTTCTATAAACTTTTGATATTTAAATAAAGTTTTGACAGAATTTTCCGATAAATGTGTATACTCACAAATTTTTTGAATCGAAATATCTGTTGTTTTAATTTCAGTTTTTCCTAACAAATAATCAGTTGAAACATTAAAATAATTTGCTATGTCAACAAATTTTTCTAATGGGGGAGCTGAAGCACCATTAATGTATAAAGAAATCGTTTGCCTTTTTACATCTAAGACTTGAGCTAACACATCTTGTGTGACCCCGTTATTACCCATCAAATCTTTTAATCTTTTGGAAAAAACATTATCAGCACCTTTAAAGTTTGCCTTTTGCATTTTTTATCCTCTTTTCCGCAATTAATAGTTGCTGTAGTTGTGGTTTAGCATTTTTTGCTTGCTTATCATTCTTACTTGCGTTATAATTATTATAGCAATTATGATTTGCTTTGTCAAGAAAATAAGAAAGGAAATATTTTAAATGCAAAAAACTGAAAATGATTTAATTAAAGAAGAACAACGGCGTTATAAAAAAGAATGGCGTAACAAAAATCGTGAACATTTGCGAAAATATCATAGAGAGTGGCGTCAAAGCAACAAAGAAAAGGTTGCCGAAAACACTCGTAATTATTGGCTTAGAAAAGCACAAAAAAGAATGGAGCAAACAAAACATGAAACCATTGCTAATTGATTGCCTATCTACAGGCGAGGAAAACGCAGTCACCTGTACTACACTAGCGAAAATATTAGGGTGTAACGAGAGAGAAATAACCATTTCAATAAATGCATTAAGAAAACAAGGTGCGTTTATTTGTAGTGGTAATAACGGCTTTTGGTTACCTGCAAATGACGAAGATATAAAATGTTTTGTTCGCCAAATGAGAGGTAGAATCACCGATATGGAAAAGGCTTTAAAACCCGCCGAAGATTATTTAAAAGGAGTGTGTAATTAATGCCAAGAATTAGAACAATCATAGAAGCTGCTGCAGAACTAAGGAAAGCTGACCCTAATACCGCAATCACTCCTTATGCAATTCGTCAAATGGTTTTGAACGGCGAAATTCCACATATTAAAGCAGGTAAAAAACGTCTTGTTAATATGGATATATTAGAGGGGTATTTAGGTTTAGGTCAATGCAGTTAAATTATATTGCGGAACAAATAAAAACACTTATACCGCTCCCGCAAGCAATAGAAATATACACCGGGGAGCGGTTAAACAAAAACAAAATGCACTGTCCCCTACATAGTGAAAAAACCGCCTCTTTCACCGTGTATTCTGATAACAACAGCTTTTATTGTTTCGGTTGCGGTGCAGGCGGTAATATAATCGATTTTGTAATGCAGTATTTTAATATTGGTTTTAAAGAAGCTATACGGCGCATAGATAGTGATTATAATTTGGGTCTTACACGTGAGGTCACCTTTTCTGAATACCGCAAACACCAACAGGAAATAGCGAAGATTAAGGCGGTGCAAGAGCGACAGCGCGAACAGAAACAACAGATTAATATTAAGTATTGGGCGGCCTTTGACCGTGTATTCGAATACGAGCGTATTATTAAAGCCTTGCACCCTGAAAGCCCAGACGACGAACCGCACCCCGAATTTATTAAAGCATTACAAAATATTGAATATGCGCGGCATTTATTAACCTGCGCAGAAAACGAAAGAAGGTGAGTTAATGTCTATTATTGAAAAACCTTTTTTTCTTTTAAATAAAGAAATATTTGAAATGGAAGAATCGGAACTGTTGAACCGAAACACTTTTAATTTCATTTTCAGCCTTGAGAGTGAAGTTGAAAAAACAAGGTATATATTCGACCTACAGGACCGAGCCGAACAACTTAAATGTACTAAAAAGGTTAATGCACTTATTAAGGCATATAAAACTGATGAAGGAAAACATTCCTCTGAGAGCGGTAATACAAAATATGATTTTTATTTAGAGTATGAAGCAAATGGAAAAATAAAAACGAGTATAACCAACTATGAAAATATCATCCGTAACGATAAGCATTTTAGTGGTTTACAGTTTAATCTGTTGAGCAATACTCCTGAAATAAATGAAAAAGTCCAAGCAAGGCAATGGAAAGATAGTGATGACACTCTTACACTAAGTTACATATATAATAAATATAAAATACATAACAAGCAGATGTGCTTAGATGCCCTCACAAATGTTTTTGCAGAACGGCAATATCATCCTGTAAAAGAATGTATAAACGCTTTAGAGTGGGATGGTACGAGCAGAATCAACGAGTTTTTGATATTCGCCTTGCAATGTGAGGACAAACCCTATACCAGAGAGGTGAGCCGCTTGATATTTTCAGGTGGTATTCACCGTTTATACAATCCCGGTTGTAAATTTGATAATGTACCTGTTTTAATAGGTTCGCAGGGTGAAGGTAAAAGCACTATTGTACGTTGGCTTGCTTTGGAAGATGGTTTTTATAGTGAAATATCTACCATCGAAGGAAAAGAAGGCATGGAAGCATTAAGCGGTAAGTGGATTTGTGAATTAAGCGAGTTAATGGCAGTATCACGTACAAAAGAGGTCGAAGCGGTTAAATCCTTTTTGTCACGTCAAACAGACCACTTTCGCCGAGCTTTTGAACGCCGCACAACAGATTATCCAAGACAAAATATATTTATAGGCACCACAAACAAGGAGCAGTTTCTTAAAGATAAATCAGGCAATCGGCGTTGGCTTCCGGTAAAGGTTAACAGTAGCGGATATGAAATATTTAATCGCAAAGCCGAAATAAAAGAATACATCCGGCAATGTTGGGCAGAGGCTAAAGCATTGTATGATAAAGGTGAATTATTACCCTACCCTGATTATTCTCTTATTGAAGAAATCGAAGCCGAACAGGAAGCAGCATTAGAGGAAGATTACCGTGTTGGAATGATTAAGTCATATCTTGATACTAAAAGAATTGACGAAGTTTGCATTTTGGATTTATGGGAACACGCATTACAACAAGACCATACAAAACCGTCAAGAAAAGATAGTGATGAAATTGTTCAGATAATGGCCAACTTTAACGATTGGCAAAGAATGAGCGGTGTAAAGCGATTTGTTGATTATGGAGTTCAAAGGTATTGGAAAAGAAAGGAAAATGTAACTCAATAAACATATAGTTACAAGCTAGTTACATAGTTAGTTACAACCAAAACCTTATTAAATAAGCCATTTTATGATATTTGTAACTAATGTAACTATTATTTATATATTCGTGAGAAATATAGTTTTTAAAATATATATTTTCTATATACTATACACCGCTAATTTTTAGTTACTTGGTTACAAATTGCCCATAAACCCGTATAAATAAAGGGTTAATCATGTAACTAATATGTAACTAATACGAAATGAGTTAATAAAATGAGTAATGAAATCATAAAAAAGCCAACGGAAAACTGCCAAAATATAAAATTGCAGATATTAAAACCGCTTTTAAATGGTTTAAAGATTTTGCGCATTGAAGAGGCCGAAATAAATGAGCGTTGCAAAGGCTTAACAATGTTGCTTGAAAATAAAGTGGGCAATAATGTCCGTCTCTTTATTGAACCAAGTAAAGAAACCACCGACCTAATAATATCAGTATATAATCCAATATGATATAAGGGAGTGGTAAAAACGGCCGATTACAGCGCGGTAGATGTTAAATGTCCTTTTTATATGTCTAATAATGAAATTAAAGATTCAATAAAATGTGAGGGTGTTTTTTCATTATCTGCAACACACATTTTTGGAAACAACCGATTAAAACAGGAGCACAAAGAGAAGTACTGTAACACTTTCGATTATAAATTTTGTCAGCATTATATTAGGGTGATATCTACGTATAAACCAAACCCGAAAGAAATGCCGGGAACGTTTTCAGAATACGCACTGCTTAAATACCGACAAAAGTAATCGAACAGGCGAGGAACAGGCGAGAAAATTATATTGAAGCGGTCGAGAAGCGGTCGAGAATGACCCGAAGCCGCACGAAAGCCGCACAAAATTTAATCAAAGCCGTGAGAAAAATATAAACGAACAGAGAGCGAACAGAGAGAAATTTTATAATCGAACCCCGAGCGAACTCCGAGAAATTTAAAAATTCATGTTCTTCCGAAGTCGTGAAAAAACAACAAAAACCAACTAAACTCAACTAAGTTTCACCCTAAAAAATATTTGCTATATAAACTGCACCAAACTGCACAAAAAAACAATACCGCTCCCCAAGTGTCAAAATAACACTTACCAGGAGCGGTCATTTTACTTTTAAACCGTTATACCTTCAATGGCGTTGTTATATAAAAACTCTTTTACTTTATCGGGGTTGCCCGTGTTGTAGAAATCAACAAGTAATTCGTTAAACTGCTGCATATTGCTTTCCTTAATTGTCATCATACCTGCGCCGGCACTTATAAGTATCTTATTAGCTACTACAAGGCTTGTGCGCTTGTTTCCGTCCCAAAACAACTGAGATCTTGCTCCCCACGTAAAAACGCTTAGAGCCTTATCTGTGGCACTTGTATCGGCATTTAAAATATTTTCAAATTCTGCCTTTACATTTTCAGCGTTAGGGATAGGTGGTATATAGTCAGTGCCCGATATACCTACTGCACCTGTTCTGAGTGTTCCCCACTCTAAAGCCTCGTTACGTGCGATAAATTCGTTTAATTTGCAAATATATTCTAAATTTAAGGGAGCGGTTACGGTACTAAGAAGATATTTCCAACTGTCACGCATATTTAAAATAGCCTGTATATCGTCTATACGAACGTTTGGAACATTGACACCCTCTAATATTGTCTTTGTCTGCGGAAAGGTTACAGCCCTGTTTTCCATTCGCATACCACAATATACATTTTCGTCCCATTTCTTTTTGGCCAAAAATAAGTTTTGTTCGGGGGTTAATTTATATTTATCGGTAAACATTATTTCGCTTCCCCCTCTTCCACATATTCCATAATATCGTTCGGTTGACATTTAAGCACAGCACAAAGTCGTTCTAATGTTCTTGTATCGATATTTCCCTCGTTGTTTTTCATTTTTGTTAACGCCGCTTGTGAAATAATATTATCTTTGCGTATTTTGTATGTAGTTATCCCTTTTTCTTTTAGCAAATCAAAAAGTTTGTCGTATTTGAATGACATTATAATTCCTCGTTTCTATATTTTCGGTGGGCGGCTTTTGTCCATCTATCTTTCCCACCATATACAGTATATCACCAAATATACACGCTGTCAAGTGTATATAATAAACAAATACATACACCAAAGATTGTGCATATCGCCATATTGACTATGCACGAGAGATAGTGTATAATATACTCGTAAGGTTGAGAGAGTAAAACCGCTCTCGGCCAATAAAGAATAAGGAGTATATAAAATGAGCAAAACAGAAATGACAAGCAAAGTAAGAGAGTTAAAAGAGCTTAAGGCTATGGCTGCGAATTGGCAGCGGAAATAACCGCTATAGAGGACAGCATAAAAGCTGATATGACAGCTCAGGGAGTAGAAGAAATAACGGTAGACGTATATAAAGTAAGATACAAGACCGTTAAAAGCAGTCGCTTCGATACTACCGCCTTTAAGCAAACACACGCCGACCTATACGCACAGTACACAAAGCAAACCAAAAGCCGCCGCTTTTCAGTTGCATAAAGAAAGCCCCATACAGCAACACCTGACCAAAGGACGCTGTATAGAGCAACAAACCCGCCGAAGCGGTTAAGTATATTATAACTTTTCCGCTTCCAATTGTCAATGATAGAAAGGAATGTTTTTATATGGTTTATCCAATAAGTGAAGAAACAAAAAATCAATTTATAGATGAGCATAAGCTCACAGGCAATCGCGCAGAATATATAAATATTATTGCAACACTTGTTAACGAAGCTTATAACACAGGATATGAGGAAGGCTTAAAAGCTCACTGTGAAAAGAGGGCGCAACAATGAATATAGTTAGTCCTAATAGTATAAACAAACCCAATACATACAATGTAGGCGGCAAGGAATGGGAAGTAGAAGGATACACAAAAGTTAAAATTGCCGAAACTAATGAACAGTTTTATGTGCCTATAGTTAATATACCGATGATGTCAGATTATCAATGGCAGTTGAATTGCCTTAATGATAGACTTGAACATCCCGAAAAATATGAAGCCGATGAAGATGTACCAAAAACAATAGCAAAAATAAAACAATGGCTTTCAGAACACGAACCGCAATAATACACGGTGCTACCAACACCAAAGCGGATATTGTCGGACGGAACCGGCTGCGAATGATTGAGACCCAATCGCAGTTATCTAAAAATTTATAAACCGCTTCCCAAGAATAAAAATTGGGAGCGGTTTTATTGGGTATAATATTTATAGTATATTACAAATTAGGGGGGTGAAATATGCCAAAAGTATATTTAACACTTGAAGAAAGGCAAAATGCAGAAAAGGAACGGATTGAGAAGAAAGAAAACTTTTTACTTAAATCTGTTTTAAGGGACCGTATATTTAGGCAGTTAGGGTATGAATACATTGCCCAAAAAACTAATCTTTCAAGACCCACAATAGGCAAGGTAGTTAATAACCCCGAACTTGCTACCGTGGCGCAGCTTCGAGCGGTGTGTGCCGCGGCTAATATATTATTAACTATTACTGCAGAATATGAAGAATAAGCAACATTATTAACTACAAAATTATATTTTCTATATAATCAATAAAATAGGTATTTAAACCCCAAAATTTAAGTAATAAACCCCAAATAAACCCCAAATCATAATTATGTAAACCAAATTAAAAAACAGAAAAACCGCACAGCAAGTCAACAAATGGCTTAACTATGCGGTTTGCTCATTGGTGCCGATGACCGGACTTGAACCGGTACGATATTGCTACCGAGGGATTTTAAGTCCCTTGTGTCTGCCTATTCCACCACATCGGCATATCATAAATAATATAATATTTACGATATTTTGTCAAGAACTTTTTATAAATTCTTTTCTTTATTTTGGGTAATGTTTGTAAGATGGCG
>JAZSDM010000069.1:0-2901 GCA_045531145.1 Acutalibacteraceae bacterium | reverse complement strand
GACGGTAACTTTCCATATAATGTGTAGCCGAAAAAACTGCCAGACAGCCGTATGAAGTTGCAAAAAAACATAACAACAACAGTATTTTGTCGGATTCACGGAAAAAGTCCGCTATTTTTACCATTAAATGTCTCAAAAAATGATCCTCCATATAAGTTTGTCACTATCATTATATTTTATTTTAAATAAATATTCAAGTAACACTTTATTAAACTGAAAAAATATGATATACTTATTAAGAATTATCGTATGAAAGGTCATTTTATGGAGAAATATCTGTCAACCAGTCCTCAAGAAACCGAAAAAATCGGCGAAATGCTGGGAAGAAAAATTAATAAAGGTACGGTTATTGCCTTTCGGGGCGGACTTGGAATGGGAAAAACCTGTTTTACGCGCGGCTTAGCCAGAGGGCTTGACTGCAAAGATCAGGTAACATCCCCCACCTTTGCGCTTATTAATGAGTATTTAAGCGGCAGAATACCGCTTTACCATTTTGATATGTACCGTGTTTCAGGCTGGGAAGACCTTTATTCAACTTCCTTTTTTGACTATATTGATGAGGGCGGCGTTTTAGCTTGTGAATGGAGCGAAAATATCGAAAATGCATTACCAGATGATACAATATATGTCGAATTCACCCGTGTAAGCGATACAGAACGCGAAATTATTATTAAACAAAAAGGTGAATAATATGAAAATTTTAAGCCTCGAATGTTCGGCAACACCTGCTTCGGTTGCTATTATTGAAGACAGCAAGGTTTTAGCCTCGTCTTATGTAAATGTAAAACTCACTCATTCCCAAACACTAATGCCAATGATTGAAAATTTACTTAAAGCCTCTTTGACCGATATAGGCGATATTGAAGGTTTTGCAATATCGCAAGGTCCCGGCTCGTTTACAGGAGTCCGAATCGGTATAAGCGCTATTAAAGGTCTTGCCGCAGCAAAAAATTTGTCCTGCGTGGGTGTTTCAACTCTACGCGCTATGGCAGAAAATTATATTGATACAAACTCTATTGTTTGCGCCGTTATGGATGCAAGGTGCAATCAGGTATATAATGCTATTTTCGAAATAGAAAACGGCAAAATAACCCGCCTTTGTGAAGACCGTGCGTTAATGTGTGATGAACTTGCTACACAACTTGAAAATCTTTCACAAAGCGGTAAAAATATTATAATTGTAGGTGACGGTACTGATATTTTTTATCCGTTTGCCCAAAATATAAAAAACATTAAAAAATCCTCTCCACAAAACCGTTATCAAAACGCGGTGGGTGTAGGGCTTGCGGCTTTGGAAAGTTTCCAAAACGGTGATACTTTATCACCCAGTGAACTTTTACCAATATATTTAAGACTTCCCCAAGCAGAGAGAGAATTAAAAGAAAAAAAGGAGAAAAAATTATGATTATTGCATTAGGTTGTGACCACGGCGGATTTGAACACAAAAACGCCATTGCTGAACACTTAAAGGACCGCGGATTCGAGATTGTAGATTACGGTACTCACGAAAATGTATCGGTTGACTACCCCGATATTGCGGCACCTCTTTGTGAAGGCATTTTAAACGGTAAAGCAGATTTAGGTATTTTGGTTTGCGGAACAGGTATCGGTATGTCGCTTGCCGCAAATAAATACAAAGGTATTCGCGCAGCCGCTTGCAGTGAACATTTCTCAGCTAAGTATACCCGTCTCCACAACAACTCAAATGTACTCTGCTTAGGCGGTAGAGTTATTGGCGTTGGCACCGCTTTAGAACTTGTAGACCTTTTTGTTGACACCGAATTTGAAGGCGGCAGACATCAAAAAAGAATTGATAAAATAACAGAAATTGAAAATAATCAATAATCAAGGATGATCTATTATGAGTAAATATTTTAAGTGCGAGACTGATAAGAATCCACTTTCCTATAAATGCGGTGAAAAAATCATTTTTAAAATCAGCGCTATGGATAATACCGTTAAAATTCCCTGTCCGTATATTAAATGGCAAATAGCGGGCGATGACGGACAGCTTTTCAGTGGTTTAGGCTCTTGCACCGCAGCCGAGCCTTTGGTTTTGGAAACAACACTTAAAACCCCAGGTTTTATCCGCCTTACAGCTACCGCGCATAACGGTGATAAATCACCTGTTGCCAATTTTGATACTTTAGAAGCAGGTGCAGGTGCAGATGTCGAAAAAATCCCTTATTGTGATACATTACCCGAAGATTTTGACTCTTATTGGGATGAAATAGAAAAAGAAGTTGCCGACTTTCCAATTCAAATTATAGAAAAAAGGGAAATTAAAAGTACACAAACAGGTTTTAAAGCATACGATGTTAAAATTGCTGTTCCAAATGGCAAAAATGCTTCAGGTATTATAACCGTTCCCGATAAAGAGGGTACTTTCCCAATTTCAGTTTCTTTTCGTGGTTACGGTGTTTCCCCTGCTACCCCACTCTACAAAAAAGACACTATTAAGGCAGATTTTAATGCACACGGTATAAATAACGATAAGTCCCCAATGGAAATTGAATTTGATAATAAAGACCTTTTAAATTACGGATTTTCCGATACAGAAAATGCCGATAAATACAAAACCTATTGGCGTAATATGATGATACGCAATCTCATAGCTGTCAAATACCTTAAAACATTTGACAATTGGGATAAAACAGGTTTGATTGTTATGGGCGGAAGCCAAGGAGCACTACAAGCAACCACCGTTGCCGCGCACGATAAAGACGTAACATTCCTTGATATCGCAATTCCGTGGTTTTGCAACTTAAAATCTATAGAACACGGATTTATGCGTGGATGGAGACCAAACTGTGCTGAAGCTTTGCGGTATTTTGATACTGTAGCCCAAGCCACAAAGGTTAAATGCCCAGTCAAAATAAATGCAGGTCTCGGCGATTATAT
>JAZSDM010000036.1:0-1731 GCA_045531145.1 Acutalibacteraceae bacterium | reverse complement strand
ATAACACTTAAAATTCTTAAAAATGTTTTCATATAATCCCCTTTTGCTTTTTCAAAAAACCGCCACAGATATTTGTGGCGGCTTAAAATTATCCTACTTTTCTATAATAATTCATTGGGTTAACCCAACTGCCGTTAACCGAAATACCAAAATGCAAATGTGCACCGGTAGAACGACCTGTAGAGCCAACATAACCTACAATGTCACCTTTTTTAACCGATTGTCCCTGTGAAACAACAATAGAACTTAAATGTGCATAATATGCAACATAAGTCTTACCGTCTTTAGTACCGTGATTTATGGTAATATAATTCCCGTAACCGTTTCCACAACAGGTTTTTAAAGGACTTTTGCCATAGTTATGAGAGCAATTGTTGGAATAAGTGGTGACAACACCGTCTGCAATTGCGATAACTTTAGCGCCGTAGGTTCCGTTAGAAATATCCACACCGTTATGGTTTCTACCCCAACGGGAACCGAATGATGAAGAAATTCTGCTTATAGTGGGTGTAGGCCAAAGGAAGTCATCACCGTTATAAACAACTTTTCCGCTTGCATTACCTTCTGCGTTAAGAATTTCATTGAGTGCGTTTTGCATTTGTTTTAATTCTTTTTCAACAAGTGCATTTTCGTCTTTAACTTCATTCTGGTCGGCAGCAATAGAATTGATTACCGACTGAATCTGCTTTTCCTCGCTTGCAAGTTCTGCCTGTTTTTCGGCAATAGTAGCCTTAACTGCAACCTGTTCTTCCAAAAGTTTTTGATTTTCTGCCTGTTTTTCTTCAAGCTTTTTGATTTGCTCAACAAGATCTTCAATCATTTTTTTGTCATGCGCTGAAACCGAAGCAGTGAGTTGCGCCAACTGTAAAAACTGTGAAAAATCTTCCGCACCCAGAAGAATTTGAACACTACTACCTGTATTGCTCATATAAATAGCGCGCAAACGCTTTTTAAATGTCAACTTATCTTGCTCAATTTGTTGATTGTTCTTTTCAATTTCTGCCTTATTAGCCGAAATCTGACTGTTAATCTGATTTATTTGCTTATTGCAGGCATTAATCTGCTTTTGAACAACAGCCATCTTATTTTCGATTGCTGTTTTTAATTTTTTCTGTTCATTTATCTTGCCTTGAAGTTGTTTTATTTCAGCCTCAAGCTTTTTTGATTCCTGCTCAAGTTGGCTGATTTCATTTTGAATTTCTGCTTTTGTTGCAGCGGTTATATCAACCGACGCAAAAGTAGTTACAAAAAGCGCAACTATCAAAACAACAGAAATGACTTTTAAATATTTTTTAAGCATTTGGGTCTCCTTAAGCAAACACGAATAATCCGAACCTGATTTTAAAGGTAGGATTTTCGCCTTTGCATTGTTAAAATACTCGTTAATCCATTAGGATTAACTGCGTTTTGTGCCTCGCACAGCCAAAAATCCCACACCTATAAAATTCTGCGACCTAAAACGAACAGAATTTCGTGTGATTTTTGGTGCGAAAGAGTTCGTAAGGCTAACGCCTACGGACGATGACAAACCGAAAAGTGCCGAAATTATGCCGTTTTAGGCAGATTCGGATTATCCGTGTTTGCTTAAACTTAGATTGCCGCAAATTCGCTTCCCTCACGGCGAAGATATTTGTTTATCATAATAGCACTGCCTATAACACCTGCTATAACACCTATGCCAACAAACATTATAAGCAAAATCCATACCATATCGCCATATTTAATAATATC
>JAZSDM010000095.1:0-13481 GCA_045531145.1 Acutalibacteraceae bacterium | reverse complement strand
TGTTAAAAACCTTATTAAAGCCGATGTTGCCATTAAAAGCGCAAAGGTTGCAATTTTAGGATTTACTTTTAAAGAAAACTGCCCCGATACCAGAAATACTAAAATTATTGATATTTATAACGAACTTAAGGAATACGGCATTACCGCAACCGTTGCTGACCCCGCCGCTGATGCGGATGAGGCAAAGCACCTATACGGTATGGAATTTGTCCCGATTGACACAATTAAGGATTGTGACGCTGTAATTCTTGCGGTTGCTCACGAACAGTTTAAGGATTTAACCCGGACTGATTTTGATAAGATGTTTAAATCGGGCGATAATTCTAAGAAAGTTCTTGCCGATATTAAGGGTCTTTTGGATAGAAAAGAATATGAAAATGCAGGATATAATTATTGGAGATTGTAAGTTATGGGTTATAAGAATTTAAAATTTCCGGAAAATTCACTCTTCTTGGTGACCGGTGGCGCCGGATTTATAGGCTCAAATCTTTGTGAAGCTATACTTGCTTTGGGTTGCAGGGTGCGTTGCCTTGACGACCTTTCTACAGGTAAACAAAAAAATGTAGATATGTTTAAGGACAACCCTGACTATGAGTTTATAAAGGGCGATATTAAGGATTTTGATACTTGTATGAAGGCTTGCGAGGGTGTGGATTATGTCCTTAACCAAGCCGCTTGGGGAAGCGTGCCCCGTTCTATTGAAATGCCGCTTTTCTATTGCAAAAATAATATTGAGGGCACTCTTAATATGATGGAGGCTGCCCGCCAAAACGGTGTTAAAAAGTTTGTTTATGCTTCAAGTTCTTCTGTTTACGGGGACGAGCCTAATCTCCCTAAAACCGAAGGCAGAGAGGGAAATTTGCTTTCTCCTTACGCCCTTACAAAGCGTTGTGACGAAGAATGGGGTAAGTTATACACAAAACTTTATGGATTAGATACCTACGGCATGCGTTATTTTAATGTTTTCGGCAGACGTCAGGACCCCGACGGTGCTTATGCCGCAGTTATTCCAAAATTTTTAAAACAACTTATAAACGGCGAAGTTCCAACCATTAACGGTGACGGTAAACAGTCAAGAGACTTCACCTACATAGATAATGTAATTGAAGCGAATTTAAAGGCCTGTCTCGCTTCGAGTGATGCCGCAGGCGAAGCATTTAATATAGCCTACGGCGGCAGAGAATATCTTATTGATATTTATTACGGTCTTACCAAGGCACTAAATTTGGATATAGAACCCAATTTTGGCCCTGACCGTAAAGGAGATATTAAGCACAGTAACGCTGACATAAGCAAAGCCAAAAGACTTTTAGGTTATGACCCCGATTATAGCTTTGCTGACGGTATAAAGCTTGCGATTGAATGGTATAAGGAGAATTTATAATGGAAGTGTCAAAACCGCTTGTTTCTATAATAATACCTGTTTATAACGGCAGTGATTATTTAAAGGAAGCAATAGACAGCGCAATTGCACAAACATATAAAAATATTGAAATTATTGTAGTTAATGATGGCTCAAAAGATGACGGAGCAACCGAAAAAATAGCATTGTCGTACGGTGAAAAAATACGCTATTTTTTAAAAGAAAACGGCGGAGTATCATCTGCCTTGAATTTTGGCATTGATAATATGACCGGCGAGTATTTTTCGTGGCTGTCACACGATGATGTATATAAACCGGATAAAGTTGAGAAATCGGTTGCGGCGCTGTCTTCTTGTAAAGACAAAAACACTTTAATTTACTGCCATGGCATGCAAATTGATAAAAATTCTAATCCGTTAGGAAAAAAGAATCATAAAAAAGAGCAAGAAATTTTAACTTGGCAAGAAGCAATATTTGAATGCTTTGAAAAGGGTACATACGGTGGGTGCAGTTTTTTGATACCTAAAAAGGCATTTGATGTTTGCGGAAAGTTTGACGAAAACCTTAGATTTATACAGGATAAAATGATGTGGTTGAAATTTTTCTTCAATGGATTTTCTATTTTCAAAATTCCTGACGAATGTGTTATGTATAGGGTTCACGGTAACCAGTTAACCCAAAGAGGACAAGGTCTTTTTCGAAGCGAATCCGAAAAAGTTAGTGATTATATGATTTCTGAATTGTTGAAACTTTCAACAAGGCAAACGAATTTAATTAAAGCGTATATATTAAACAACGCAAAATATGGAAACAAATTAATTGTAGAAAAAGCTGTATTTAATGCAAAAAAAGCAAATTTGTTTACTCTCTTGGATAGGGTTGAAATTTTTGTGATATGCTGTTACGGTATGCTTCGTCCGCTAATAAGAAAATTGTATTATAAATTTTTCAGAAAAATTAAAACAAGTTAAGGAGAAATAATGTATCAGTATGTGCTGTTATTTGTAATACCGCTGATTTTTTCAGTGTGTTATACATTATATGTGAGACAGTTTTCATTGGAAACAGGGGAAACGAAATATAAAAATCCGTTATTGCCGATTTTTTTCATTTGCTTATTTTTAATATTAGCACTCAGAGCTGAAACTATCGGCAGGGATTTGATCAACTACAAATACTATTTCAATGTTTACCCACGATATTCGTACCAAGACTTTCCGCTTTTCTCAGAAGAATGGCTTTTCAAGTGGACGAACATAACCATTGGTAAATTTACTGATGATTATAATGTTTATCTTGCTGTGATAGCGGCAATTACGGTTTTACCGATTGCGTTTGTTTATAACACCGATAAAAGCCACGGCTATCTTAAAATGATTATTTTTATCAATATGTCAACATTTATTATGTTGTTCTCGGGGATTCGTCAGTCATTGGCAATAGCGTTTGGAATGATAGCCTATATTTTTGTTAAAAAGAAAAAACTTTTTTGGTTTTTGGTTTTTGCTCTTCTGACATTAGCAATGCATCATTCAGGATTTATGGTTTTCTTAATGTACCCAATGTATTATGCAAAATTGAGAAAACAACACCTGATTTTTGTTGTTCCCGCAGTAGTGTTCATATTTGTATTTAAAAATAGTATTTTCACTTATTTAACTGAAATTTTGAGTGAAACTGCTGACGAATACGGACATGAAATCACTGAAACCGGCGCTTATATGAGCTTGGTATTGTTTGCGTTGATGGCGATTTTTGCATATTTTATAACAGATGATAAAAAAATGGACGCCGAAGCCTTTGGTCTTAGAAATTTCTTGGTTGTAGCGGTAGCGCTACAATGTTTCGCTTCACTTCATACGCTTTCAATGCGATTGAATTACTACTATATTATTTTTATACCTATGGCGGTAGGTAAGTGTATGAATTTCCCTAAGGACGAGCATAGAGGTTTGACAGAGTTGGGGGAAATTGTATTAAATATATTTTTTACAGCCTATTTCCTTTGGAAGACATATCAGTCGTTCAAAACTGGCATAAGTGCATTAGATACCATTCCGTATAAATTCTTTTGGGAGATATAAAAATGAAAATAGTTCAGATAAATGCAACAAGCGGTATAGGCAGTACGGGAAAAATTGCTGTTGCAATAAGTGAATTGTTAAATGAAAAAGGTATTGAAAACTATATATTTGCATCTTCAGTTAATAATTTGAGTAAAAACAGTATTCAGTTTTCAAATAAGCGTTACTTGAAATTGCAGGGTTTAAAATCAAAAATTTTAGGTAATTACGGATTTAATTCCACGCTTGCTACAAAGAAAATAATTAATAAATTAGAAGAAATTAAACCCGATATAGTTCATTTACATAATATCCACGGTCACGATTGCAATTTGGAAATGCTTTTTAAATATTTTAAAAAGACAAACCAAAAACTTTATTGGACATTTCACGATTGTTGGGCTTTTACAGGCTATTGTCCGTATTTTGATTTTGTAGAATGCTACAAATGGAAAACTGAATGTAATAAATGCCCTCAAAAAGCAAAACACAGTATGTTTTTCGATTGTTCTAAAGGGCTTTTTAATAAGAAGAAAGAACTTTTTTCCGGGCTTGATTTAACAATAATTACCCCGTCACAGTGGCTGGCTGATTTAGTAAAGGAATCTTTTCTGAAAGATTATCCAATAAAGGTTATAAACAACGGTATTGATTTATCTGTTTTTAAACCGACAGATAGTGATTTCAGAAAAAAATACAACAGTGAAGATAAATATATCCTTTTAGGCGTTGCTTTCGGTTGGGGAAAAAGAAAAGGTTTAGATGTTTTTGTTGAACTTTCAAAAAGGCTTGACAGCAATAAATTTCAAATTGTATTGGTTGGAACTAACGATGATGTTGATAAGTCGTTGCCGGATAATATAATTTCTATACACCGCACCCAAAATCAACAGCAACTTGCCGAAATTTATACCGCGGCAGATTTATTTGTAAATCCGACACGCGAAGAAAATTATCCTACTGTTAATATGGAAGCCATTGCTTGCGGAACGCCTGTGCTGACTTTTAAAACGGGCGGAAGTCCTGAGATTATTGATGAAACCTGCGGTACGGCGGTCGAAAAAGATGATGTTGACACAATGGAAAAAGAAATTATAAGAATTTGCGATGGAAATGTGTTTTCGAAAGAAGACTGTTTAGTAAAAGCAAAAAGCTTTAACAAAAATGATAAATTTACAGAGTATATAGATTTGTATAGGGAGTAGTGTGGAATGAAGGTTGTATTTATTTCGAATTTTATGAATCATCATCAGCTGCCTTTTAGTAAGGCTATGCTTGAACTTTCTGAAATTGAATACAATTTTATTGCCACAAGTCCGGTGCCTGATGATAGGCTTGAAATGGGATATCATGATATGAATCATGAGTATGATTTTGTTATATGTACTTATGATGGGGCGGAAAGTTATAACAAGGCTTTAAAACTTTGCGAATCTGCAGATGTTGTGATTTTTGGAAGTGCTCCGAAAGTTTTTATACAAGAACGTCTGAAACAGAAAAAACTCACCTTTAAATATTCCGAAAGAATCTATAAAATAAAACCGCCGTTTTATCAAATCCCTTTAAGAGCGGTTAAATATTTTTTGCATAATGGAAGACATAAAAGTTTATATTTGCTATGCGCAAGCGCATACACCGCCGCAGATTATGCTAAAACAGGTACATTTTTAGGGAAAACTTACAAATGGGGTTATTTCCCTGAGGTGAAGAAGTACGATAATATAGATACGGTTACCGAAAACAAAGAAAAAAATACACTTCTTTGGGCGGGAAGATTTATAGATTGGAAACATCCCGAACTTCCAATCGAGGTTGCGTACCGTTTAAAGCAAGAGGGTTACGAATTTACTTTGAATATGATAGGCACCGGATATATGGAGACTGAAATAAAATCACTTGTTTCGCGTTACGGTTTAAATGATTGCATTAATTTACCTGGCTCAATGCCACCCGAAAAGGTCAGAGAATATATGGAAAACTCCCAAATATATCTCTTTACTTCTGATAGGCAAGAAGGTTGGGGAGCAGTTCTGAACGAATCTATGAACAGTGGTTGCGCAGTAGTTGCCAGTAGTGCGATAGGTTCGGTTCCGTATTTGTTAAAAGATGCTGAAAACGGATTTATTTACCGTGACGGTGATATCGAAGATTTATATAACAAAGTGAAATGTTTATTAGATAATCCCGAAAAAGCTAAAACATTTGGCAAAGAAGCCTATAAAACTCTTTGCGAACAATGGAATGCTGAAAATGCTGCAAAAAGGTTGATGAAATTATCCAAAGCATTAATTACCAAAAATAAAGATGATTATTTATTTGAACAAGGAGTTTGCAGTAAGGCGCAGATTTTATCTGATGAATGGTTAAAAACCAAATAATTACGTTGGGGGCAGAAAATGAAAAAACGCAGCGCAGGGATTACAATCTCGTACATAGCAACGTTTTTAAATATGCTGTGTGGCTTTATCCTATCTTCGTTTTTGCTTAAAATGTTAGGGGATACAGAATACGGGCTTTATCAAACCGTATCTGCTTTTTCTACATATCTTGTAATGCTTGAATTCGGTATTGGCAATGTTATGGCAAGAAATGTTGCTGTTTGCAAAGGTGAGGGCAATGATGAAAAAATCAAATATAATGTTGTCACACTTTGGTACACCGCTGTTTTTTTATCAGTTATAATTGTATTAATATCTATTGTTTTTGCTGCGAATATAGGCAATATTTACAGTAATTCTATGACAGAATCACAAGTGGTTTATGCACAGAAAATATTTGCAATAATGACAGGTTTTTTATTGTTTTCCTTTCTTACAAATACTTTAGACGGTTTTTTACTTGGTGTAGAAGAGTATGCGTTCCCAAAAATATTAAAGATTAGTAAAATAGTTTTAAGAACGCTTGCGCTGATTTTAATAATATCCTTTAAACACTATGCGATTTTTATTGCGATAGTTGATATCACGATTACTTTTGGGATTTTTGTTGTTACTTTTTGCTATTGCAAAAAGAAATATTCAATAAGCTTAAATATTAAGTTGTTTGATAAAAAAATATTGTTAGGGTCATTACCGCTATGCTTTGCATTACTTTTACAATCGGTTATAAATCAAGCAAATAACAGTGTGGATAAGTTTGTAATCGGAATCAAGATGAGTATGGAAAGTGTTGCTTTGTATTCTGTGGCACAGTATATTTTTTCAGTAGTGGCTTCGGTAACAACATTACCTATACCTATGTACATACCGCAGATTGCTAAGGATATAGCGAAAGGAATTGAGGGCAAGGAACTTACTAAAAGGTTGGTTGCTCCTTGTCGGTTGGTTGCAATTATAGGCGGAACTTTGGTTTGCGGATTTTTTGCAGTGGGTGAACAGTTTATAGGTATTTTTTATGGAGCTTCAAAGCAAATAGCTTGGATATATGCTTTAATTATAATAATTCCTATGTTTATTAATACTACAAACGGAGTTATAATAAGTGTGCTTGATGTTAAAAACAAGCGACTCACTCGCTCGTTGTCACTTGTTGGAACAACCGCGCTTAATATCGTTTTAACTGTTGTTTTAATTGAAAAATGGGGAATACTCGGTGCCGTGGTAGCAACGGCGGTAAGCTTAATTTTAGGCAATATTATTGTTATGAATATTTACTATAAAAAAGTGTTGCATTTAAATGTTATATGGCTTTATTTAAATGCGTATAAGGGAATTTTGCTATTTCAAATTTTGGCGGCTGCTATAGCGTTTATTATATCAAGATTTATTGCGAACATATATCTTTCATTCATTTTTGGTGGTGTGATTTATGTTTTGGTTTCGGCAATTTTGATTTGTTGCTTTGGACTGAATTGTTCCGAAAAAGCATTTGTGAAAAGGTTTTTACAAAAGATTAAAATAGTTAGTCGGTGATAATATGAAAAAAACATATACGGTTACATATTGCGAATGGAGTAGTTACGGTTCAATTTTACAGTCATTGGCTTTGCAAAAATCATTAAAGAAATATGGGATAGAAAACAAAATAATAAAAGCCGAGCCAAAGCCGTTGGACCGTTATAAAAATGAACGACTGACTTTTTCTTCACCTAAGGAATTCATTAAAAAATTTTTAAATCTGCTTATATTAGGCAAAACGGCAAAGCGATATAAAAAGTGTCAGAATTTTATAAATAATAATGCGGATATAGAATATTTCGGCAATTATGATAATTTGAAAAATAATCCGCCCGAGGCTGATTGTTTCATTGCTGGCAGCGATCAAATATGGCATCCTGACCATTGCAACAAAACGTTTTTTTTAGATTTCGCAAAAAACAACACAAAGAAAATTTCCTATGCGGCAAGTATGGGAAAAACCACAGTTGGCGAAGAAAAGAAAGACGAGTTTAAAAGGTTAATTAACAATTTTGATACTATTTCGGTAAGAGAATCGGATAATATAGATGTTATAAGACAGTTTACGGACAAAAATGTTGTATCTCATATTGACCCGACCTTTTTGTTAAGCAAAGAAGAATGGGAAGGTTATCAAAAAAAATATTCGATAAAAAAACCGTACATTTTGGTTTATGCAATTTATTGGAATGAATCTTTAAATTTAAAATTAAAAAGTCTTTCTAAAAAAACCGGTTTACCGATTATTGCAATCTGTACATCTTTAAACAAGGTTACTGCAAATAAAAAAATATATGATGCCGATGTATCGGAGTTTTTATGGTTGATTAACAATGCCGAATATATAATAACTTCATCTTTCCACGGCGTTGCATTCTCTACAATTTTCAATAAACAATTTTCTGCTGTTATTAATCCAAGATTGCCTTCAAGAATTACTTGTTTGATGCAAAATCTTGAAATACCTATAATTTCAATTGAAAACCTGTGTGAAAAAGAGTATCAAATTAACTACGATACTGTAAATTTAAATATTTTGAAAGAGAAGGAAAAGAGTATAACTTATTTGTTAAAGGAGTTAAACATTGAAAAATAATATATTGAAGTTTAACGAGTGTGCAAATTGCGGTGCCTGTTATAATATATGTCCCACCAAAGCTATAACTGTTGATAAAGATGATGTTTTTTACAAATTACAAATTAACGATAGCGAGTGTATAAATTGTGGAAAATGCGCTGCAATTTGTCCGGTGAACAATTTTGCTCAAAAGCAAAATTTAATATCAGCTATTGGTGCTTACAGTAAAGATAATAAAATCGTCAAAAAAAGTTCTTCGGGTGGAGTTTTTTATTTGCTTGCCGAATATATACTTTCGAAGAATGGTGTAGTTTTTGGCGCGGTATTTTGTGATGATTATAAAACGGTAAAAATAAAAAGTACTGATGAAGTTTCAATTGAGGAATTGCTTCGCAGTAAATATGTGGAAAGCTTGGTTGGAAACTCTTTTTTGGAAGTAAAACAAAATCTTGAAAATGGAAGATTGGTTTTATTTTGCGGTTGTCCCTGTCAAGTCGCGGGCTTGAAAAACTTCCTTGCTAAAGATTATGAAAATTTATACACCTGTGATTTTAGTTGCGGTGGTTTGCCTTCACATAAGATTTATAACGAGTATCTTACATTGCTTGAAAACAAATACAAATCAAAAATTACCAATGTGAATTTTCGCCCTAAAACTTACGGTTGGTCAACCTACGCAATAAAAGTAGAATTTGCTAACGGTAAAGTATATAGCTCTTTGGGGATAAATGATCCGTATTTTTCAGCATTTATTTACAAGCATTTCAGTGTGCGAGACGATTGTTTGAATTGTAAATTCGCTGACAATCATTATGCAGATATTATACTGGCTGATTTTTGGCTGTACCGTAGGTTGTCCGATTTTAAGGAGAATAAAGGAATTTCTTTGGTTATTACAAATTCAAACAAAGGCAGAACACTTTTAGAGTGTATAAAAGAAAAACTGGTTTTTAAAGATTTGGATTTGAATTCTGCATCATATAATATGCACAAACCGGATTATGCTGTTGATTTTTTAAATTCAAGAAATGAATTTTTTAAACAATATAAAGAAAATGGTTTGAATGTTGCGGCCAAAAATTTATATTTGCCAAAGGGAAAAGTAAAATATAGAATTATACTTAAAAGTAAAATAAAAAAAGTGCTCAACATTTTGAAATTTGATTTTTAAAGGAGATAATTAATATGTCTTTATTTAAAGATAAAACTTTACTTATAACAGGCGGTACGGGTAGTTTCGGTAACGCGGTGCTTAACCGTTTTTTAAATACCGATATCGGCGAAATACGTATTTTTTCGCGTGACGAAAAGAAGCAGGACGATATGCGCCACGAATTTCAGGCAAAAATGCCCGAAGTAGCGGAAAAAATTAAGTTTTACATCGGCGATGTGCGTGATTTACAGTCGGTTAAAAATGCTATGCACGGTGTGGATTATATTTTCCACGCAGCCGCTTTAAAACAAGTGCCTTCCTGTGAATTTTTCCCAATAGAAGCGGTTAAAACCAATGTTTTAGGAACCGAAAATGTGCTTACTGCCGCAATTGACGCAGGTGTTAAAAATATTGTTTGCCTGTCAACCGATAAGGCGGCATACCCCGTTAATGCAATGGGTACTTCTAAGGCAATGATGGAAAAGGTAATTGTTGCAAAATCCCGTACTGTAAGTCCCGAAAAGTCTAAAATTTGCTGTACCCGTTACGGTAATGTTATGTGCAGTCGCGGTTCGGTTATCCCCCTTTGGATAGAGCAGATAAAGGCAGGCAAGGAAATAACCATTACCGAACCTTCTATGACAAGATTTATAATGTCGCTCGATGAAGCAGTTGACCTTGTTTTATTCGCTTTTGAACACGGTCAGTCGGGCGATATATTGGTTCAAAAAGCCCCTGCTTGCACAATAGAAACTTTAGCAAAGGCTGTAACCGAATTATTTAATCCCGATACAGAAATTAAGGTTATCGGTATTCGCCACGGCGAAAAAATGTATGAAACACTTCTTACTAACGAAGAATGCGCAAATGCAACCGATATGGGCGAATTTTACCGTGTGCCTTGCGATAACCGCGGCCTTAATTACGATAAGTATTTTAAAGACGGCGACATTGAGCGTAATCCTTTGACCGAATTCAATTCAAATAATACTGAACTTCTGAATGTAGAAGAAGTTAAACAAAAACTTTTGTCTTTGCAATATATTCGTGATGAATTAGAAGAAATGAGAAAGTAAAATGACCGATTTTCAAAAGGATTTAATTACAGTAGTTAAATCTGCCTTAACAGGCAAAAAGTTTGAATTATCCCAAAAATTCGATTTGGAAGAAGCCGCAAAGGTTGCAAAAAAGCACGGAATAATTCCAATTTTATATTACGGAGCATATAATTGCGGTATTGAATCAAATTCACCCTTAATGCAACAGCTTTTTATGCAAACTTGTATGAATATTCAGTTTAGCAAAAAGCAGATGTTTGAAATAGGGCAACTTTGCAAAGCATTTGATCAAGCCGAAATTGACTATATGCTTTTAAAGGGCGCGGTGCTTAAGAGTTTATATCCCAAGCAGGAAATGCGTTGCATGGGGGATGCGGATATTCTTGTCAAACCAAAACAGTATAAAAAAATTACGACTATAATGAAAAATCTAAATTATACTGCGATGACAGAAAGCGATCACGAATACATCTGGGATAAAGCAAATATACATATTGAACTTCATAAAAGACTTATACCGTCATATATCAAGGACTATTACGCTTACTATGGTGACGGTTGGCATTTGGCTACAGTTAAAAACGGCACACAGTATTCAATGAGTGATGAAGACACTATGATTTATTCCTTTACCCATTTTGCAAAGCACTACAGAGATGCCGGTATAGGTATAAGACACTTATTGGATTTATGGATTTTCAAGAAAAATAAACCTAATCTGAACGAGCAGTATATAAAAAAAGAATTAACATCTTTAAAGCTTTATGAGTTTTATTTAAATGTCTTAAATACACTTGATGTGTGGTTTGAGGATAGAGCAGCTGATGAAAAAACCGATTTTATAACCGAAGTTATATTTAACAGCGGTCTTTATGGAACCAAGACGGCATATATTTTATCCGGCGGTGTAAAATCATCTAAAACGACAGAAAATATTAAAAGAAAGAAATTTTTCAGTTTAATATTTTTACCTTATAATAATATGTGCCAAAAATACAGATTTTTAAAACATATTCCTATTTTGTTGCCGATTATGTGGTGTGTGAGAATTTTTAATGTTTTGCTTTTTAAAACCAAAAAAATAAAGCACTACAATAATGGGTTAAAAGTTTTAAATACCGAAAATATAAAGGATTATCAGTCGGCGCTTAATTTTGTCGGATTAGATTTTAACTTTAAGGAGTAATTATGAAAATTTTAATTACCGGTGCTAACGGTTTTGTTGGTAAAAATTTCACTGAGGCTTTAAAAAATATTAAAGACGGTAAGGACAAAACCCGACCGAATTTAAAAATAGAAGAAATTTATTGTTATGATGTAGATTCAACGACCGAAGAACTTGAAACCGCGTGCAAAAATGCGGATTTTGTATTCAATTTTGCAGGGGTAAACCGCCCGCAAAATACTGAGGAATTTATGAAGGGCAATTTCGGGTTTGCAAATACTTTGATTGACACCCTTAAAAAATACAATAATACCTGCCCTGTAATGTTGGCGTCTTCTCTTCAGGCAACGCTGATTGGAAGATACGACGGTGAGTACGGCAGAAGCAAAAAAGCAGGGGAGGATTTGTTTTTCTCTTATGCAAAGCAAACGGGCGCAAAGGTGCTTGTCTACCGTTTCCCAAATCTTTTCGGCAAATGGTGCAGACCTAATTATAACAGCGCAGTTGCAACGTTCTGCAACAACATAGCAAACGATTTAGAAATTACTGTTAATGACCCGTCGGTAGAGTTGGAATTATTATATATTGACGACCTTATAGCCGAAATGCTTGACGCTTTAGAGGGTAAGGAACACCGCTGTGAATTTGACGGTATTAATACTGTCTTAACGACAGACGGTAAGTTTTGCGCTGCGCCTATAAGCCATAAAGTTACTTTGGGTGAAATTGTGGATTTGCTGTATACCTTCAAAAATCAACCGCAAACACTTGTAATGCCCGAAATACCAAACGGTAGTTTTGCTAAAAAACTGTATTCTACATATCTTTCGTATTTACCAAAGGAAAAAGCGGCATTTCCGCTAAAAATGAATATTGATGACCGTGGCTCTTTTACAGAACTTTTAAGAAGTGAAAAATGCGGTCAGGTAAGCGTTAATATTTCAAAACCTGGCATTACTAAAGGTCAGCATTGGCACCATACAAAATGGGAATTTTTCATTGTTGTAAGCGGAAAAGGACTTATTCAGCAGAGAAAAATTGGCACTGATGAGGTACTTGAGTTTTATGTAAGTGGAGATAAAATAGAAGCAGTACATATGCTTCCGGGATATACCCACAACATAATCAATTTAAGCGATGAAGAAGATTTAGTTACTGTTATGTGGGCTAACGAAAGTTTCGACCCCAATAAACCTGATACTTTTTTTGAGGTAGTGTAAAAATGGAAATTAAAACAGATTACAGCAACATTAAATTTAAAGAAAACGGGAAGTTGAAGCTGCTTATAATTGTTGGCACAAGACCTGAAATTATAAGACTGGGAGCAGTTATAAACAAGTGCAGACAGTATTTTGACACTATACTCGCACACACTGGACAGAATTATGATTATAACCTCAATGGTGTATTCTTTAAAGATTTAAAACTTGATGAGCCTGAAGTTTATATGGATGCTGTGGGTGATGATTTGGGCGCAACAGTAGGTAATATCATTAATTGCTCTTACAAATTAATGAACCAAATAAAACCTGACGCGCTGCTTATTTTGGGCGATACTAACTCTTGTCTTTCGGCAATAGCGGCTAAAAGACTGCATATTCCTATTTTCCATATGGAAGCAGGTAACAGATGTAAGGACGAATGTTTGCCCGAAGAAACCAACCGAAGAATAGTTGATATTATTTCAGATGTTAACTTGGCTTAC
>JAZSDM010000064.1:0-14515 GCA_045531145.1 Acutalibacteraceae bacterium | reverse complement strand
TGGTCAACCTCATAACAGCATTTTTCTATGCAAGGACCGATACAGGCAATAATATCTTTAGGGTTGCAACCAAACTGTGTAGTCATTTTTTGAACAGTTTTTTTGCCGATTTCCTTTACTGTTCCGCGCCATCCCGAATGTGATGTGGCTATAACTTTTTTAACGGGGTCACAGAACAAAAGGGGAGTACAGTCAGCATACTGCGTTACAAGCGCGACTTTAGGGATATTGGTTATAAGACCGTCAATATCCGAAAAAGATTCTTTAAAAACACCTGTTTGGCAATGGGTTTTGTCAACAATTTTTATGTTATCGGTATGGGTTTGGCGGCTTAAAACAAGGTTGTTAATATCAGTGCCGATAGCGTTGCACAAAATTTCGTAATTTTTTAAAACGTTTTCACGTTTGTCACCGTTATTAAAACTTAAATTCATACTGCTGTATTGACCGTCACTTACACCGCCGTGTCTTGTAGAAAAAAGGTGGTTTACAATACCTGTTTTTTCAAGTTTAGGGAATGTAATATACACAAGGTCGCCATTTTTGCGGATATTAAGGTTGTTCGATTTCATCATAAAGTTCCTTACCGGTTATTTTGCTGAGTAAATCATTAGCGTTTTTAATTAGTTTTAATTTTGTTTCTTCACCGTATTTTGCCGATATTATTTCTAACGCGTGGCGCATTAAGGGCGGACGTTTTTCAAGAGAATGACTATCGGTTGCGATGAATGATACTAAGTCGGACAAGAAAAGTTTTTCTAAAACATTATTATATCTTTTTGCAAAAAATGAGGTAGTGTTAATCTGGGTTAAAATATTATTCTCTTTTATAAATTCAAGTAAATATTTGTATGTGCGTGATTTACAATACCTTTCCACATGCGCGATTATGGGTATTATTCCACGCTCATCCCTTAGATATAACAATTCATTGAAAAGGGTTTTGTTTATAAGGTATGGGTTAAGTTCCAACAACAAATAGTTAGAATTATTAATAGTAAAGTTTTCAAGCGATGAAACTTTGCTTATGCCACTGTAATATAATATTTCACAACCTAAGTAAATATTAGGTAAATCTTGATTTTTTGCAGTATTTTTAAGTTCTAAAAAGGCGGACTGCGTTTTTTTGATGTAATCTTCAAGATTATCGCTATGTGGGTAAAAATGCGGTGTTGCAACAACGTCGGTTATACCTTGACGACGCATTGCAGACAAAATTGAAATAGATTCTTCTATAGTTTTTGCACCGTCATCAACTGCGGGTAAAATATGTGAATGAATATCAAATAGCAATGAAAAGTCACCTCCTGATCATTAAAAACGGGAGATACATTATCTCCCGTTAAAAGTTTTGCCTTAATAATAGCGATTATAATTTGAGTTGTGGTTGCCGTATCTATAACGGTATTTATAACGATTTTTGTAAAGATATTTTTGTGTTGAATCAGAACCGTTGATGATAACGCCGGTAAGATTTATATCCAATACCTTGAGGCTTTCGTACGCCTTTTCAAACGCTTCATACGTAGTAACAGAAGAACGAATAATCATAAAAATGGCTTCACATTTTTGGGCGATTATTAACGCATCTGAAACGGGGTTGATAGGCGGAGTATCAAGGACAATGTAGTCATAGCGGTCTTTGAGTTGAAATAGTAAATCATCGAATTTTTCACTGCTGAATAATTCGGACGGGTTTTTAACCTTACTGCCCGACGGTATTACATCAAGATAATCATTATAGTTGACAATAGCATCGTCGATACCGATTTCGTCGCAAAGAATGTTCATACATCCTTTTTGATTTTCGATTTTTAACTTTTTGTGTACGGTAGGGCGGCGAGAGTCAGCATCAAGAAGAAGAACCTTCTTATTCAACTGCGCTAAAGTAATAGCAATGTTTACAGATGTGGTTGATTTACCTTCTGAAGCGTTAGGGCTTGTAATTGCTAAAATGTTACTTTCTGTTTTAGAGAGAACAGAAATAATATTTGTTCTGATGTTTTTGTATGATTCTATTATAGAAAAGGGTACTCTGCTTTGAACGTCCGGAAGCATTACTTTATTGGACGAAGTCTTTTTATTTGTAGTTGCCATAGTTACCACCCTTTCTATAATAATATTTTGCATATTTCTTAGATTGTGTTTCAGAGAAGTCAGGAACATTTCCTAAAACAGGTATGTCATAATGGTCTTTAAAATCTTCTTCACTTTGAATTGTTATGTCGTTTAAAGAAATCAGATATATAATAGCATAACATAAAACTGCGCCAATAATAATTGCCGATAAAGTGGTTGTGGCTGTTTTGGGTGAGGTTTTATGAGCATTATCTGCCATTGTAACTGCAGTAGATGCCGAGTGGGGAATAAATCTGCTTATGTAGTCGGGAGCTAATTTTAAAAAGGTGTTTGTTATTCTTACGGTTTCGTCTTTATTTGAAGTTTCAAACCTTACGTCTATAAACAAAGAGTGGTCTTCGCGCTTGGTTACAGTTGCATAGCTTTTAAGCTGAGAATAGGTATATTGATCACCAAGTTCTTCTGCAAGTCTTTTATAAATATCGGTGGTGGAAAGAATATCTTTGATAGTGGTTAAAAGGTTTATAGAAGCGGTGATATCCGAACTTTGAATAGAATCGGAATTTTCGCTTTCATATAAAATAGCACCGTTTGTTACCAGAACCGAACCTGTTGCGGCGTATTTTTCCTCTACAAAATATTTGCAGTAAGAAAATGCCGAAACACCGAAAACTGCGGCAGTTAAAATAATAACAAAAACATTCTTTAATAGTAATCGGAATAAATGATAAAGTGATAAGTTATTCACAATATACCTCTTTTCTAAATATGTGATGTTTCAAATTACGCACCAAGATAGATTATACAACAAGGTTCAAAATAAAGCAATATGTTTTTTAAAATTTGTTAAAGATTACAAATAATACTATAGTAATGATAGGAAGTATTCAACAATACCTTTGACTAAAGCATTCGCTTTTTGTGTGTTTATATCATCGTTTACTATGTTGTTAAAGTCGAAAGCGTTAGACATATAACCGTTTTCGGTAAGCACAACAGGGCAAACTGAAGTTCTTGATACAAAGTATTTATGAAATTTGAATGTTTGATTTTGGTAAATACCTGTATTAAATGTGTTATTTAAAATATATTCTGCTGCTTTTTTTGAAAACGGATGAAAGTAATACGAACCGAAACCGTTTAACCGCGACGAATTGTTGGAGTCGTGGTGAATAGCAATGCAATAATCGGGTTTTAAACGCTTGAGCAGGGTGATTTTATCATCGGTAGTTGAGGTTATATCACTTGATCTTGTTATATGAACGGTTGCACCGATTGATAACAGTTCCGCTTCAAGTTTTTTTGCAAGTATAAGGTTGCGGTTTGCTTCACTGTTGGTTAAATCTTTTCCTCTTACTGCGCCTACATCAATACCGCCGTGTCCCACATCTATTAAAATACTTACTCCCGTAAGGTCGGCACCGTAACTGTTTGCGTCTGTAACGGTGACTTTTTTAGGATTTAAAAATTCAAAACAAAGACTTCCGTTATCGTTATAATAAGCGTCCCAACCGTAAAAACCGCCCTGTTTTTTGAGAAAAAGTCTTAGAGTATAATCATTGGCATTTTTAATTATTGTTGCCGAAGAAAACAACGGGTTATCTTGGGGAATGACGATTTCACCGTTAAAGACTGTTGCGTAACAAAAAGTGATATCAACATAGTTATATGTAATGTCCGTAATGGTAAAATCGCTGTTGTAACTTTGGGGTAGCAACTCAAAGTAGAAGGGTGCTTTCCAGTTGACATCAAGAGTTAAAACGGTGTGTGAATTTTGCACACTTAACGAATTAAAGGTGATTTCGTTATGATCGGGAAGCACGCCGACATATTGATTTGCAATGGTGTTTACTTCTTGGGACGGTTTATCCCGCATAGATTTATAAACCGTTTTTCCGCAACGAAGCGTAATAAGTTCGTAGGTGTCACCGTCCCGTTTGAGTGAATATGTGTCTGCCGAACCATAGTCAACCGTGCCTTTTGGGAGATAATTGTTAAAAGGCTTGGAAAGGTCAGCATTTGTGCCAACGTCAAAAGTTTCGGCTTGGTAGCCTACTATTTCGGTTATAATACCTGAACCTACATTTGTATAAATACCGCCGTTTGGAGTGGCATTGGGGTCATAATCTACAACAATGTCTTCCTTTTTGCAGGTAACATTGCCCGAATAAAAGGTTTCGGTGAATCCGTTGTGTGTGCCTGTGAATGCTACTGTACCAAGGTCAAGGTCACGAAAATGCCCCGAAGGCATTGTAAAGTTGCCGCTGTAGGTGGCAAAACCGTCCTGCGCGATGCCGCCTGCAAGTGTGATTGTTACGCCGTTAAAGGTTGCGGTTATTTGTGAACCTTCTCTTGCAGTTACACTTACGGGGAAATAAACACCTGCAGAATAAATTTGTTTGGTTCGTGGGGAATAAGAAGAAATAACAATATATCTGCGGTAAACGGTAAATGTTTTGATCTGGTCACCCACCGAAAAAGTGAAGGTATTGTTTCCAAATTGTAATTCCTTTGAAACGGAAAAATTACCGTTTTGATCGGTTTGTATTTGCTCGTTACCCAGCATAATTACGGTATTGGCAGAATAGTTGCCCGAAAATGTAATACTTCCTTCAGTGGTTGAAATTTTTTCATTTAAAGGAGTATTAAAGGTTAAAACAGGGGCTATTGGTTCTTCGGGTACACTTTGGGTTGAACCCAGCATATCCGATGATATTTCTGATATTGAAGAAAGTGGTGCAATAACCATTTTCCCGCCCGATTTTATTATCATAAAAACTGTTGCTAAAGCGGTTAATACTGCCGCTAAAACACAGAGAATTATTACAAAAACTTTTTTCATTACAAACCTCAAACTGTCACAACATAATATCAACCATTATACTTCAAATTGATATTTATTGCAACAAAAATTGTCGAAAAAAGCAACAAAAAATCACCCCAAATTTTAGGGTGATTTTTGGTGATTTAGAATCCTAAAAGTTGTGTGCCTGCGTTTACTAAATCTTCGCGGCGTTGTTCGGCTTCTTGGTGGGTTTTGCCTACTGCACAAATATAGGTTTTAATTTTAGGCTCTGTGCCCGAGGGGCGAACAATAAATGTGCTTGAGTCTTCCAAGAAGTAAGAAAGAACATTGGATTTAGGCAGTGTGATTTCGGTTTCGGTGTTCGATACCTTATCGTAAGAAACCGAAACACCGTAGTCATTAATCTTTACAACCTTGCTTCCGCAGATTTCTTTAGGCGGATTTTGGCGAAGAGTAGACATAATTTCTTTAATTCTTTCCATTCCGCTTTGACCTTCACAGGTGAAGCTTTTTTGTTTGCTGTAGAAGTAACCGTATTTATTATAAATATCATCCAAAACGTCCAAAAGGGTTTTGCCCCCATTTTTATAAAATACTGTCATTTCACAAATAAGCATAGATGCTACAACAGCGTCTTTATCGCGCGCGTAATCACCGCAGAGGTAACCGTAACTTTCTTCATAACCGAATACATAACGGTGTTGCTCGTTCTTTTGAGCCAAAAGGGTGATTTGTTCGCCGATAAATTTAAAGCCTGTTAAAACATTTATAAGCTGGCAACCGTAATCATCAGCAATTCTTTGGCAAAGTTCACTTGAAACAATTGTTTTAACTGCAACGGGATTTTTTGGTAAAGTGCCGTTTGCTTTACGTCTTTCCAAAATGTAATTAAGGAGCAATACGCCCATATCGTTACCGCTTATGAGGATGTATTCGCCGTTTTGGTTAACCGCAATACCTACACGGTCACTGTCGGGATCGGTGGCTAAAAGAATGTCGGGTTTTACGGTTTCGGCTAATTTAAGGGCACATTCAAACGGCTGACGAATTTCGGGATTGGGGTAGGGGGCTGTGGGGAAGTTACCGTCGGGCAATTCCTGTTCGGGAACTACTGTAACGTTCTTAACTCCTATGCGTTTTAAAATGGCTCTTACTGGTTTGTTGCCCGCTCCGTTAAGAGGGGTGTATATAACATTTAATGCAGAAAAATCAATATTCTTTTCAACGCGTTGCGCTTCTACATTATCGAGATATTCGTCAATAATTTCCTGACTGATATATTCAATCTTGCCTTCTTTAATCGCTGTGTCAAAATCAATAGATTTAACACCTTCAAATATATCAACCTTTTGCATTATTGAAAGAACATAATCTGCGGCTTCGGGACCTAATTGACTACCGTCAGGAGCGTATGCCTTATAACCGTTATATTTTGCAGGGTTGTGGCTTGCGGTGATAACTACACCTGCGTCACACCCGAGACGTCTTACAGCGAATGAAAGCATAGGTGTGGGGACAAGTTCGCTGTAAATATAAACTTTTATGCCGTTTGCGGCAAAAATTTCTGCTGCGCACTTAGCAAAAACATCAGATTTAATACGGCTGTCATAAGCGATTGCAACGCTGCCGTTTTTGGTAACCGAGTTTACGTAAGCGGCAAGTCCTTGCGAAGCCTGACCAACTGTATAAATGTTCATTCTGTTTGTACCTGCGCCGATAACACCGCGAAGTCCCGCAGTGCCGAACTCAAGGTCTTTATAAAAAGCGTCAGAAATGAGAGCTTCATTTCCTGCAAGTTCTTTTAACTCTTTAATCAAATCGGGGTCCTTTGTTGCCTTTTGACACCAAAGGTTATATTTTTCTTTAATCATAAACGAGCCTCCTTTAATACAATAATAATACAATTTTACGAAGTTTTTGTCAATATATTCCACATAAATTAAAAAATCAAAAATATGGCAAAATACACAATTTATTGCCCGTAAAATCTACTTGACATACAAAAAATAATATTGTATGATATCTATATATTGGTTGATAGTGCTATTTTGGAGCAAAAATGAGTATAAATTTTGTCGAAAATAACAATAAATTGGCGGATGATGAGATTGTCGCGCTTATAAATAACGGTAATTATGAATTGCTATCGGTTATAATAAACCGTTACTTGCCGCTTATTATTAAAACTGCAAAGCAAAATTTGCCCGAAACCGAGGTTGAGGATGCAGTGCAGGAAGCAACATTTGCACTTTATTCTGCAGTAAAAAATTATGATGGCGAAAAATCTTCATTTTTTACTTTTGCTAATACCTGCATTAAGCGCTCGGTGATTTCACAGATAAGAAGATCAACTTCTAAGAAGAATATACCGGACGGGCTTGTAACTTCTATTGAAGATGTTGAACTTACAGACCTTAACAGTCCAGAGAACATATTAATAGAAAGGGAAAATTACAAAACCCTTACCAATAATATAAAACTTGAACTTTCAAGTATGGAATACCGCGTGTTGCAGTTGTTTTTAGCAGGCGAAAGTTATTGCGATATTGCCAAGATGCTTAATATTACCGAAAAATCGGTGGATAATGCACTTGCAAGAATAAGGAAAAAATTAAAAAAATAACGGCTTTGCCGTTAGATATGCCCATGTAGTTTAAAAGAAGAACGTTGAAAACAAAGATGTCGGTGCAATTCCGTCCGGGGCTAATAAAAAATACCAAGTGAGGTAAAAGAAATGTTTGAAGACAAGACACTAGTTTGCAAAGACTGCGGAGAGGAATTCGTATTCACCGCAAGAGAGCAGGAGTTTTACGAATCTAAAGGCTTTGTAAACGAACCGCAACGTTGCAAACCCTGCCGCGACAAACGTAAAAACGCAGGCAGAGCACCCAGAGAGTTACATGAAGCAGTTTGTGCAGCTTGCGGAGGTGTTGCAAAGGTTCCTTTCATTCCCCGTGACGATCGTCCGGTATATTGCAGCGAATGCTTTGCAAAAATGAAAGAAGAAGCTGCTGCAGAAGAAACAGTAGAAACAACAGAAGAATAGTTTCTAAAAAGAAAATCTATCCCGCGTTCAAGTGAAAAGCACTTGATTTGCGGGATAGTTTTTTTATATTAAAATTTCCTTATTTCAAGGGAAGAATCATCGTCGCCCTTTTCGATTTTGCGTATGACTATATAATATCCGTAATCGTCATTTACTTTTATGAAAATTCTGTCGCCTTCGTGTTTGCCCATAATCGCCTTGCCCATAGGGGATTCTTTACTTATAAGTCCTTGCATCGAGTTTTGGCGCAGGGTTGTTACAATACGCACCTGCTCCTCGCAATCGTCTTCTTCGACGTAATAGGTTACGGTGTCAAATAAGCCGATTTCATCAGCATTGCTTTTTGAATCAATCACAATGGCGGTCTTAAGCATATTACGAAGATAACGTATACGGCTTTCGTTTTTACCGCGTTCGCGCTTGGCGGCGTGGTATTCCGCATTTTCGGACAAATCCCCAAAACTTCGGGTGAATTTTACTTCTTCAAGAATTTTAGGACGCACCGTACCGATTCGGTATTCCAATTCTTGCTTCATTTTATCAATATCAACCTGTGTTAATTCGTCAAACATTTTATCACCTATAGTTACATTCTACCGTATTATTTTACCATAAAATAAAATTTTTTCAATAATGTTGACAAAACTAACAGTAGTGATAAAATTATTATGAGGTGTTTTTATGGCTAACATTATTAAATCATTTGAACAGTTAATAGGTAATACACCGTTAATGGAACTAAGTAATATTAAAAGAGAGTACGGTTTAGATGCTAATATTTTTGCTAAGTTGGAGTTTTTTAATCCTGCGGGCAGTGTTAAGGACAGAGTCGCTTTAAGTATGATAAACGATGCTGAACAAAAGGGTTTGCTTAAAGCGGGTGGTACTGTTATTGAACCGACTTCGGGCAATACGGGTATTGGCCTTGCAGCAGTTTGCACAGCGCGTGGGTATAAAGCGATTATTGTTATGCCTGATACAATGTCGATAGAACGCAGAAAACTTATAAAGTCTTTTGGGGCACAGGTTGTGCTGACAGACGGTAAAAAGGGTATGAAAGGCGCTATTGAAGAAGCCGAGCGTCTTAAAAGTGAAATAAAGGGAAGTATTATTGCGGGACAGTTCGAAAACCCTGCAAATCCAAAAGCGCATTTTGAAACTACAGGACCTGAAATATACAACGGTTTGGACGGTAAGGTTGATATATTTGTGGCGGGTGTAGGCACAGGCGGAACATTAAGCGGTGTGGGTAGATTTTTAAAAATGAAAAACCCTGATGTTAAAGTAATTGCGGTTGAGCCTCAGTCGAGCCCCGTTTTATCAAAAGGGGAGGGCGGCAGTCATAAAATTCAAGGAATAGGCGCCGGCTTTGTGCCGAAAAACCTTGATGCCGAAATTTACGATGAAGTTATAACCGTAAGTGATTCTGACGCTTTTGAGTATGCAAGAAAAATTTGCAAAACCGAGGGTTTATCGGTGGGCATATCTTCGGGAGCGGCGGTTTGCGGTGCGATAGAAATTGCCAAGAGAAAAGAGAATAAAGATAATAATATTGTTGTGCTTTTGCCCGATACGGCAAGCCGATATCTTTCTACAGATTTATTTTAATAGTTTTAGTTTGCGTATGAAAAAATATCCACCAGCATAGCAGGTGGATATTTTATTTATTTGTTTTAGTAGTTTTTTTTGCTGAGGATATAGTGTATTCGCTTATATCGGGGATTGTTTCACCGTCAATTTGCAAGGTTGCTTTGCGGTCTAATTTAACCGAAATATTATGACCTTCAATAACAGTAATCATACTTTTCAAAATGGTATGTTTACCAAACATAATAAGTAAAAATGCGATAATGATTTTTAAAATATTTTTGCTGTGCATTGCTACTACCGAAAGGCTATGTTCGGCATTTAAGCGGTCCTGCTTCGGTGCTGCCATAAAACCGCCGCCGAAGTATCTTCCGTTCATTGTTGGTACTAACCAAGTGTTTTTAAATGTGTATTCGTTACCGTCAACATTTACTGTTGCGGTGCAGGGTTTGTAAGCGTATAAAAGCGCCTTTACTGCGGCAAACAGGTAGTTTGCGCGTTTTTTGGAAAGCGCGCGCAGGCGCTCAACCTCGCCACAGCAGTAACCGTCCATACCCGAACCGACACAGTTTATAAATTTATATGTTTTACCGTTTATTTGGGCGGTGGGTAAATTTTTTATGTATTTATTAATGCAAATAGGTTTTGTGCGTTTCTTAAAGTTAATATCCCGCGCAAAGTCGTTACCGCTACCTGAGGCGTAAAAATAAACTTTATTTTTAATCTCGGTATCATCAAATTTGTTGATAAAACTGTTAAGCGTACCGTCACCGCCGGTTAGGATAATATCAGTATCAGGTGATAGGGAATTTAAAAATTCTTGGAAGTCGGTTAAGGCAGTTATATCTATGTAAGAATAATTGTTTTCGCCCATAAGTTTTTCTACTTCTTTAGCGGTGTTAAGACCTTTGCCTCCGCCTGAATGAGGGTTATATAATACTGTAAAAACTGCCACCTAATCACCTCTTAATACTAATAAATATATTTTAAAACTTTTGGCGGATTTTGTCAATAAAATAAAAATTGTGTAAAGCTTAGCCTTACACAATTTTTATTTTTGTGCCCCTAAACGAATTTTTCCGAGGGCAAGTTAATTTATTCAAAAAGTCCTAAAATAGAAATGCTGGTTGCGTTTTTGTATGCTTCAAGGTGGATATGACTTTGGTCTTCACATTCGCAAGGAACGGTGGAAACAGCGCCTATAGTATCACCTGTTTTTACTGTATCGCCGTTTTTTACGCTTATATCCTTGAGGGAAGCATATTTAATTACAAGTCCGTCACCGTGATCTATTGTGATAACACCGCCAAGTGTTGGGGACTGTTCTACAGACTGTACAGTACCGTCGGTACAAGCGCTGACAAGCGTTCCTTCTTTACAGGTGATATCTACCGCGTTGTGAATACGCATATCGCCGTAGGTTGCGGAGTACTGCAAAGCAGTTGCATTAAAATCTTTTAGTATGTCACCGTTTACGGGCATTGTGTATGACTTTACAACTTGCGGTGGGGTATAAGGTTCGCTTTCGACCTCGTCGGCGGTAGGTTCTGAAGGTATTACATCGTTGATACCTTCATCAACTTTATCTTCTATTTCTTCACCAATACCGTTTTCACTTTCATTATATGACGGAGTGTTATTGTTATATTCACTATTGTTTTGCGAATTGTTGTTAATATCGGAATTCATATCGGCATTATTATCGTTCATATTAGAAAAAGCCACCCAAGCGACAATTCCTATCACCAAAAGACATACCGCTAAAATGATATAAAAAGCGGAACTTCCTTTACGTTCCCGCGAGTATTGCGAATATTTCATTTAAAATCATTCCTTTCGTGATTATTATTGGCAGAAAATTAAAATTATATTCTTTAAAAAATTTTAAAATTCGTTCACAAAATGGTAATGATTTTAGTTTATTATATACTTGTACCAAAAAGGGAGCCGCACCCGTTTTGGTATAGTTTCTTAAATTATTTAAGAAATTTTCTCCTCAAACCCCTTATGTGAAAAAGAACCGTAGTTTTACTACGGTTCTTTTTCCTTTTAGTTAATAATTGTTGCGTTTTTAATTATAATTTCAAAACGGGAGGATTTTTCTTCAATTTTTATTGGCAGTCCCGTTGCGCCTATTACTATTTTGCAGTTTAAATCATCTTTAGCGTATTCTACATAGTAATAATCGTCCTGCTGGGTTACAGTATCGTATTTGGCGGCGAAAATTTTATAGATAATATCACTTACCGAATACTGTGGCAAACTGTCATCAGTGAATTTATATTCAATCCCGTTATAATTGGCGGTTACACTATTACCCGAATAGGTTATTTTAAGCCCTGAAAGGTCTTCTGGGATTAAAAAGGCGATTTCGGTATCACCGTTTTGCTTTACGGTTACGTCACATTCGTAAGATTCATTATAGTAACTGATTTGGGCGGTAAATTTAAGTCCTTTAGTTACGGGGGTTATGCTTTCGGTTTTTGTAGCACAAGAGCAAAGTGTTAAAACTAAAAACAGTGAGCATAGAATTTTTTTCAAAAAATCACACCTTACAGTTCTTCGATTATATCACTGGGCAATAGCGCGGCTTCACCAAAGATTTGCGCTTGTTTATCGGCACGGTCGCTATGAACATACACTGCGGATTTTAAGGCGTCCATTATAGGCATACCTTGTGCCAAGTGAGATACAATAATACCTGCAAGTACATCACCGCTACCGCCTGTTGCTAAACCGGGGTTGCCGTTTGTATTAAAGAAAATCTCAAGGTCAGGTCCGCAGACAAGTGTTTTAGCGCCTTTTAGCACCAAATAGCAATTATGCTCTTTAACAAAGTTAATTGCGGTGTTAATTCGGTCGCTTTCAACCTGCGTTGCACTAATGCCGCAAAGCCTTGCCATTTCAGCAGGGTGAGGGGTTAATATAATCGGAGCAGTTGTTTTCTTAAGTAATTTTATGTTACCACTTAAGGAATTTATGCCATCCGCATCAATAACCAACGGCACTTTTGTTTGGGTTATGACTTTTTTAAGCAGTTTTTTTATGTGTTTATTGTTTTTAAGACCGCAACCGAAAAGTACTGCATTTGCTTTTTGGCTTATTTCTTTTATATTTATTTTAGAGTGCAAACTGCCGTCTTTAGTTTGTTTTACAGGCACACAAACCGCTTCGGGAACGGCAACGGTAAAGGCTTTATAAATACTGTCACACAGAACGCATTTAGCAATACCTACACCGCTTCTAAGACAGGCTTTTGCCGAAAGAATTGCGGCGCCTAACATACCGTAACTTCCACAGAACATAAGCGCAGTACCGTAAGTGCCTTTGTGGGAATTGTGTTTTCTTTTTTCGAAAATGGGGGCTTCGATTGTTTGGTAGGAATATTCTTGCGGCTGGGTTCCGATATCCGCTACAACCACATTACCGCAGTAATCGGTTGCAGGCGGCAGCATAAAGCAAGGCTTGTAAGCAATAAAGGTGACCGTCAAATCGGCATTAACGCATTTACCTAAAATTTCGCCCGTGTCACACGCTATGCCAGACGGGATATCTATAGCAATACGAACTGCATTATAAGAATTTATTTTTTCTATAAGGGTTAAAGTTTCACTGTCAAGCGGGCGGTTTAAACCAATGCCGAAAAGCGCGTCTATCAAAACATCATACTCACCATTTAATTCGTCATATACTTCTATATTTGAAAGTTGGTTGTAGTAATGTTTTGCGGTTTCGGTTAAGGGTTCGCCCAAAGGGGTTATTACGCTAACATTAAAACCGCTTTTTTTAAGGTTTTGGGCAATTACAAAACCGTCGCCGCCGTTATTGCCGTTACCGCAGACAACGGCGATTTTTTTATCATTAAGATTATAAGTATTATTTATAATCTTAAACGCATTATCGCCTGCGTTTTTCATAAGTTCGGTATAAGAAAAAATGCCGCTTTTGACAGCATTTTCTTCATGACTTTTAATTAAAGCCTTAGTTAATACTTTCATAGCGGCACTCCCTATTTAATTATTTAAAAGCACTGTTTGATATAAACTTAGGAACAAATTTAATAATTGCAGATTTAATTTTTTCGTTAGGTGAAAACACAAGGTAAGCTGTTTTACCGCCCTGCTTTTCGGACACCATTAAATATGCATTACTGTCAGTAGTGTCACAAGCGAAGACAACATCCTTAACATTTATGTTGTTAAGGCAATTGGGGGTGTATTTTTCCAAACGGGAAACACCCGAAAGTTCAAAACTTAAAATTCTTTTGCGCTTTGATTTGTTGGTAATTTTGTCAATATCCATTGTTCCGTTGGTGATGATGTATTCATATTCGATATTCAAAAGGCCAGAGAGTTTAAAAGTACCGTAAAGTATGCCTGCAATAAGCAATATGAAAAAAGAACCAATATAACCCGAAAATAAAAACAAAATAAAGCACAGCAAAAGTGCTGCAAGCCAAAGGCCTATAAGGCAAGCGATAGATTTTCCGTTTTTCTTGATTGAAATTATTTGTTCAAAAAAAGTATCCATGTAATTACTCCTAAATTTTAGTAATATAATTTATTATATTATACTACAAACTATATAACACTTGCAATATAAAAAATTATAGTTTATAATTATTTTACAAATTTTTACAAGGTGATCAGATTGAAGATTAAAAAAGGATACAGTATTATAAAAGTTGACGGACAGTATGTTGTAACAAGCGACAACGGTCAGTTAATTAAGGATACGATAATTTTAGATGAAATTTCTTTGTTTTTATGGAATGAATTAAAACAACGCGAAATTTCTAAAAATGAAATGCTTGATTTATTGCTGGCACAGTTCGAAATTTCAACCGTTTTGGCGTTAGGTGAGATTGACAGGTTTGTAAGAGTTTTAAAAGAAAATGGGATAATTGAGTAAATAAAGACTACCACCCCAAGAAGATTTCTTCTTGGGGTGTGTTTTATCTATATATCGGGGATACTCTGCGTTCTCCAATTTGTCGA
>JAZSDM010000001.1:0-11118 GCA_045531145.1 Acutalibacteraceae bacterium | reverse complement strand
GACCTTGTGTATATTACATTCCCTAAACTTGAAAAAACAGGTATTGTAAACCACCTTTTTTCTACAAGACACGGCGGTGTAAGTGACGGTCAATACAGCAGTATGAATTTAAGTTTTAATAACGGTGACAAACGTGAAAATGTTTTAAAAAATTACGAAATTTTGTGCAACACTATCGGCACTGATATTAACAACCTTGTTTTAAGCTGCCAAACCCATACCGATAACATAAAAATTGTTGACAAAACCCATTGCCAAACAGGTGTTTTTAAAGAATCTTTTTCGGATATTGACGGTCTTATAACAAATACGCCTAAGGTTGCCCTTGTAACACAGTATGCTGACTGTACTCCCCTTTTATTCTGCGACCCCGTTAAAAAAGTTATAGCCACCTCACATTCGGGATGGCGCGGAACAGTAAAGGAAATCGGCAAAAAAACTGTTCAAAAAATGACTACACAGTTTGGTTGCAATCCTAAAGATATTATTGCCTGTATCGGTCCTTGCATAGAAAAATGCTGTTATGAGGTTGACCAGCCTGTTTTCGATGCGTTTAAACCATTAAATTATCTTGATTTCGATAAAGTTTTTACCCAAAAAGACAACGGTAAATATATGCTTAATTTGGTTGAAGCCAACCGCCAGATACTTATTTCCGCGGGTATCTCACCCGATAATATGGACATTTCGGATATTTGCACTTGCTGTAACTCTGAAGAACTTCACTCCCACAGAGCAACCAACGGTAAACGCGGAAATTTGGCAGCAATAATTGAACTGAAATAAAGCTAAACCCTCAACAGAAATCTGTTGAGGGTTGTTTGTTTTTATTTAATAAACTTTTTATATCCTTTTCCGTACTGCACACAACGTGAAACACGGCTTAAAGTGGCAGAAGAAATATCGGTTTTTTCAATTACCTGATTATATGTGTTGCCCGCAATTAAGAGTTTTGCGGCAGCAACACGCTGTGCCATTTGTTCAATCTCTCGTGCGGTACATAAGTCACAAAATAAATCTTCAAAATCTTTAGGAGTATTAATTGATACCAATAACTCATATAACTCATCAATCATCTGTCTGCTGATTTTATCAGAACCCATATTTGCCTCCTAAAACTGTTCTAATGATTTATTTAAAAAACTTTGTGTTTTTAAAGATTTCGGGTTTTCGAAAATTTCTTCCGGAGTGCCCATTTCTTCAATAACACCGTCTGCCATAAAGATAACCTTGTCTGAAACCGTTTTCGCAAATTCCATTTCGTGAGTAACAATTATCATTGTACTGTCGGTCGCTTTAAGGCTTTTAATAACCTTTAAAACTTCTCCTGTAAGTTCGGGGTCTAATGCGGAAGTCGGCTCATCAAAACAAAGAATATCAGGATTTAACGCCAACGCTCTCGCAATCGCAACACGCTGTTGCTGTCCGCCGGAAAGTTCGCAAGGATATGAATTTATCTTTTCGGAAAGTCCTACCCTTTCAATAAGAGCAAGCGCCTTTTTTTCTATATTTTCGGGTGTGTCCCGTTTTAAAAGATTAGGCGCCAATGTAATATTTTCCAAAACATTGTATTGAGGAAACAAATTGAAAGACTGAAAAACCAATCCAAAATGCAAACGGTTTTCCCTTATTACCGATTCTTTAACGTTTTCAAAGTGCTTACCGTCGAATATCTGTTTTCCGTTCACCGAAATACTACCCTCTTCGGCGAATTCCAAAAAATTCAGACAACGCAAAAGTGTGGTTTTACCGCTTCCCGAAGAGCCGATTATGGACAACACCTCGCCCTTTTCAAGCGAAAAACTAATACCCTTTAAAACTTCACATTTGGCAAAGCTTTTTTTAATATTATTTACTTCAAGTATAGCCATAATCAACCTCTGTAATAATCAAGTTTCTTTTCAATATAACCGAAAAGCAGTGTTAAAACGCCGTTAAACAAAAGGAAAAATACGCCTGTGTAGAATAGCGGCCAAATAAGACCTTTACCGGCATAACGCTCGGCAGCCATAAGTATTTCGCCAACCGCTATAATACGAGCCAAAGAAGTGTCCTTAACAAGAGTAATAATTTCATTACTCATAGGTGGTACAATTCGTTTGATAACCTGCATTAAAACTATTTTGAAAAATATCTGACTTTTGGTCATACCAAGCACTTGTCCTGCCTCATACTGACCTTTTGAAACACTTTCAATACCGCCACGGTATATCTCACTGAAATAGCATGCATAATTTATTACAAATGCAATCAGCGCCGCTGCCATACGGTTACGCATAGGAACACCAAAAACCAAACCCGGTACATATAAAACTACAAAAAGCTGGAGCATCAGAGGGGTTCCTCTGATGATCCAGACAAATACTTTTGTAATAGCTGATAAGGGTTTGAATTTTGACATTGAACCGAATGTTACCACAAGGCCTAACGGAATTGCCATTAAAAGTGTTAGTGCGAACACCTCGCAATTTTCCAAAAAACCAAGCAGTAAGTCTTTTGTTACAATTTCAAATGACATTTACCCTACTCCGATTATTTTTCTTTAACTACCATTACTTGTTTGTTTTCCATATAAGGAATAGTAATGCTCATAGATTCCAAACGTTCGTCGGTAATAGTCATACCGTTCCAGATACAGTCAATATTCTTAGCAGCAAGTTCTGTTTCTTTAGCAGCCCAACTGATTTCCTGGAATTTTGCTTTAACGCCTAAAACTTCGCAAACAGCCTTTGCAAATTCAGTTTCAAAACCTACAAGTTCGCCGTCTTTATTTTCATAGTTCATAGGAGCGAAATATGTAATACCGATTACAAGTTCACCCTTATTCTTTATGTATTCCCAATCAGAATCTTTTTCAGCCTGTTTAAAGGGTTCAAAGGAATCTGTTGCAGTGATTAATTCATCTAACTTGTAGTTTTTAGCAATTTCTTTGAGTTTTCCGTTGTCACGCAAGGTAACGATTGCTTCATTAACCTTTGCGGTCATATCAGAACCTTTACGGAACGCAATGCCGTAATTTTCAGGACTGTAGCCTTCGCCTGTGATAACAAGGTCTTCGTAGTCGGTACCTTCACCGATAGAACCTATTGACATTACATAGTCAATAATAGCAGCATCTGCTGTGCCTGAAGCAACCTCCATAATCGCTTTGCTTTGGGTATCAACAGCAGTGTATTCATAGTCTTCCAATGTTTGAGCAACTGCTTCACCTGCAGATTCTTTTTCTGCTACAATAATTTTTGCCTGTCCTGCACAGCCTGCAAAACATAAAAGCATTGCTAACGCTGTAATAAGTGCTAATAATTTTTTCATTATAAATTACCTCTTTCGAATTTTATGATGTTGCTATTATACTTCATCAAGATAAAGTTGTAAAGTGTTTTTTAGAAATTTTTTTAACTTTAGCACTTTATACAACTAAATTGCTGATATTTTAGTTATTTTTTATAACAATCTTTTTTTAATAGCCTTAGTAAACGTTTAAACAGTTTTTTTATAATAAATATCGGCACAATAATAATAAAAGAAATAACTACACTTAAAAACACTTCAATCATTCAAAACACCCAAACTATCTACTTATTTATTCTATTCAAAAACAAAATAGTTGTTATTAATAACTAAATATGTTATACTCTTATTATTGCGAGGTGCATTTACTATGAATCTTAAAAACATATTGAATAATGTATTAAATAATATAATCAAATTTGTTTCTTATTTTTTTAGTGAAACTTTGCCTGATTTTTTAAAAAATACCTTTGAAATTACCTATTCTAAAGTTTCAAAAATCACAGGCAGTGTACTGTGTCTGTTATCACTCATTTTAGTTATTTTAAGTATTGATACCTACAGTTCACTGGAATATTCGGTTCGATGGCTGCTAATGGCTACCGACCTTGCTTTGCCGTTTTTTATTGCATTAGCAACCATATACACTGTCAGAATTAAAAATTCTTTATTAAACCAGATTTGGAATTTTGTATTCTTTCTTTTAATGCCTATTGTTACAATAACAATAACCGAATGTCTTAATAACGTATTCATTTATGATATGACACATTTGGGCTTTTTTGGAAATTATGTTGTTATTTTGGTTTTTAACTGTGTATTTTTTGCGCTTACAGGAAGTTTTAAAATAACATATCTAACCGTAAATACCGTACTGTTTGGGCTTGCAGTTACACACAGTTATGTTATGGATTTTCGCGGCACACCTTTTCAGCCGATGGACTTTTTAAGCGTTACTACTGCAGTAAATGTTGCAAACACCTATAATTTTGCACCGAATTATAAAGTTATTACCGCCTTATTCTTATTCATTTTTGTAGTGATAATATCAATTAAAATGAAAACACCCAAATTCAATACATTAACCAAAATCTTTTCACGCGGTTTTACTGCCACATTTTCTGCAGTTCTGATTATTCTGTTTTACGGAACCAGCGTGTTTGCAGATATGGGTATAAAGCCTGACTTCTGGAATCAGACAAGGGGTTACCATAACTACGGTTTTGTTTTTAACTTTTTTGCCAACACAAAATACCTTTATATGAACGAACCTTCCGATTATGATCCCAATGAAATTAAGGATATTATAAAGGATGACCAACAAAACGAGCAAGATAATACAACCCCAACCAAAAACACACCTAATATTATCTGCATAATGAATGAATCCCTTTCAGACCTTAAGATTCTCGGAAACTTAACCACCAACGAAGAGTATATGCCCTTTATGAATTCGCTTACCGAAAATACAATAAAGGGTAACCTATTTGTTCCTGTTATAGGTGCGGGAACTTCAAACACCGAATTTGAATTTTTAACAGGTCATACCACAGCGTTTTTACCCTCTGGAAGTAACGCATATATGCTTTATGTCAAACACCCTATGGCTTCGTTAGTTTCCACACTTGAAGCTCAACGCTACTCTTCATACGCTTTGCACCCATACTATGCGTCAGGCTGGAAGCGTCCCGAAGTTTACAGCAATTTCGGATTTAATAAGTTTACTGCGCTTGAGGATATTATTGATATATCACTTATGGAACAATATCAGGATAGCGGCAATGATGCAAACTATTTGCAACAATTGATTGAACAGTATTATCCTAACACTCCGAATATGCTTATCCGTCAATATATAAGTGACTCTTATAATTACAAACTTATTATAGAAGATTTCGAAAAACGCGATAAATCCCAACCTTATTTCACTTTCAATGTAACAATGCAAAACCACGGTGGTTACACACCTAGTTGCATAAACTTTAACGAATCTATTTTTGCAACCTCCACCACCAAGAATTACAATAAAGCAAATAAATACCTTTCACTCGTAAAAGCAAGCGATGACGCATTTAAAGAATTGATTGAGTATTTTTCAAAGGTGAAAGAGCCTACTATTATTTGTATGTTCGGCGACCATCAACCAAATGTTGAAACCAAATTTATTGCCGAATGTTTAGGGGTGGAAGACCTTTCAAATCTCACTGTAGAGCAAGAGCAAAAACGCCATACCACACCTTTCTACATTTGGGCTAATTACGATATTGAAGAACAGCAAATTGATAGGTTGAGCAGTAACTATCTATCTTCTTTAGTGCTTCAAACCGCAGGTGTTAAACTTACCAAATATAACGAATACTTGCTTAACCTTTCAAAAGTGTTGCCGGTTATTAATACCGTAGGATATATCGATGCTGACGGTAATTATTACAAATGGAGCGATACTTCACCATACACTTCAATTTTAAGCGAATATGAAAAACTTCAATACAACAGTATATTTGATGAAGAAAATATACATTCATCAACCTTCTTTATAGACGGTTATGTTCACGAAACATCTGACCTTAGAAACGAGGAAACCGAAAAGTAATGATAAATACCACACTTTGCCATATTGAAAAGGACGGCAAATATTTAATGCTTCACCGCATTAAAAAAGAAAACGACCTTAATCACGATAAATGGATAGGCATTGGCGGAAAGTTTGAAGACAAAGAAAGTCCCGAAGAATGTAACAAACGCGAAACTTTTGAAGAAACAGGACTTACACTGAATTCCGCACGGTACTGCGGTATAGTTACTTTCGTATCTGATAAATGGCCCACCGAATATATGCATATTTTTCACTCAACCGATTTTTCGGGTGAAATAAAACAATGTGACGAAGGCGAACTTTGTTGGGTAGATAAAAAAGATTTATATTCCCTGCCGCTTTGGCAGGGCGATAAAATCTTTCTAAAACTTATTGAAGAAAATTGTCCGTTCTTTTCACTTAAACTTGAATACAACGGTGAAACACTTATCAAAGCAATATTGAATGGCAGGGATATACTATGAACATTTGTATTTACGGCGCATCAAGTAATAAAATTGATTTATCATTTATGGAAACGGCAGAAAATTTAGGCGAAGAATTGGCAAAACGCGGGCACAGCCTTGTGTTTGGCGGCGGCACTAACGGACTTATGGGTGCCGTTGCACGCGGTTTTTCGAAAAAGGACGGTAGGATAATCGGAATCGCGCCGTCTTTTTTTAATGTTGACGGCGTACTTTTTGACAAATGTGATGAATTTATCTACCCTGAAACAATGCGCAAACGCAAAGAAATTATGGAACAAAAGTCTGACGCGTTTATTATGACACCCGGCGGAGTAGGCACTTTTGACGAATTTTTCGAAATACTAACCCTTAAACAGTTGGGACTTCATTCAAAGCCGATTGCTATTTTCAACATAAACGGTTATTTTAACAACTTAATTGCAACGCTTAGTTCGGCGGTTGATACTAAATTTATGGATAATAGAACATTGGAACTTTGTCCCGTTTTTGAAGATGTTGCACCGCTTATTGATTATCTTGAAAACTACAAAGGCGAAGCAAAATTATATAAATGTATCGCAGGTGAAAAATAACCGACAAGAGTAACCTTAATTTTTAAAGGAGATTGCTTTTTAGCAATCTCCTTTAAGTTTAGTCTTATTTAACTTCAGGCAAACCTTTAACCGAAATCAGTAACGATAGTAACCCTGATAAAAGTGACGCCGAAACAACAAGTTTCCAATCAACCTGTGCCATAACAGCCGAAGTGCCGATTGTTGCAACTGCCGTTTCCGCCACAGTTTTAATTGCGCGGACACCTGCTGCTTTAAACCATTTTAAAACCTTTTCTTTCATTATTGTACCCCCAATATCTTTTTCCAAGTATTAAGTCCTACGCAACCGTCGGCACTAAGTCCTGTGAGTTTTTGGAATGTGATAACGGCATTTTTTGTGTCGTTACCAAACAAACCGTCAACCGAAACACCAACTGCTTTTTGAACTATCTTTGTAAGGTTTTTGTATTTATATGTATCACGCTTTTTGCAGATTGCCTGTTTTGCAATGCTTTCACATTCACTGCCCCATTTGCCGTCAGCGCCGTACTTAGCAAACTTAAAACCGTCAGCAATGGCGGCATTTTGCCAATCTAAAACCTTATTGTTAATACCTGCAGTTTGTGTTACGGTTTCATTTTTAATCAAACCGCCTTTTGCTGCCAATACTTCTACACAAGCGTTAGCAACCTCTTCAGCAAACTCTTCAGTAAGAATAATCGGCACATCAATACAACTGTCCATAAAGCCACACTCCAGAAGTACCGCGGGCATATTGCTAACTCTTACTTCGTGCAGGTTCTTCTGTCTTGTCCCGTCCGAGCGATTGCCTTTAAGTGCTGTATGCTCAATTAAAGCATCATATAATGCCGCTTGCCATTCAGCACTTTGTTGGCTTGCATTGGTGTAAATATATGTTTCAATTCCTCCGCCTGTACCGCCGTTTATGCCGGCGTTATGGTGAACAGATAAATAAAAATCCGCACCCCAACCGTTAGCCTTATCTGTTCTTGTACTTAATTCGATATCGGTCTCACCTGTGGTATCATCAAGTCTTAAAACCTCATAACCCGAATATACCTTTAACTTTTCTTCAATTTTGTTACAAATTCTGCTATTTAAAGTCCATTCCCTTGTTTCGTTTTGGTCTAAAGACTTTAAACATCTCTTTCCTGCGGTATTTATACCGTGTCCTGCGTTTAATGCAATTTTAAACATAATTTTCCTCCTTATAATTCCATACACAGTTTTTCTTGTTATTGTAAACATTACAACCTGATTTTCTTGCCACCTCCACGGCATTTTCAAAAATAAAAAATGCCCCCACTTGCGAAGCAATATTAAACCAAGATTTTCTAACACGAAAAAGTTCAATATCATTACAGTTTTTCACTAATTTCATCCCCTAACAAAAAATCTTTAAGATTCGCGAGCGCACGGTTTTTTAACTGGTTCACAGCTTGATAACTTACTCCCAACAAAACAGCAATTTCAAAATTGTTGTAACCGTATAAGTACTTGTAAATAATTATCATTTTTTGCTTTTGGGATAAAATATCCATACTTTCAAGCAAAGAAAACCGATCTTCAAAATCGGGCAGATATCCGTCAAGATTATCATAAAGTTTATTGGAAAATTTGCAGTAACGTTCCCATTGCTGTGATAAAGCAATATATTGATTCCTTATAGATACCGCAATATATTTCCTTATTGATACTGAATCATCTAAATAAAATTTTGTTAAATCAATCCGATAAAGCAGTTCAATAAAAAATAATGTAAGATCACCTGCGGCATCGTCATAACAAAGTTTGTTGGAATAAAACTTTAATAATTTTTCAAATTCACCATAAATTGTTTCAAACACCGCCATATCTTGTTTTTTAAATTTTTCAATAATCGGTTTTAAATATTTGTTACACATTTCAACCACCCTTTCACAAACAGAAAGAAAAAGGTTGAACATTTATAAACATTTGAAAAAAATATTTTTTACATTATTTCAACCGTTTTTCTAACATTAAATGACATTTTATAAAAGTCAGTCGAAACTTGTAAAAATATGGAGTTAAAGGTAGATTTTTGGGAGTAAAATAACTATTATTACATAATAGATAGTTATTTATTGACATTTTTATGCAATTATTGTATAATTAAAACAAATAAAAAAACAACAGCCTGCTCCGCTAAAGCAGACTGTTGCCTTGTAGTTGCATTTTAAACTTTTTTTCAAAATCAAAAGACCTTTGCAACCTATCACATTTTAAAAAATGATTGAAAGGTTGTCAATTAAAATGGAGCAAAGAGCAGTAATACAGGAGCAAAAGAAAAAAATAATTTTTTTCAAAAAGAATTTTAAAATGAGAATAGCAATTTGCGATAGTGACATTAACCATCTTAAAATTTTAAAACAGTTACTTTACCGCTATTCAAATTCATACAAAATGGATTTTATTGTAGAAGAATTCTCAAGCGGTGAACAGTTTTTAAAATCCAAAAATGAATATTGCTTAATTTTCACTGAATATATCCTTTCAGGAATTAACGGTCTTGAAACGGCAAAACTGTTACGGAAAAAAGGTGATAAAACAGCAATAATATTCTTAAGTCGGGATACTGATTTTATATTCGAATCATTTAAAGTATCCCCCTACCGTTTTCTTACCAAACCGTTAAATCAAGAAAAATTATTTGACACTTTGAATGATTTTTTCAAAAGTTACAGTGAAAAGTATCCCCTTTGGATAACAGACGATATTAATACCCATTGTTTAAACGCAACTGATATTTTATACTTGGAAGCAAATAACAAACACTGCTTTATTCACCTTATGAATGAAGTTATCCCTTGCAATAAAACTATGGCGCGTGTTTTTGCAGCTTTACCTCAAAAACACTTTAAAAAAATTCACCGCGCGTTTATTGTAAACTTGAATTACATTACAAAATATAATAACGAATATGTATTTTTAAGTAACGGTGAAGAATTACATATAAGCCGTAATTACTGCAAATACTTTAAAGAAGAATATCTTAAATTTGCTAATCCAAAAATACCGTAAAAAAAGCTGTCGTAAGACAGCTTTTTTTAATCGTGTAAGTAAATTGTCCTTGAATTTCGGTGCATATAAACATTAAGCACCAACCCAATCCCTAAAAACAAGCATAAAAGCGATGTTCCACCTGCGCTGAAGAACGGAAGCGTAATTCCAATAACCGGTGTAATAGAGGTACACATACCAATATTGATAGCCGTCTGTGCAAATAGCATTGAAAAAATTCCTATGCAAATAAATTTGCCTTCATTTTTAACCGAAAGTCTTGCAACCTGCAAACACCTGAAACAAATTCCGGCCAAAAGCAGTAATACTACCAAACAACCTAAAAAGCCAAGTTCTTCGCCAATACATACAAAAATAAAGTCGTTATGCCCTTCGGGGACACCGCGTTTTCCGATTTGGGTAAGGTCACCGTTCAGATAGCCTTGTCCAAAAAATCCCCCGTTTGCAAGGGCTATTCTGCCGCGGTACTGTTGCCAACCAACACCCTGAATATCACCGTCAATATCAAACATATTAATAATTCTTTGGCGGTGGTCATCATTAAGTATAAAGAAATAAATTATAGGCGAAGCCACAACTGCCGCTGAAAAAGCCGTTAAAAAATACTTCCAAGAAACGCCTGCCGCCATAAGCATAAACAGTACCATCACAGCAAATACAAGAGCTGTACCGGCGTCACCCTGAATAAATATAAGCAGAATAGGAAATGCACCGTGTACACAAACAGGCAACAAAACTTTTAACTTGTTTATATCGCGTTTAACATGCGCTAAGTGGGTGCTAAAGGTTACAACAAAACATATTTTTAAAAGTTCGGACGGTTGTAATGTAGTAAAACCTAAATTAAGCCAAGCCTTATCATCAGTACCCTCGGGTGCAAAGCCTATAAAAAAGGTTAAAATAACAGGTATTACACCTAAAGCGCCTACTAAATACCAGCGTCTCAGTATCATTTCATAATCAAAAGTTGATATAAACATAGCGGCTCCCAAGCCTGCTATCATACAAAGCAACTGTATTATTACAGGACGGTAACTTTCCATATAATGTGTAGCCGAAAAAACTGCCAGACAGCCGTATGAAGTTGCAAAAAAACATAACAACAACAGTATTTTGTCGGATTCACGGAAAAAGTCCGCTATTTTTACCATTAAATGTCTCAAAAAAT
>JAZSDM010000125.1:0-11619 GCA_045531145.1 Acutalibacteraceae bacterium | reverse complement strand
CATTTCCCCTATCGGCGAATATTTTTTAAAAATAACTTCCCCACCCGCATCGGTGTAAATTTCAAGCGGATCACCTTCGCGAATTCTCATTGTCCTTCTAATCTCTTTCGGTATAACCACACGACCAAGGTCGTCTATTCTACGAACTATTCCAGTTGCTTTCATATATAAATCTCCTTTAATTTCAAATCGTGATGTTATTATTTGTGATTAAAGGGAATTTATACTGTGTGAATTTACTTTTTAGACTGTTCATAGCTCATCAACAATTGCTTGATATACTTAACAATGAATTGATAATTGAAAAATATACCAAAATCCATATAATGAAATTGTAAGCTTACAAAAACAAATTTTGGAGGTGCAATAATGACTATAAAAATTGGTGCTATTATAAAAAAACTACGCACAGAAAACAATGTTACCCAAGACGCTCTTGCTACCGCTATCGGTGTGACACCACAAGCAATTTCTCGTTGGGAAGCAGAGGGCGGTTATCCGGATATTGAGTTACTCCCTGCTATCGCCGATTTCTTTTCGGTAAGCACCGATGAATTGTTAGGTCACAAAATGTTTGAAAGGGAAGCCCGTCTTGCCGAAATTAAAAAAGAAATGAAAAGGCTAAACGAGGTTGCAACGATAGAGGTAAGAATAAGTTTTGCAAGGGTAGCATTGTCGAAATATCCATCTGACTGTGAAATTAGAGAAAATCTTGCAGCGTGCTTATATTGTATGTATATCGATACAAAAAACGAAGCGCTACTACCCGAGGCTGAAAGCCTTGCTTTGTATGTCCTTGAAAATTGTAAGGACGAGGATATCCGCTATGATGCAATCAATACGCTTGTAAGCATATATTCCGACACAAAAAGGATAGATAAGGTTCACGAAATGCTTAATCTCTTAACACCTATGAAATACTGCCGTGAGTTTGTAAAATCTTGCGGTATAGGTGACGGTAACACCGAAATATATATTCAGGATGAAATCGACAAATTGACAGACTGTTTAGGTATAGCAATAAGGAATCTAACCCTTGATGATGAGCTGCCGAACGATGCGTCCACTTGGGATAATAAGATTAAAATGCTCGCAATATCAAATAAACTCTACTTTTTGATATACGGCGATAATTTAATGTTTTATCACTGCCGAATAGCATTTAACTATTGGATTATTTCAACTTATCAAATGGCACAGGGGAAAACAGAGGAAACTCTTTCCTCGCTTGAAGAGATGTGCTATCACGCCGTAGAGTATGATAAATCATATATAAAAAATCACGGTGAGCATTATACCTCTATTCTTGTTGATAAACTTGTTTATCCTGAACCGAGCAAAGATTTTCACGAATTGAAAGAACATTCTCAATGTTGGTACATGCTTGACCGTATACAAAGCAAAAGATATGACCCTATTCGTAACGATAAACGGTTTGAAGAAATTCAAAAAACTTTAAAGGAATACGCAATATAAAAGCGCAAGCGAGGTGATTTCACCTCGCTTTTTGCTATGTAAAAACCGCATAAAACCCGTTTTTGACACCAATGCGTTCAATGGGGCAAACTGTTCAAAAACCGCACCATTACTGACTGTTTTACGGTTTGCCCTATAATAACGCATCCCTCCACCCGACGGACGATACCAGTAGCTTTCATATATATCTATCTCCTTGTTATCAATTTTTACAAATTACGATGCTATTATTTGTAAGAGGGGGGAGATTTATACTTGTAAAATATTTTGCCCCATGTTACAATTTTTGCAGAAATCAAAACCTAACAGAAAGAGGGCATAGTAAAATGTCCGTAATGGAAATTGCAAAGACTTTTTATTTGCAACCCCAAAATGTCTCTGCATATATAGAAACAAATGCCACATTCCCTGTGAAAAGAAACTTTCAGACGGGTGAAATAAGCATCCCAAATAATATTGATGTTTTATACTTGTATTATCACGAAGTTATTTTACATTAGCTGTTCCAATGAGATCACCATTATATCAGCCAATATAAATTCTACTTTTAAAGTACCGGTTGATCCATACATAAGAACAAAAGCATTTATCGGCCGTTCCTTGACTAAACTTTACGCGTATGGTAAAATAATGTAGAACTTGCGCAGTCAGTTAAAATGTGTGAAAGGATTGATGAATATGCAGAAGAATAATGTTGGCATCTTAACTTTTTCCTATTCATGTAACGGCGGTTCCGTGTTACAAGCTTGGGCACTTCAAAAAACCATTTCCTCTTTTGAGGGTTACGATGCGTCCATCATTAATTATACCAAAACACACTATGGGAAACCGGTAATTGGGAAAACTGTGTTTACCAAACCGGTTCGCGGCTGGACTCCCAAAAAGATTATAAAATGGACTGCCGTCATAGCGGCACATCCTTTCAAAATGAGAAAGTTTGAGAAATTCTTTAAAAAATACTATCGGAACTTCTCAAAGCAACCCTACTCGAGAGAAGAATTGGTTGCGTTAAACGACGTATATGACAAATTTGTAGTAGGCAGTGATCAAGTTTGGAACTCGGGAAGTCCTCAGGTGGATGATACATACTTTCTTGATTTTGTAAAAGACAACTCGAAAAAAATAGCATATGCCGCAAGTTTCGGTCAAAAAAGCGTTCCGGCAGAAAAGCGTGAACATATAGGCAACGCCATTTCACAGTTTGCCGCGATATCTGTACGCGAACCCAACGGTGTAGACATTGTATCCGAACTGATAGCCAAAAAACCGGTTTGGGTATTAGACCCTTCCCTTCTTTTGTCCAAAGAAGAATATCACAAATTAAGCGTTGCGCCGAAGACAAAAGGCTACGTATATGTATACCTGAGACAAGAATGCGAAAGACTGGATAAATTTGCCCAAGAACTGGCTGATATCCACGGGTTGAAGGTTATTAAAGTTCTGAATAACTGGGTTTGCGGCAAAAACGGCAAGCGCCTTTTCCCGATCGGGCCTCACGAATGGTTAGGGTATATCGAAAATGCCGATTATGTTGTTACCAACAGTTTTCACGGTATTTGTTTCTCAACGATATTCGAAAAAGAGTTTTATATTGACTTGTTGGAAAACACAAGCACCTCCACCAACTCCAGATTGTTGGGGATGTTACAGCAATTTAATCTTTCCAATCGATGCATTGATGACGTTGAAGATATGAACTCGTTATGTCGCATTGACTACAATACCGTTAACAGTTTTAAACAAATCAGAATCAACGAATCTCTGGATTATCTTAAAAACGCCCTTGAAGGGAGTCCTTCGTTCATATGAATGTATACTCAAACAACGACAAAAGAAATTGCTGTGGTTGCGGCGCCTGCGCAAACGTGTGTCCGCGCAACGCTATCTCGATGCATCCGGACGAATACGGATTTGCATATCCGCATATAGATCAATCGATCTGCGTTGAATGCAATCTTTGCGTTAATGCTTGTGAAAGAGTAAACAAAAACGAAAGTTCCGCACCATTGAAAGCATTCGCAGCTTCTCATCGAAACAAACAGATCGTACACAAAAGCAGTTCAGGCGGCGTGTTTTCAGCACTGGCACAACATTTTTTGGAAAATGGCGGCGCCGTGTGCGGCTGTATATTGGATGATAAACTGAACGCCGTCCACATATGCGCAGAAAAGGAAACGGAGTTTTGGCAAATTCGAAAATCAAAATATCTGCAAAGCAACGTAGGCCTCATCTATCGTGATGTTAAAAAACGGTTACGTCAAGGTCAACCTGTGCTCTTCACTGGCACTCCGTGTCAAGTTGCCGCCCTGTATGCGGTTGTCGGTAAAGATCACGACAATTTAACAACTATGGATTTAATATGCCACGGTGTTCCCAGCCAACGGTTATTTGACCAGTTCATAAAATATTTGGAAAAACGGTATAAAACCACAATCGTTGATTTTGATTTCAGAAGTAAACGGCACGGTTGGCCAAGATTCACAATGGAATTTACCGATTCGCATCAACGCACTGTTAACATTGGGAAAACACAAGAATTTTATTTATCCGCTTTTACGGGTGGGAACACCATACGAGAAAGTTGTCTTTCGTGCAAATACGCTTGCCCCAACCGTATAGGCGATATTACGATCGGTGATTTATGGGGATATGAAAAACTGAAACTTAAATTTAACACCGCGAAAGGCACGTCCGTATTCACCATAAACACTCCCGCCGCCGAAAAATGGCTTGATGTTCTGACCTCCACTCTGCATTGCGAAGAAATCGACTATGCCGTTGCCGAAAAGGGGAATCACTGCTTGCGCTCGCCCACTCCAAAAGGCGAAAAGCGAAAGATGTATATGGAGTCGATAAAAAATGACGACATAGAAAATGTGGCACTGAAATATATAAAAAGCAAGCGGAAGCAGATTATTAGAGAAAAACTAAAACTACATATTCCGGCTTCCGTTTTTGATTTTTTAAGGAAAGCAAAATACCGATAATTTTGCATTGATAAAAAGCGAGGTGAATTTCACCTCGCTTTTGCTGTGTATAGACCGAATTGTGCTACTTTTCATCAAAAGTTTTTGTCAAAAATCACTCATAAACCCTAGTGTTTATGCGGGTTTTGCCCACTTTTGTCCTATTATACCATATTCCTCAATTCTTCTAACAATTCCAGTGGCTTTCATATATAAATTCTCCTTTTAATTCAAATCGTGATACTATTATTTGTGATTAAAGGGAATTTATACTGTTTTAAGTTTTATTTATGAAATTTGACTTTATTAAAGAGTTGTGTTATTATAAATAAAAATATTCAGGAGGAAAATGGTATGTTTTTTATCATCATGCGACGTATGCGATGAAAGCTTGTATCTTTTTAGGTGCAGGCTTATTCAGCTTTGTGCCTAAACGTGTGATGAAAAGAATTCAACTTTTTTATTAACTGTTAATGGCACAAAAGCTATTAACAGTTTTTATATTTATGGAGGTTATTATGAGTATATTAAAAACAAAACGATTATTATTAAGACCCTTAAATTCAAACGATGCCGAAAGCATGTTTAAAAATTGGACTTTTGACGAAAGAGTAGCAAGATATTGTCGGTGGTATCCGCACAAAAGTATAGACGAAACAAAGCTACTGATTAAAATGTATTTAGAACAAGCAGAAAACGGTTTTGATTATCGGTGGGGAATTGTATTAAAGGAAACAAACGAACTTATCGGATGCATCGATGTTGTAGATTTATTAGACGACAATAAGACTGCAATAATCGGTTATGTTCTATCACACAAATATTGGAATAATGGAATTTCAACCGAAGCACTTTCAGCCGTTATAACAAAACTTTTTGATGATGGTATTGAAACTATAAAGGCAGAACACCATATTGATAATATCGCCTCGGGTAGAGTTATGGAAAAGTGCGGTATGAAGTTCACACATAGCGATAAAGCTCAGTCAAAATTTGGCTCCACTGAAACGTGCGATGTTAAGTGGTATGAGATTAGAAAATAAATGAGTTGTATAGCAAATAAGCGGAGTGGAATTCCACTCCGCTTTTGTGCAAATGAATTTTTAAAAACAAATATATATTATATAATATATATTTGTTTTTAACTTTTAGATCTTGACAAATCCGGATCCCGTGTGTATAATATAATTAACTTCTCCCCCCATGCCTCTATATCCTCACCATAGGATATATGCACACTTGGGGGGCGTTCTGTTTTAAGGGGATATTTTATGGCTGTTAAAGACTTTTCTACCATTGAACAACAAATAATCATTTTAAAATCACGAGGACTTTCTATTCCAAACGAGGAAGAAGCAAGAGATTTTTTAATCAGAAATAACTACTATCGTGTTAGCGGTTATTCTCTTACTTTGCGTTCCCACGATAAGTTCTTTCCGTCAACAAATTTTCAAAATATTATCGACATATATGAGTTTGACCATAATATGCGTCATATTTTGTTAAATTACATTAACAAAATAGAAGTGACTTTTAAATCAATTTACTCTTATGAATTTACAAAAGTATATGGACCGATCGGATATAGAACCTCCGCTTATTTTTCAAATACTAATGAATATGAACGGATTATTGCGAAAGCAGAAGACCAAAAAGAACGTCGCCATGCTTATGAAGCCTATTTGAAACACTTTCTTGACGATTTAGACCAAGACATCCCTTTATGGGCATACATAGAATTGCTCACTATATCAGACATTTCCTGTCTATATTCCATATCTGAACACAAGATCAAAGTTGCTGTCGCAAACGCTATGGGACTTAATTTTAATCGCGGTCCCGAACTTTTGGGCAAATTCATGCATAGCATGACAATTATCAGAAATCTTTGTGCCCACGGCAGCCGATTATACAATCGCCTATTTGAGCGTAAACCTTCGCTTAATAAGAAGGATTTTTCATTATTACGCAAAATGCCCGATGGTACAAAAGACAATTCTCATTTGTTTGGCTTTATCTTAATTGCTAGAAGACTTCTCAAACCAAACGAATTTTCTTCTTTAAAAAGTGAAATTATTGAGTTGAATAAAAAATATCCTTTTGTAGATTTAAAGCACTATGGTTTTTGTGATAATTGGAAAGATATACTGTGATATTTATTTCTATAATTACATATAATAAATATTGACTTCTCCCACGAGCTTTTATTAGCGCAATACTGTGGGCGGTCTGTTAGCGGAGATAGAAATATCTCCGCTTTTCATTGCAGTTATAAACATAAAAGCGAGGTGAAATTCACCTCGCTTTTGCTATGTATAAAAACCGCCAAAACCTCATTTCGACACCCTTGTATTCAATAGGGCGAACCAGCGAAAAAACCAGTATTTATGCGGATTTATAGTTCTTGGTGTTATTATACCTCATTCATCTATTCTACGGACAATACCTGTTGCTTTCATATATATCTATCTCCTTATTTTACAAATTACGCTGTTAGTATCTGTATTTTGAGGAGATTTATACTGGAACAACGTTTAAATTTGAGCACAGTTTTTCTTGCGGTATTGAAGCGGCGAACAGCGTTCTTCCTCTTTAAAGACACGTGAAAAATATGAAACGCTGCTAAAACCGTATTTCTCGCTTATTTCGGATACCGATAAATTGGTTTTCTTTAAATCAATTTTAGCAAGAACAATACGCGTTTTTAAAATATACTTCATAACAGTCATCCCTGTATGCTTTTTAAACTGTCTGCAAAAATAATATTTACTGATATTTACGGCTGCGCAAATACTATCAATATTAATATCAAGCGATATATTCTTATTTACATATTCTATGGCTTTCCCCATAACACCCTTAACCGAGAAGGTGCTCGCCTTGAAATATTTATCAAGGTAAAACAGGAGTTTTACACAACTGGAAAGCAGCATTAGTTCTCGTTCATCATCAGTATTGCATATCAAAAATTCATTGAAAATACAGTCCAATTCTTTTTGGTGTTCTTCGTCAATTTCGGCATAAACGATTGCCTTGTTGAAAAAAGATTTAAATTTGTTATTCTCGCCAAGCAGCTCCAATATTTTATCCAGTTCATTACATGATATATTCAGTTTACTTCGGTCGTAAATTTCGGGAACATCTGGCACAGTATAATGATATGTATCAGCCGCGATGAAAACAAGTCCTCCTTTTTTAATGGGAAAAACTTCTTCAGCGCAAACAACGCTCCCTCCGGCCGAATAAAAAAACATAATAAGATGATCTGGCGATGCATGCCAGGTTTTATATAAAGGATCTTTTCCCAGTTGATGGCAAACAATTCCAGTTTTCATAGTATCACCTCAATTCAATTTTAACATACCTCATCGAAAAATGCAACTGCAGTAAAATTTAAGGCAATTATAACCTTTTTTATCGCCACTTTTTGATGTATAATATTTATTAGATATATTTTAAAGGAGAATATCAATGAAACAATATAACGGTGTTTTTACTGCCCTACTTACCCCTTTCGACAAACAAAATCGGGTAAACGAAAAGGAACTTGAAAAGCTGGTAAAATTCAATCTAGATATGGGCGTAACGGGATTTTATGTCGGCGGCAGTACTGCTGAAGCATTTTTGCTTTCTACCGATGAGCGTAAACAAATTATGGATGTAGTAAAATCTGCCGCACCAGATGCCACTTTAATTGCTCATATCGGCTCTATAAACGAGCGTGAAGCCACAGAGCTTGCACTTCACGCTAAGAAGACAGGATATGATGTTATTTCGTCTGTTGCTCCATTTTACTATAAGTTTACCTTTGACGAAATTAAAAACTATTATTTTCGTTTGGCAGATGCGGCTCAGCTTCCGATGCTCGTTTACCATTTTCCTGCCTTTTCCGGTGTTAATATGGGCATAAACGAAATGGGGCACTTCCTTAGCGATGACAGATTTTTAGGAATTAAATACACATCAAACGATTTCTTTACCATGGAGCAATGTAAATCAAACTTCCCCCAAAAAATTGTTTATAACGGTTTTGACGAAATGTTTTTAGCAGGTCTTTCTATGGGTGCTGATGGCGGAATCGGTAGTACATATAACTTTATGGCTGATAAGTTTGTAAAAATAAAGGCTTTGTTTGAAAACGGTAAAATTGCCGAGGCACAGGAAATTCAGAAAGAAGCAAACCGCATCATTAAAATCCTTTGCCAAATTGGTGTTATGCAAGCAGAAAAAGAAGTATTAAACCAGCTTGGTTTTGATTTCGGTGTTTGCAGGCATCCTTTCGGCGAGCCTACCGCTGAGCAAAAAGAGTTGATTTCCAAAGAAATCATTCCGTTTATATGATTGGAGAGAATAAAATGCTTATTGAAAAAACAACAACGGAATCTATTCTCAATGCCGTATTCCCGGTATCATAATTACCGAAAAAGGCACTTTGCTTGCATATTATGAATGCCGCAAATCAAATTCCGATTGGGCAGAAATTGATATTAAAGTCATAAGAAGCACCGATAAAGGTAATACTTGGGAGGCAGTAACCATTATTCAGGGAAACGGAAACACCCTTAATAATCCTGTGATGTTTGTAAAAGGTAATGAACTTCATTTTTTGTTTTTAAAAAATTATAAAGAAATTTTTCATTGCATGAGCGTGGATGACGGTAAAACATTTTCCGAGCCTCAGAAAAAAGCATAGACTGTGGATTCTTCTATAATGTAATAGCGGTAGGTCCCGGTCACGGAATAGTACATAATGGTAAAATGATTGCGCCAATATGGTTTGCGCAGAACAAAGAGTGCCCCAAAGCACATCGGCCCTCTGTTATTGCTATACTCTATTCAACCGACGGCGAGAAATGGGATTTGGGCGATTTGATTGGTGAGGATCTTTTAGTGAATCCCAGCGAATGTGCATTGGCGATTACATCAGACAACAAAGTGCTAATTTCTATCCGAAATGAAAATAGCTGTCATCAACGTGCGTTTGCATTAAGCAATGACGGTTTCAGCAACTGGGAAGAGGTGTATTTTAATCCGCAAATGCCCGATCCTATATGTATGGGCAGTATGTGCCATGAAAATGAAAAAATTTATCACATAAACTGCGATTCGAGTACGGCCAGAGAAAATCTTACTGTAAAAATCAGTAAAGACTGTTTTAAAAGTTTTGAGAGCGTTTTTGTAGACACTCCGGCGGGATATTCGGATATTGCCGTTAAAAACGATGCCTTTATATCTTATATGAACGAGACTGTAATAACGGCGGATTATATTTCAAAAAGATTAGTTTATAAGCTAAAAGCGAGGTGAATCCACCTCGCTTTTGCTATGTATAAAATCTGTCAAAAACCTTATTTTGACACCAATGCGTTCAGTGGGGCAAACCAGCGAAAACCCTAGTGTTTATGCAGGTTTGGGGCGGTTTGCCCTATCTCATACGAGTGAAACGAGTATCTATGTTCTCAAAAACAGTCTAAATCTTTGATTTAGTAACTGTTTTTAGAGGTTATAATAACGCATTCCTCTATCCTTCTAACTATTCCTGTTGCTTTCATAATATATACAAAATCTCCTTGCTTTACAAATTTGTACTGTTAGTATCTGTAAAACAAGGAGATTTATGCTTTAATTTATTTACAACCGACTTTTGCTACATAAATATTATTGTCACTGCCGTATTTTTCACAACCCACAGGTTGCATCCATTCCGCAGCCATAACGATTGCGCCGTCTTTATAGGGTGTAACACCAAAATTTCCAAGCCGTGCGCCCTTTTGTTCGACTATAACAACCTCACTATCCTTTACAAGCCTCATATTTTCGACCTTCGCTGCAAAGAGAGGTGCTCTGTGGCGAAAGACGTGGTCATTATCAGCACCTCGTCTTGTGTATACAAGATACAAGTCGTCACCCATAGTCATCCAATGCTGTTGGGTATTATAATTTTGAAGAACACTTCCGTCTTCCCACTTCCATAACTGCAAATCGGTATAGTTTAACCCATCATCGCTTTTAGCGACCAGGCCACACTCGTCATTGCGCAGAGTCATATAATAGACTCCGTTATGGCAAACCAGCGAAGGTTCACAAAGTCCACGCTCGATATGAATAGTGAGGGGAGCTCCCATTTCAAGAACAGTTATATTTTCTCCATCAAAAGAACATCTGAGCACCATAGAGTACATATTCTGTTCATTATCTTTCTCGTAGGATACAGGGATTAAAAGTTCTCCGTTTTCAAGTTCCACACTTTGACCCGAGCCGTTTCCACATTTATCATACCCTTTTGGCATTTCAAGAAACTTCATCTGCCGAAACTCTTTTTTCTCCTTATCAAAAACACTGTAAAAAGTGTTTCTTTTTCGTCCGCTAGGATGCAATGTGCCTTTCTCATATTCTGCAGTTTGACCGAGTAAAATAATATTATCGGTCTTTTTATGATACATAGGTGTTGCATCACAGCCAACCGTTACGTATTTACCATCTTCTATGGGCTGCAATCCTTTTTGCACCTCAAACTCACTCCAAGTGTTGCCGTCATCAGTACTTACTGACATCCGAATTCCAGAAAACAAATCACAACCTGCCACATTTAAATATTGTGCTGTTGCTACCATCAAATCCATAGTATAACAGCATCTTGCGTGAACAAGGCATTTCTTTTTATCATAACCGTGTCTTATAGAATACATATCACATTTCATATTTTTACAACCCTTTTCATTCTTATATTAAAGTGGTCCGTCTGACCACAGTTTCATTATAGCAAATCGCATAACGACTTGCAATATAATTTGCACAATAAGCGAGGTGAAATTTCACTCTGCTTTTACTATGTATGGCTCAAAACACGGTATTTTTCATCGAAAAATTTTCATTGAAAATCGCCTAAAAAACCAATAATTATAAGGCTTTATCGCACTTTTGTGTTATCTCATACGAGTGAAACGAGTATCTATGTTCTCAAAAACAGTCTAAATCTTTGATTTAGTAACTGTTTTTAGAGGTTATAATAACACGAGCATCGATTCTACGAACTATTCCAGTGGCTTTCATATATAAATTCTCCTTTTAATTCAAATCGTGATACCTATTACGAGCAAATGCGAGTAACAAGGTTCACTCAGGCGTCAAAATTTTGGGTTTGGAAACGCCGTGTGGTCCTTATTATTTGTGATTA
>JAZSDM010000103.1:0-13849 GCA_045531145.1 Acutalibacteraceae bacterium | reverse complement strand
GCAGGTTCGCTTACATACCCAAGTTCAATTATGCTTGTAGCGGCTATGAATCCCTGTCCTTGCGGATTTTACGGCCACCCTACAAGGCAGTGTACCTGTTCGCCGAATACTGTGCATAAATATTTGAATAAAATTTCGGGACCAATGCTTGACAGAATTGATTTGCACATCGAAGTGCCGCCCGTGGATTATACTGCTTTAAGCTCTACAAAAGCGGAAGAAACTTCCGCAGAGATTAAAAAGCGTGTAAACAAGGCGCGCGAAATTCAGCATGAAAGATATAAAGGAACAAATGTTAGTTGTAACGCAAGACTTACACCCGATTTAATCAAAAAATATTGTGTTTTAACCAAAGACGCGGCAGATTATTTAGAACTCGCTTTTGAGCGACTCGGAATGTCTGCAAGAGCGTATGACCGCATTTTAAAGGTTGCAAGAACAATTGCCGATCTTGAAGCAAGTGAAAACATAGAAAAACAACATATTTTTTCGGCAATATCTTTCAGAAGTCTTGACCGAAAATATTGGGGCGCATAAACCGAATCAAAAGTCTTTCTTGGCTTTTTGCTTAGAAAGGCTTTTTTTATTGCGTTTTTCTAAAATTTAGTATATAATATATTTTGAATTAGTGTGAGCGGAGGAAAGTTATGGATATTCGTATCGGTGACAGACTTTTAATGAAGAAAAAACACCCCTGCGGTACAGATACATTTACGGTTACGCGTATTGGTATGGACTTTCGTCTGCGGTGTGACGGTTGCGGACACGAGGTTATGATGCCCCGCGTTAAAGCAGAAAAAGGTTTAAAAAAAATAATCAGAGTTGACGGTGATATTTAGTGTTTGATAAATTGGAATCGGTGGCAAACCGCTATGAGCAAATAGGTATTGAACTTACAAGACCTGATGTTGCTTCAAATAATGAACTTTTCAGAAAACTTATGAAAGAACATAGCGAACTTACACCCATTGTAGAAAAATACCGCGAACTGCAAGCGGCAAAACAGGCAGAAAAAGAGGCTTTGGAAATTTTAGGCGAGCCTAATTTAGACAAAGATTTTAAGGAATTAGCCGAAGAAGAACTCAAAACCGCTAAAGAAAATATAGTTGTTTTCAGCGATGAACTTAAAATCCTTTTGCTTCCTAAAGACCCCAACGACCAGAAAAACGTTATTGTTGAAATTCGTGGCGGTGCAGGCGGTGAAGAGGCGGCTTTGTTTGCAGGGTCATTATACCGTATGTATTCAATGTATGCCGAATCTAAGCGTTGGCAGGTTGAAATAAGCAACGCCAACGAAACCGAACTTGGCGGTTATAAGGAAATCAGTTTTATGATAGAGGGCGAGGGCGCTTATTCACGCTTTAAGTATGAAAGCGGTGTTCACCGTGTTCAGCGTGTGCCCGATACCGAAACCCAAGGACGTATTCATACTTCAACCGTTACGGTTGCAGTTTTGCCTGAGGCAGATGAAGTTGAACTTGAAATCAACCCTGCTGACCTTAAAATTGATACCTTCCGTTCTTCAGGTGCGGGCGGTCAGCACATTAACAAAACATCTTCGGCTATCCGTGTAACACATATTCCTACGGGTACTGTTGTTGAATGTCAGGATGAACGCAGTCAGTTTAAAAATAAAGATAAAGCGCTTAAAATTTTGCGCGCTCGTCTTTTTGATGAAGAACAAAGAAAGCATGACGAGGCTATCGCGTCTGACCGTAAAAGTCAGGTAGGTACGGGAGACAGAAGCGAACGTATCCGTACTTACAACTATCCGCAAGGCAGAGTTACAGACCATAGAATCGGTTTAACACTTTACAAATTAGAGCAAATTTTGAACGGTGACCTTGATGAAGTGGTAGATGCGCTTATTACCCACTACCGTACCGAAATGTTAAAGTCCGAGGAAGAAGCTTAAATGATAACACAAAGACTTGCTACCGATGAAAACGGTATAAAAAATGCTGCCGAAATATTAAAAAACGGCGGTGTGGTTGCAATTCCCACCGAAACGGTTTACGGTCTTGCCGCAAGCGCTTATGATGAAAATGCTATAAAAGCGGTATTTACTGCTAAGGGCAGACCGCAGGATAACCCTTTAATTGTGCATATATCGGATATGGAAATGCTTAAAGAAATCGCTTGCGATATACCCGAAACAGCACTTAAATGCGCCGAAAAATTCTGGCCTGGACCGCTTACAATGGTGCTTAAAAAAAGCCAAAAGGTAAGCGAATGTGTTTCGGCGGGGCTTTCGACTGTTGCAGTAAGAATGCCGAGCGAAGCGGTAGCGCTCCAAATTATAACCGAAAGCAAACTGCCTTTAGCGGCGCCTTCGGCAAATGTTTCGGGCAAACCGAGTCCTACAACTGCTAACCACGTGCTTGCCGATTTGGACGGTAAAATTGATGCGGTTGTAATGGGTAAAGACTGTACTGTTGGTGTAGAATCCACCGTTATAACCTTGGTGGGTGAAAATCCCGTACTGTTGCGTCCGGGAGCGGTGACTTTAGAGCAATTACGCGAAATTTTACCCGATATTACGGTTGATAAAGCGGTATTGTCAGAATTAGAAATCGGGCAAAAGGCGGCTTCACCGGGTATGAAGTATAAACATTACGCACCCGAAACGACAACAATACTTGTTGAGGGCGAAAATTTTGCCGATTTTGTAAACGCAAAGCAAAACGCAGTTGCGGTATGTTTTAGTGAAGAGAGCGAACAAATTAAAATACCTAAAATTGTTTACGGAACAAAGGAAAATCCGGAAAGTTTAGCGAATAAGCTTTTTGCTGTACTAAGAGATGTTGACAAAATGGGCGTAAACACTGTTTATGTTCACGCACCTGATAAAAACGGTGTCGGCCTTGCGGTATATAACCGTTTGATACGCGCCGCCGCGTTTAAAATTATAAAGGTTTAATTTTTTGAAGAAAGTGAGGGCGAAATTATGAGTATTATAATTGGTCTTACGGGACCTACAGGCTCTGGCAAAAGCAGTGCCGCAGTACTTTGCGAAAAACACGGCATAAAACTTGTTGATTGTGATAAAGTCGCCCGAACTGCTACCGAAAAGGGAAGCGATGGACTTAAAGCTGTAACACAAGTTTTTGGGACCCACATTTTAAATTCCGACGGCACTTTAAACCGAAAGGCACTGGCAAGCAAAGCTTTTTCAAGCAAGGAGAATACCGAGCTTTTAAATAAAACTATTTTTCCTTTTATTAAAAAATTAGTTTTAAAGGAAATTGATTGCGAAAAAGTTTTACTTGATGCACCAACCCTTTTTGAAAGCGGTATTAACAGCATTTGTTTTAAAACGGTTGCGGTGTTAAGTGATGAAGATATCCGCTTGAAACGTATAATCGAAAGAGATAATTTGACCGAAGCGGATGCAAAACTTCGTATATCTGCAGGAAAAAATGATGATTTTTATAAAGAAAATGCAGATTATATAATATACAACAATGCTGATGAGCAAGATTTTTTAAATCAGTTTGAGAAAGTTTTAACTGAAATTTTGAAGTTGGGAGAAAAGTTATGAGCGATATAAAAGAACTAAAGGAAAAATTGTTTTACACCCGTAAAAACGGGAGATTAAAGGCAGATGCCGAGATACTTAACCTTGCTTGTGACTATGCAGAAGGCTATAAAAAGTTTTTGGATAATGCTAAAACCGAGCGCGAAGCGGTAAAAGTTGCCGCCCAAATGGCAGAAGAAAAAGGTTTTAAGCCTTTTGAAATCGGAAAGGTTTATAAAGCGGGCGACAAGGTTTATTTTAATAACCGCGGTAAAACAATCGCCTTTGCGGTTATAGGAAAACAGACCGCTGACAAGGGTGTTAATATTACTGCTGCCCATATTGATGCGCCAAGACTTGACCTTAAACCCAATCCGCTTTATGAGGACAGTGAATTAGCCCTTTTTAAAACCCATTATTACGGCGGTATCAGGAAATATCAGTGGACTGCCGTTCCTTTGGCGCTTCACGGTGTATTTGCTTTGAAAGACGGTACAGTTAAAGAGGTTTGCATCGGCGAAAATGATGACGAACCAAAGTTTGTTATAAACGATTTATTGCCTCACCTCGCCGCAGAGCAGAACAAACGCACTTTGGCGGAGGGGATTAAGGGCGAAGAACTTAATGTTTTGGTTGGAAGCCACCCCTTTAAAGATGACGAGGGCAGTGAACTTGTAAAGTTAAATATTTTAAATATTTTAAACCAAAAATACGGCATTTGCGAGCAAGATTTCTTGTCTGCAGAACTTGAAATGGTGCCTGCCCAAAAGGCTTGTGATATCGGTTTCGACCGTTCGCTTATAGGTGCATACGGTCAGGATGACAGGGTTTGTGCATATCCGGCTCTCACTGCGATTTTAGAAGTTGAAAACCCCGAAAAAACCGCTATTACCATTTTAGCTGATAAGGAAGAGGTTGGCTCGGCAGGTAATACAGGTCTTGAATCGGATTTCTTGCGTTTTGTAATAGGCGATATAGCTAAAATGCAGAACGTGGATGCAACTGTGGCACTTAGAAATTCAAAATGCCTTTCTGCCGATGTTAATGCAGGTCTTGACCCAACTTTCCCCGAAGTTATGGACAGAAGAAATGCTTCGTTCCTTAATTACGGCGTGGTTGTTACGAAATATACAGGAGCCAGAGGTAAATCAAGCACGTCTGACGCTTCGGCTGAATATGTTGCCTTTGTCCGCAATATGCTTGATAAGGCAGGTATTATCTGGCAAACGGGTGAACTTGGCAAGGTTGATTTAGGCGGCGGCGGTACAGTTGCAATGTTTATAGCTAATATGGGTGTTGATGTTATAGATTTAGGTGTTCCCGTACTTTCAATGCACGCGCCTTTTGAAACTACCGCTAAATTCGACGTTTATATGTGCTACCGCGCAATGTATGAATTTATGAAATAGGAACGTCCGACTTATTTTCACATATAATGTTATTGGTTACGACCAATAATTTTAAGGGTGTGGAAGTAATGTTAGAAAACAGATGTATAAATGGCAATTCAACCGAATGTTCTTGCCTGACACGGTTTTGTGTTAATAGAGTTATTGCTGTTTTGGCAATAATTTTAGCATTGCTTGTAGGTGCTATTGTTGGCGCATTTATAGCTGCCGGCATTATTGCGGCAATAGTTCCGTTGGTGATTTTTGCTGTAGGAATTTTGCTTGCTATCGTGCTGATTTTGGTGTTTTTTGGTTGTAGATGCAGACGTTATAATAACGATTAAAAGATAAGCCACCCAACAGGGTGGCTTTATTAAATGATGTAGAGAGGGATACTCTGCGTTAGCATTATTTCGACCGTTGCGGGCGGTGCCCGAAATAATTTGCTGTACTCGAGACTTCACAGTCCCAAAAGCCTAACGCGGCTTTCGGGCTGCTTCGACGAACCCTACGGGTTCTCATCCCTCTTCAAAACACAGAATAATAAAAGGCACTAACCACAAGGTTAGTGCCTTTTATTATTGGCGCAGAGAGAGGGATTCGAACCCTCGGTGCAGTATTAGTGCACACACGATTTCCAATCGTGCGCCTTAGACCAGCTCAGCCATCTCTGCATACGCTTTTTGAACGCCATATTAGTATAATACAAACATTAAAAAAAATCAAGTTAAAATTTTAATCTTGTATAAAAAAATAAAATATGGTATATTAAATAAAAAAGTTTTGGAGGTTTATATGGAAAGAGAAAAGCTTTCAAGCCGTTTAGGCTTTATTCTGCTCAGTGCCGGTTGCGCAATCGGCATAGGAAATGTTTGGAAATTTCCTTATATGGCAGGTCAGTACGGCGGCGCAATATTTGTTTTAATTTACATATTCTTTTTGATTGTTATGGGACTTCCTGTAATGACAATGGAATTTGCATTAGGTCGCGCTTCACAAAAAAGCCCTGCCGCTATGTACAAGCAGTTAGAACCAAAGGGTTCAAAATGGCACCTACACGGTTATACGGCATTTGCGGGTAATTATATTTTAATGATGTTTTACACCACCGTTGCAGGTTGGATGATAAACTATTTTGTTAAAATGGCATCAGGCAAATTTGAAGGTACTAATACCGAAAGTGTTAAGGCTATTTTTGGTGAAATGACTGCAAGCCCGTTAGAATCGGTTGGCTTTATGGCGATTGCGGTACTTATCGGCTTTGTTGTTTGCGGCTTAGGTGTTAAAAAAGGCGTTGAAGGTGTTAGTAAGTATATGATGCTTGCATTACTTGCTATTATGGTGGTACTTGCAATTAACAGTTGCTTCTTGGACGGCGGCAGCGAAGGTCTTAAATTCTATTTGTTACCTAACGCTAAAAATATTGAAAACGCAGGTCTTGGAAATGTTATTGTTGCGGCTATGAACCAGTCCTTCTTTACCTTGTCGCTCGGTATCGGTTCAATGGCAATTTTCGGAAGTTACTTAGACAAAAAGCGTTCGCTTTTAGGTGAATCACTTAACGTAGCTTGTCTTGACACCTTTGTAGCATTAACCTCAGGTCTTATTATTTTCCCTGCAGCGTTTGCTTACGATGTACCTGTTGATGCAGGTCCTAACCTTATTTTTGTAACATTACCCAACGTATTCAACAACCTACCGCTTGGCAGACTTTGGGGAACACTTTTCTTTGTATTTATGTCCTTTGCGGCGCTTTCAACAGTTATTGCCGTTTTCGAAAATATTATTGCTTGCAGTATGGATATTTTCAAATGGGGCAGAAAAAAGGCTTGCCTTATCAACGGTGTGGCAATGTTTGTGTTATCGCTTCCGTGTGCGCTTGGCTTTAATGTATGGTCAGGATTCGTTCCCTTCGCAAAGGGTACAAACTTCCTCGATTTAGAAGACTTTATAGTTAACTACATTATGTTGCCTATAGGTGCATTTATCTTTATTATGTTCTGTACTTGGAAATTCGGTTGGGGTTGGAAAAACTTCACTGAAGAAGCTAACGTAGGCAAAGGCTTAAAGGTTAAAAATTGGATGCGTATTTATATGCAGTTTATTTTACCGCTTATGGTTTTGGTAATCTTAATTTACGGACTTGTTACATACAGTTATTCATAATAAAAACCCGTGGTTTCATTGTTGAAACCACGGGTTTAATTTTATATTTCAAAGCCTATAAGCATTCCGCCTTTTTCTGCGTAAAAACTGCAAAGAGCGGCGGTTGGGTAAATTTCAATATCCTTTGTGCCGAATTCGGTTTTTAAAACTGTGCCTAAAAGTTCGGCTAAAGGTTTATTAAGGCAGTGGGAAATTCGTATTTTCCCACCCTTATAACCAAGACTTTTAAGGTTTTGCAAAATGCTGTTTAACCCCTTTTTTTCGCCGCGCGCTTTTTCAAGAGTTTCAAGAGTGCCTTGGTCACTGGCTTTACCAACAACGCGGATACCTAAAATTCCCGCTATTTTTGCGGTTGCTTTGCTTACACGTCCGTTATTTGCAAGGTTGGTAAGCGACTCTAACATAAATAAAAGCTTTGTATGTTTTTGATATTCGGTAATAGCATCGCAAATTTCGTCGTAAGTTTTGCCTGTCAAAATAAGCTCTTCCAACTTTTCGGCTATAAGTTTTAATTCGGGACCTGCCGATAATGAATCTATTACAAACACCTTGCATTCGGGGTGAGCGGCTTCATATTCATTTTTAGCAATAACCGCCGAATTATAACTGCCCGAAAGATTGCTTGTAATAGTTACGCAAAAAATATATTTAGCATAGCCGAAAGTATTAAGCCAATCTGATACCGACGGGCAGGAGGTAGAAGACTTGCCTGAATAACTTTTAAGGTCATTAATCATTTCAACCACGTCAAGATTGCTGTCATCCACATATTCGTTATTATCGGTAATAATTTTAAGCGGCGCTATAGCGAACGGCACTTCTTTTAAACTAATCAAGTCTGCCGAAGAATCGGCAACAATTTTGTAATCCATAAGTAAACCTCTTTGCTTTTAGTATGCCCATATTATCCCATATTTCACCTAAATAAGCAATCTAATGTTCAAATTTTCAATTCTACTGCGAGTAGAAAGTGAATTCTATTGTTTAAAAGGCGGGGGTGTGGTATAATGATTGTAAGGGGTTGAAAAGATGAAAATTAAAACGGCCAAGAAGAGTTACAGTGAGGTTTTGAATTTACCTGTAAAGCAACATAAAAAGCCTTTAAAACCTAATTTTATATTGGCAACGGTTATAAGAGTGTTGTCGATTTTTTCTTTACTGCCTGTAGGGTTTAAGTATAAGAAAATAAATATGGAAAAGTTGGGTAAACGCGAGCCTGCGCTTATTTTAATGAACCATTCAAGTTTTATTGATTTAAAAATTGCAAGCAAACTGCTTTACCCTAAAAGATATAATATTGTTATGACTTCGGACGGGTTTGTGGGCAAGAATTTGCTTATGCGTATGGTTGGTTGTATTCCTACCCAAAAGTTTGTAAGCGACAGTGTGCTTGTAAGGGATATTTTTCACTGTATAAAGAAAAACAAGACTTCGGTTTTAATGTATCCCGAAGCCAGTTACAGTTTTGACGGTACGGCAACACCTTTGCCCGAAAGTTTGGGTAAACTTGTCAAAAAATTAGCAGTACCCGTTATAATGATAAGAACCTTTGGCGCCTTCCAGCGTGACCCGCTTTATAACAATTTGCAACTTAGAAAAGTAAAAGTTTCCGCCGAAATGGAATATATACTGTCGCCCGAAGATATTAAAGAAAAAACCCCTGAACAGATAAATAAAATACTGAAAAGTCAGTTTTCTTTTGATAACTTTTTATGGCAACAACAAAACAATGTAAAAATTACCGAAAAATTCAGGGCGGATTATCTTAACAGGGTTTTATATAAATGTCCCAACTGCAAAGTCGAAGGCAAAACCATAGGCAAGGGGATACATTTAACTTGTGAGAATTGCGGTAAGGTTTACGAACTGACCGAAACAGGTTTTATGAAGTCGCAAGACGGTGAAACCGAATTTTCGCATATACCCGATTGGTACGCTTGGCAAAGGGAATGTGTAAGAGAAGAAATTTTAAACGGCGAATATAAACTCAGCACCAATGTTGATATTTATATGCTTGTTGATACTAAGCGGGTTTACAATGTGGGAAGCGGTGTACTTACCCACACTTATGACGGTTTTCACTTAACAGGGTGTGACGGTGAACTTGATTACACCCAGTCTTCATTGCTTTCTTACAGTCTTTATTCCGATTATTATTGGTACGAAATAGGGGATGTTATCTGTATAGGAAACGGTAAGGTTTTGTATTACTGTTTCCCAAAATCTGAACGCGATGTTGTAGCAAAAACCCGTATTGCCGCAGAAGAAATTTACAAAATAAGAACAAAAGAAAATTCCCGATAGATAACTATCGGGAATAATTTTTAACCTAATGAAGCAGCACCGATGATGCCTGCATCGTTTCCAAGTTCGGCAATTTTAAGTTCGGTGTTTCTTTCTTGTCTTTCGTAACCGTAGGTGTTTGCCTTGGTTAATTCCTTAAGCGGATTTAAAAGGTAGTCACCCTCGCCGCAAACACCGCCGCCGATACATAAAACTTCGGGTTGGAAAATGTTTATCATATTGCTGAGTCCGCAAGCTAAGTATTTAATATACATATCAACTACTTCTTGACCTGCTTTATCACCCTTGCGCGAAGCGTCAAATGCGGTGCGGCCGCTTGTTTTATTTATATCACCTTTAACCATATCCCACATAACAGTGTCTTTAGTTTCGGTTAATTTTTCTTTGGTCATATTAATAAGCCCTGTAGCAGAACTGTATGCTTCAAAGCAACCCTTTCTTCCGCAGGTACAGGCTCTGCCGTCTGTTTCAATAACAGTGTGTCCAAGTTCTGCGCCGGCGTAGTTAAAGCCCGAATAAAGTTTACCGCCGATAACAATACCACCGCCTACGCCTGTGCCAAGGGTGATCATAATAACATCGTCAAGACCTTTTCCGGCGCCTGCTTTTGCTTCTGCTAAAGCAGCAGCGTTAGCATCGTTTTCAACTAAAACCTTTTTAATCGGAATACGTTTTTTAAGTTCGTCGGCAATAGGGTAGTTTATCATATTGATATTGTTAGCATATCTTACAACACCGTTTATAGGGTCTACCGAACCGGGTGTTGCAATACCTGCGTAACCGATATCGTCAAAGGTAAGATTTAAGCGTTCTACAAGCGATTTGCAAAGATTTGCCATATCGTCGATAATTTCGCCTGTTTCTCTTTCGGTGCGGGTGGGCACCTTATCCTTTAAAACAATTTTGTAATTTTCGTCTACAACACCTATGGCAATATTAGTACCGCCAAGGTCTATACCGATATTATACATAATTTTCACCAACCTAAATTATTTGAGTTTATTGTAACAAAATAATATAAAAAAGTAAAGTGTAAAATACACTTTTATTGCTTTGATAACAGAAATATGGTATAATTAATTATTATTCTTAAGGAGTATTTAAATGCTTGATAAAATAGTGGCAAATATAAGTGACGCGTTATATAGTTATGTGCTTATAATCGCCTTAATATTATGCGGAATATATTTCACTTTTCGCACGCGTTTTGCTCAATTTCGGTTATTTGCAGAACAGATAAAATCGGTAACCGAAAAACCGAGTGATAAAAAAGCGGTTTCATCCTTTCAGGCTTTAATGGTTTCTACTGCTTCAAGGGTTGGGACGGGTAATATTATAGGTGTTTCTACCGCCATTTGTTTGGGCGGTTTTGGTTCGGTTTTCTGGATGTGGCTTATTGCTTTAATAGGCGCGGCATCGGCTTTAGCAGAAAGTACTTTGGCGCAAATTTATAAAAAACGCGGACCCGACGGTTGGTACGGCGGCCCTTCGTATTATATAGAAGCGGCAATCGGCTCAAGACCGCTTGCAATTGTGTTTTCGGTATTCTTAATTTTAACCTACGGTTTCGGGTTTAATATGTTGGCGTCTTTTAACTTGCAGTCAACATTTTCTGCTTACAGTTTTTATGACCCAAAATACACACCGTGGATAATCGGATTTATTTTAGCGGTGATTGTGGGTTACTGTCTTTTTGGCGGCGGTAAGCGTATTATCAAGGTTACTTCACTTTTAGTCCCGATTATGGGTGTTGCTTATATAGTTGTTGCACTGCTGATAGTTATTTTTAATATTACTGCATTACCTGAAATTTTTACAAAAATATTTACTCAGGCATTTGATTTTAAGGCGATTTTCGGCGGACTTTCGGGGTCTTGCTTAATGTACGGAATAAAGCGCGGACTTTTCAGTAACGAAGCGGGTGTAGGCTCGGCTCCAAACGCTTCGGCTTCGGCAGAGGTTACTCACCCGATTAAGCAAGGTTTGGTGCAGATGCTTTCGGTGTTTATTGACACTATACTTGTTTGCTCTGCTACGGCATTTATGTGTATGTGCTCAGGTGTAGAGCCTGCAAAAGAAATTTCGGGAGCGGCGTATGTACAGCAGTCCCTCACGGCAGCACTTGGCACTTTCGGTCCCATTTTTATAACTGTAGCAATGATTCTGTTTGCCTTTACAACCCTTCTCGGCAACCTTTATTATGTTGACCAAAGTCTTTTCTATATTCTAAAGCGTAAACCCGATAATGTGTTTTCAAGTGTTTATTACATTGTAGCATCGCTTGTTATATTTTTAGGCGCAGGGCTTAGTGCCGATTTGCTTTGGAATATAGCAGACATTACAATGGGTGCTATGGCGGTTATCAATATTCCCGTAATATTGATACTGAGTAAATATGTTATAAAAGCGCTTGAGAATTATGATTCACAGCGAAAAGCAGGTAAAGAACCTATCTTTAAAGCGGAAGATATAGGAATTACACACCAACTTGACTGTTGGAAATAAAAAAAGAGCGTGTAACACGCTCTCTATTTAAGTAATTTTCGGTAGTCACTTCCAAAAAGTTGGTCGGCAAACCATACTTCATTTACAGTAAAGGTTTTACCGTTCAGGTAGTTTAAAATGCCTGCATCGGTTTTAAAATCAAAGGTAAGTTTATATGAATAAAGTGCTTGCTTATTAAAACCTAACTTTTTATCGTCCTTTAGCTTACCGTATTTTCCGTCACCCAAAAGCGGATGACCGATTGAAGATAAATGGGCTCTTATCTGGTGGGTTCTGCCGGTTAAAAGTTCAATTTCTAAAAGGGATAGGTTGTTTTTGGATTGAAGAACGGTATATTTAGTTTTAATTGTACGGGCGTTTTCGGTCTTGTTTTTTAAAAGATAAACCTTGTTTTTATCCTCGTTTTTTTCTAAAAAGCCCTCAAGCACAGCCGATTTTTGTTTTGGTGTGCCGTGTACAACGGTTAAATACCGTTTGTCGATTTCACGATCTTTGATTTTATCGCACAAAATGCGTAAAGCCTCAGCGTTTTTTGCGGCAATTACAATTCCTCCTGTGTTACGGTCAATACGGTTAGCAAGCGCAGGACGGAAACCGTTTTCGGCTTTAGGGTCATACTCGCCTTTATCATAAAGGTAATGCTGAATACGGGCAATAAGTGTGTCGCCGTATTCGTTTTTGTCAGGATGCACCAAAAGACCTTGCTTTTTATTTGCAAGTAAAATGTTTTGGTCTTCGTAAACAATATCAATGTTTTTAGATGCTGACAAAAAGTCATACTTTGGGTTGACTTCGACAAAAAATTCGTCATTAATATAAGCGGTAACTACATCGCCTTCTTTGAGTCGGGTGCTTATTTCTGCCCGCTTGGAATTAACCTTGATTTTCTTGGTGCGAATGTATTTAAACATAAGCGATGTAGGAAGGGTAGGACAGTTTTTTTGAATAAACTTGTCAAGCCGAAGTGTTGCATCGTTTTTAGTGATTGTAAATTCTTTCATTATTACACCTTAATGTTAAAAATATAATCTATAGGAAGGGAAAATAAATGCCAGCAAATTTGCATAAAAAACATAGAGACCGTGTTCGTAAAGAATTTTTAGAGCACGGATTTCCTGATGATGTTGCTCCACACAAACTGTTAGAAATGTTACTGTTTTTCAGCATACCGCGAAAGGATACCAACGAAATCGCACATTTGCTTTTAGAGGAATTTGGTTCGGTTTCGGGTGTTTTTGAAGCCGAAACTACCGATTTACTAAAGGTAGATGGTATAGGTGAAAATTCCGCAGCATTAATTAAACTTATATTGCCGTTACTTAGGAAATATCAAAGCGAAAAATCATCCGTCAAGCATAAATACACAAATATGGATGAAATTTGCGATTTTCTTATAAAGAAATATTTTGGTTATAAAAGCGAAGTGTTTATGGTAACTTCCTTTGATAATGACGGATATATGATTTCCTGTGATAAATTGAGTGAGGGAGATATGTCATCCGTCGGTGTTTCTATCAGAGAAATTGTGCAGGTGGTATTAAAAAGAAATGCCGCTTGCGTAGTTATTTCCCACAATCATACAAGCGGTAATGCGCTTCCGAGTGATGCGGATATTGAAATGACGAAATCCCTTAAAATAACCTTACAACAAATGGGTGTAAAATTGCTTGACCACATAATTGTAGTGACAGATGACTGTGTTTCAATGCTTCAAAGCAGGAAATTCAGGGATATTTTTGATTAGCCGATAATTCGGCAACAACCATTATAATGATTGTAGTTAGTCGAAACGCTCAAAAGCGTTCCGACAAGCCACTTTACAAGTGGCTTCGGCAAAATTAAATTCTAATATTTAATTTTGCACAACACTCATTGCAATGGGATAGGACAAATTTTTACTAAAAAATTTGTCGCAAAATCAAAGATTTTGTGGCGAAACAGAATTGTTTCGCTTAACCTATTCCATTAT
>JAZSDM010000127.1:0-20570 GCA_045531145.1 Acutalibacteraceae bacterium | reverse complement strand
ATCAATATTATTGAATCGGCTGACAGTGATTCGTTGGTGCTTTTTGATGAACTTTGCGCAGGTACTGACCCAATTGAAGGGGCGGCACTTGCAAAAGCAATTTTGATGAGGCTTTCTGCCTACGGCTCAAAGGTGGTTGCTACCACCCACTATCCCGAACTTAAATCTTATGCGATTGATACTAATGGGGTAGAAAATGCTTCTTGCGAGTTTGATGTTTCTACTTTAAAACCTACTTACCGACTTATAATCGGTATGCCTGGGCGTTCAAACGCTTTTGCAATTTCGGGTAAATTGGGACTAAGCCCTGATATTATAGAAACCGCTAAAGAACAGGTAAGGGGAGAAGACACCCGTTTTGAGCGTGTGGTGGAATCTCTTGAAAATGCGCGACGGTTGGCTGAAAACGAACAACAAAAGGTTAGTAAACTCAGGGCGCAACTTGACGATGCTAAGCGCAAAATGGATTTAAGGGAACACGAATTCCAGAAAAATCAAGAAAAATTGATGGAGCAAACCCGTGAAAAAGCAAACACAATAATAGAAAATGCAAGATATAAATCTTCCTTGCTTTTAAATGAACTTGAAGAAATGAAGAAGACTATTGATGCCGAAAATGCCGCAAAGTTTGCCGAACAGGCAAGAGGCAGTTATAAGTCAACCTTTAAACAACTTGAAGATGAAACCGACCCCGTTATGACAAAAAAGGCTATGGGTGAAGCGGTTACAAGTGTTGAAAAAGGTGATATAGTAGTCATTGCAGATATTAACCGCGACGCTACGGTAATTGATGTTAAACCGAACGATAAAAAGGCATTCGTAATGTCGGGCTCTATAAAGATGTGGGTTGAGTTTGATAATTTAAGGGTAAAATCCAAAAACAAACCGTCTACCGAGATTAAAAAAACGCGTAATGTAAGCGGTATTAAATCACGCGCCCAGAGAGATGTATCAGGTGAAGTTGACCTTAGGGGAATGGCTTCGGACGAGGCTATATTGGAACTTGATAAGTATATTGATAATGCCGTTCTTTCGGGACTTTTATCAATACGCATTATCCACGGTAAAGGCACGGGTGTGCTTAGGAAAAATGTTCAGTCTCATTTAAAGAGGCATAAAAACATTAAATCTTACCGTCTGGGTACTTTCGGTGAGGGCGAAAACGGTGTCACAATCGCGGAACTTGAAGAATAAAAAAATCCTTGAAACTTTTGGTTTCAAGGATTTTTTTGTTTAAGATTATTCTGTTCTTAGTGCTACTACGGGGTCTTTTTTTGCGGCGCTTCTTGAGGGGATAAGCCCTGAGAACATAGTGAGCAGAACGCTTATCAAAATAAGGATTATTGCAACGGGCACGGGTAAAATAGCGTCAAGATTGCTTATACCTGTAAAGTGATGGAAAATCATATTAATCGGTATGCACAAGAGATAGGTGATAATAATACCGAGTGCGCCCGAGGTAAACCCGATAATTACGGTTTCGGCATTGAACATACTTGAAACATTACGTTTGGAGGCGCCTATTGCACGCAAAATACCAATTTCTTTTGTGCGTTCCTGTACCGAAATTAAGGTGATTACGCCAATCATTATAGAAGAAACTATTAACGACACTGCAACAAAGGCTATTAGTATATAGGTTATAGCATTTATGATTGATGTTACAGATGACATCATAAGACCTACATAGTCGGTATATTTGATTTGAGATAATTCGTCCAAATCTTCATTATATTCGGCAATTTTTTCTTCAATAATATCTTTGTTTTCAAAGCTTGAAGCGTAAAGATTAATTGTTGACGGATTATCTAAATCTACATTACCGAGTTCGCGCATATTTTCTTCATAACTTGATTCAGAAAATTCCAAAACCTCGTCATAATAAAGGGCGCATTGTTCGGTGGTGTAAGTCTTTTGTGCGGCTTCAAGGGCAAATGCCAATTGTTCTTGCGGCATTATTGAAAGTTGGGCTTTTACCTGTTCGGCATACTGCGTTTTGAACTGTTCTTCTACTATAGTAGAGAAAATCTGGTTAATGTCCTCATCCTTCATAGAAGCAAGATAATCACCGATTTCGGCTTCGCTCATACCTGTTTGTGTAGCTAAAGCGGGGGTTAAATTACTTTCGATTTTTTCTCTTGTGGTATTTGCTAAGGCTGACGAAACGGTTTTTTCTACATCCTCTTTAGAAGGGGTGGACATAATTTTAACATAGGTTTCAGCCTTGCCTTTTTGATCGAGTTTTGAAAGATAATTTTTAAATTCGGTTTGTTTTTCCTCGTCGGTTAAGTTACTGCTGTTTTCACTAAAGGGAAGACCTGTGAAAATATCAATAGAACTGTTTCCCGACTGCTCTTTTAAAGCTTGGGATTCTTTTGCTTTTTCAACAACATATTCGGTAAGGTCTTTAGTGTAACCTATCGAGCCTGTAAGCATTGTTGAAACGGCATCTTCGTTAGGACGGATTATACCTGTAACTTTAAGCGAAATACCGTTATCGTAAAGGTACTGCAGTCCTGCCGAAGTTTCGCGCAAATCGGTATAAAGACCGGTTGATTGGTCGACGGTGTAACAATCGGAATTAAGGATCGTTTTAAATTCCATACCGCAAATTTCTTTGTAGGACCATTTTTCTCTGTTGTATTCAAGTTCGGTTTTGTTTATTGCCGCATCCGCTAAAGCGTTGATATCTTCTTTGGATTTAAGGCCCAAAGCATAGAGTGTCATGTCGTCAAGTTCGTTGTTTTGGTCAACTACAAGGACAATTTCGTTAAAACTGTTTGGCCAAGAACCGTAAATCAAATCATACTGTTTTTTGAGCAATGGGTTGATAAGTTGACCGTCATTACCCGAAAGCATTTCTTGCCAGAGTGACATTCCGCCACCCATAGAAAACATACCGCCGCCCATAGAGGAATTTTGACGCATTCTCATCATACCCGACATATCCATACCGAAGTTTTCAAGTATGATTTCCTGCATAAGTTCGGTAGTATCTGAACGGATGATATTACCGTCAATATTTTTTGTATATATGAGTAAATCAAAGTCGTATGTGTACTGAATACCGCTTACCGCTTGATTCAAATCGGTATTATCGGTGTTCTTTTTCATTTCCTTTTCAAGATAACTTTTAAAGGACTTAAGGTCGTTTTTATTTTCTTCTACTGAATTTAATGCGTTAAGCATATCATAAATCATAGACTTCTGATAAACCGCATCGTTCTTGTGACCTTCTTGCGATTGCGCGTTGCCTATGAATGCCTGAAGCAACGAAGAAATATCCATTGACTGCGATTCAAGTGTGAGCGGATAGGAAGAAAGGGTGTCTTCCTGAACGGCGTCAATATAAGCGGTCATACCGTGGGATACGGCGAAAATTAAAGCAATACCGATAATGCCGATACTTCCCGCAAAAGAGGTAAGTGCGGTGCGTCCCTTTTTGGTAATAAGGTTCTTAAGCGAAAGGCCGAAAGAAGTTGCAAATGACATTGAAGGCATATTTTGTTTTTTGGCTTTGCTTTTTTTGGTTTCTTCACTGTTTTTTTCAATGTTCAGTTCTTCTTCGGTAAGTGGTTTTGAATCCGAAATAATAAGTCCGTCAAGCATACGGATAATACGGGTTGAATATTTTTCGGCAAGTTCGGGGTTGTGGGTAACCATTATAACAAGGCGGTCTTTGGAAATTTCTTTCAAAATATCCATTACCTGAATACTGGTTTCGGTATCCAATGCACCTGTCGGTTCATCTGCCAAAATAATATCGGGATTATTTACAATCGCACGCGCAATTGCAACACGTTGCATCTGTCCGCCTGACATTTCGCTCGGCTTTTTCTTTAACTGATTGCCAAGCCCTACTTTTTCTAAAGCCTCTTTAGCGCGGCGGCGTCTTTCACTTTTTGAAACACCTGATAAGGTTAGTGCTAATTCAACATTTTGCAATACGGTTTGGTGGGGGATAAGGTTATAACTTTGGAAGACAAAACCGATCGAATGGTTGCGGTAGTTATCCCAATCCCTGTCTTTATAATCTTTTGTAGATTTGCCATTGATAAAAAGGTCACCTTCGGAATATTTGTCAAGTCCGCCGATAATGTTTAAAAGGGTGGTTTTTCCGCAACCTGATTGCCCGAGAATTGAAACAAATTCGTTGCTGCGAAACTCCAAATCAACGCCCTTTAAAGCTTCGACTTTAGTATCACCGGTTATATAATCTTTTTTTATGCCTTTAAGTTTAAGCATTGGCTCTTTCCTTTCGTGAATTACTCTAGTTAAATTATAGCACATAATAATATGATTTCAACAAAAATGGATAATTATTTAGAAAATGTTTACATTTAAAAAATAATTGATAAATGGACAATTTAGTGGTATAATTAAGGAAAATAGTGGCAAAAAGGAGGATATATATGGAAAAGTTTTTTAAATATTTAAGCGCAGTTATATCCTGCCTTTTAATTTTTTCGATTTTATCGCTTGCGTTTGTAATTCCAAAATCAAAAAATAGTGACCGTAAAATTGACATTTTTTCTTCCAAACAAATAGCCCAAAATATCAAAAACCTTGAACTTGATATGACAACTATTATATACACCGAAAACAGTGAGGGTGATTGGGAAGAATACCACCGTTTGCACGGTGACGAAAATAGAATTTGGGTTTCTATTGATAAAATGCCTGATATGTTGCAAAAGGCATTTATCGCTATTGAAGACGAACGCTTTGAAAAACACAAAGGTGTTGACTGGAGACGCACTATTTCGGCAGCGGGCAATTTCTTTTTTGAATTTAGCGATACCGAATTCGGCGGGTCAAGTATAACCCAGCAGTTGATTAAAAACATAACATCTGACAAAGCGCGTGATTACACCCGTAAAATCCGCGAAATTGCAAGAGCGCTTTATGTTGAAACCAAAATCTCAAAAACCGATATTCTGGAGGCTTATCTCAACACGATTGCTTTAGGTAACGGTATTTGCGGTGTACAGGTTGCGGCAAACTATTATTTCAACAAAAATGTTGAAGATTTAACCTTGTTAGAATGTGCATCTATTGCTGCTATTACTAAAAACCCTTCAAGATATAATCCTATAAGCAATATGGATGAAAACAAAGAACGCCGTAACACCGTTCTTATAAAAATGCTTGAACTTGGCTACATTGAGCAAAAAGAGTTTAATGAAGTTTATAATCAAGATATAAACCTGGATGACACCCAAAAAGAAAACTACGAAGAAGAAATTAACGACTATTTTGTTGATACTTTGATTGAACAGGTAATTACCGACCTTGCAGTAAAATACAACTGTGACGAAGATGTGGCTTCGCAAATGCTTTATAACGGCGGTTATAAGATTTATGCAACGGTAGATAGAGAAATTCAAACCTTGCTTGAAGATACATATAAGCAAAAAAATAAATATTTCACCGAAACAAAAACGGTAAAAGGGCAAAAAGAGTATGTCCAGTCGGCGATGACGATTTTAGATTATGAAGGTCATATTGTCGGTATTGTGGGCGGCACGGGTGAAAAAACCGTTAACCGAAGTCTTAACCGTGCTTACAGCGTTCCGCGTCAGCCAGGGTCTACTATGAAACCCATCGGGGTTTATGCTTTGGCGATTGATAATGATATTTTCAACTATACCTCTATTGTTAAAGACGAACCTATTGAAAAATATTATCCCGACGGCAAATCAGGCCCTAGAGAGTGGTTTGGCGAATACAAGGGTGATGTACCGCTCAATTACGCTTTAAGAAAGTCTATGAACGCTGTTCCTGTTAAGCTTTTAAAAGAAAAAGTAGGCATAGATAATTCTTATGAATTTTTAACCGAAAAACTAGGGTGTAAATACTTGGTAGAGGAAGATAAAAACCTTTCAGCGTTAGCGCTGGGCGGTTGTCATTACGGTATAACACCTACTGAATCGGCTGCGGCATTTTCTATTTTTGGTAACGGCGGTGTTTACCATAAGCCTACAACCTATTACAAGGTTGAAAAAACTAACGGTGAGGTTGTTTTGGAACAAGAAAAGGCCGGAAAACAGGTTATAAGCAGTGCTTCTGCTACAATAATGAACCATATGCTGAGGGAAGTTGTTTACCAAAGCGAAGGCACAGGCAGAACCGTTGCAGGTTTCAACTACAAAATGAAGGCTTATGCTAAAACAGGTACTACAAGTGATACCAAGGACTCTTGGCTGGTAGGTGGCACACCTTATTATGTTGGCTCTGTTTGGTACGGCTTTGACCATAACCATAAGGTAAGTAATACGAGTGTTGCCAAAAGTATCTGGCGCGATGTTATGAAAGAAATTCACAAAGATTTGGAGAAAAAAGAATTTACCGACAGTGAAGATGTTTATAAAAAGGGAATAGGTTATTATAAAGATGACACAAAGCCTGACAATATAATATATTCTATTGCTCCTGAGGAGACCGAGTCGTCGGCTGTTTCGTCATCGGAAACGGCATCACAAGGCGGCACTGCCGAAACTCCAAGTGCAGAAACCCCTTCGGTTGAAAGCGCGCCTTCACAAACACAACCCGCTACTCCTGAGGCACCCGCCCCACAACCTGAAGTACAGTAAAATAATTTTCGTCAAAATGTACAAATTACCTTGTTAAAAAATAACAAAAATGTCTATTTTGGTATTTATATTTTTGTGGTATAACTATCACAGAAATTGCAATAAATAACACATCTTTAAGTTGCGCTATTAAATTTCGAAAGGTGAAAGATATGAAAAACAAATTAAATAAGCTTACAAGTATGTTTTTGTCAATTTTAATATTGATAGCAACTTGTATTTGCCCCACTGTTGTAAGTGCCGCAGAGACAACAACCGATTTAGGAGAAACAAAGGTGCTTCATTTTCAAGCGAATAACAAAGGTCCGCTCGCTCAAAGAGACACTCTTATAGAGGGTGAGACTTATGTGTTCAGTTTCTCGCTATCAAACGGTTTAGGATTTAAAGTAGACCTGTTTGATAACAATAGTCGTAATAAAGCAAAAGGTGCAACTGCGACACAGATAAGTGCAACTGATAAAGGTAAATATACAGAGTATGTTTATGAAGTATTAGTTCCCGATATTTTCTCAGGAGATGCAACTTCGGGATTTGCTTTTGTCGGCATTGAATTTAACACAAAAATAACCGATGGATATTTCTTTAATGCTTCGCTTTATAATAAATCCGATGCCAGTAAGACAGAAATATTTGAAAACGGCGATTTTTCAAGCGGATACTTGAATTATTGGTGCTGGAGATGGAACAGAACAACTCTCAATGCAGATAATGTAGCAAGCGGAACTTATGATCACAGTGACGGTAGCGTATTCCTTGAGGTTGTTTCTTTTGAAGATACACCTATGTATGAAGAAGTTTCTGAACCAGAACCGGAGCCGGAGCCTACTACTCCTAAGATGCTCCACATCACTTCTAATCACACAGGACCGCTTGGTAGCCGAATCGCTGTTACTGCAGGTGAAACCTATATATTTAAGTTTGGAATTTCTAATACTTTAAACTTTAATGTAGTTATGCATGACAATGATACACGTAATAAGAACTTAAATGCAACAGCTACACTTAAAAACAGTGAAGGCAAAGGCGGATACACATATTACGAATATGAAGTAACCGTACCATCTACCTACGAAAAAAGCTATGCGATTTTAGGTATTACTTTCAATGGGACAGCACCGTATGAAGGATATTTCTTCGATGCATCTGCTTATAAAACATCGGATACTGAAAAGAAAGAACTTTTTGGAAATGGCATTTTTGCAGATGGCACCTTAAATAACTGGGTTTGGAAATACCATAATTTCGGTTCTAATAATTTAACAAGCGAAACCTTTACCGAAGACAATAAGCAGGTAACGGTTGAAGTAGTTGAGTTTGATGAAACTCTTATGCCGGATACAACTCCTGAACCCGAACCAGAACCGGAACCGAACGATCCTGCTATTCCCAATATGCTTCACATCACATCTAACCACACAGGTCCGCTCGGTAGCCAGATTGATTCTACTGCAGGCGAAACCTATACATTTAAGTTCGGACTTTCCAATAATTTGGACTTTAATGTAGTTTTACACGACAGAGATTCACGTTCTACAAACTTAAATGCAATAGTAGAACCTATAAACAGTGAAAATAAAGGCAGATATACATATTACGAATATGAAGTAACCGTACCGTCTACCTATGTTAAGGATACCGTAGTTTTAGGTATTACTTTTAAAGGTACAGCGCCGTATGACGGTTATTTCTTCGATGCATCTGCTTATAAGACAACAGATACTGAAAAGAAAGAACTTTTTGGAAACGGCGTCTTTGCAGACGGAACCCTTAATAAATGGGTTTGGAAATACCATAATTTCGGTTCTAATAATTTAACAAGCGAAACCTTTACCGAAGACAAAAAGCAGGTAACTGTTGAAGTTATTGACTTTGATGAAAGCAAGATGCTTGGTGAAAAGCAAATGATGCTTCTCGATGATGCGAGAACAACCTCTAACGAATTATTTGTTTTAGAAACCCAAAGCCTACAGGCTAATGTTGAATATACCTTGTCGTTTGACTATAAATTTGAGAGTGGTGCATTAAATAAAACTCTGTATTATTATGTTTGCGGCGGTACTAATGACCCAGGTTCTTTGCAAACCGTTTCAAAACAGTTTTTCTCTACCCGTACAGAAAATGAGAATTTATTCACTACAATTTCAAATAACGGAAGAAACTTTGTTTGTACATTTACGCTTACTCAAGAACAGGTTGACAGTTGTAATCATTTTTATGCAGGCTTCAAGTTTTTGACCTTGAATACCAAAACAAAGCTTTATTTTGCTAATATGACGCTTTACGAAACAAACGATACCGATAAAACAAATCTGTTTTTAAATGATGAATATGCAACAAAAGTAATGAATTGGTATTCACATTGGGGAAGAAGTAATCAAGGATACGATGTATTCGGAAGAAGTAATATTGAATTCACTGCAAGATATTTACCTTATGATGCTTCTTTGTTTGAGTCACCGACTGATATACATTATGGCGATACCGAACTTGACGGTGACATTGATATTTTAGACCTTGTAACAGTTGATGAAATTATTGACGCCGGTTCGGAATATATTCCTAATGTGGATGTTAACAATAGCGGAGCTGTTAACCAATATGACATAAATGCTATTAAAAGACATATGATAGGCACACAGCCTATTGAATGGACCCAAAAGGGTCATGGCTTAATGGAAGGCGCTAACCTTTCTGGCGGTGCTGATGAAGAGGCTGAGGAATTGAGAAATCAAATTCTTTCTGCCACAGATTCACTTAAACAGGGAACAGGTTGGTTGAACAAAACTGTCTATGTAGCAGAAGACGGTAATGACAGCCTCTTAAACCCCGGAACATCAAAAGACAACCCTATAACTATTAATAAATTAAGTAGTATTACACTTCGTTCCGGCGATTTGGTGCTCTTTAAACGCGGAGATACTTTCCGTCTTTCTGAAGAAATTAGGCCGGTCGACGGTGTAAGTTACGGTGCTTACGGCGAAGGTGATAAACCCAAACTTTTAGGTTCGCTTAAAAACTATGCTAATGAAAGCTGGACCACCGACGATAATATAATATGGAAGGTATATCTTGGCACGTCAGAAGCAGCACAGGTTGTATTTAATGACGGTGAGTGGGTTGGCTACCTTAAACCAACACTTGATGAGGTTGTTAATGATGGAGATTTCTATTACGATACAACCGAAATGGTACTTTATCTGTATCTAAATCAGATTAACCCTGCTAAATATTTCGACTCCATAGAAATTGCAACTACTATGAGAGCATTTAATAAGCATGGCGATACAGAAACCAATGATAATAACTTCCAAAATTTATGTTTCAAATATTTCACTTTCGGTGCAATGAATTTATCCTTTACAGATAATGTTCAAATTACAAATTGTGAAATGGGCTGGTTAGGCGGAAAACTTAAAAGTAATGGTACCAGATACGGTAATGCTATTCAACTATGGCGTCATTCCAACAACACAACTGTATCTAACAACTATATTTATCAAGTATTTGATGCGGCTATTACATTCCAAGGTTCTCATGATAACGATTATACAAATCTCACATTCAATGATAATCTTATCGAATATTGTTCAATGAACTTTGAATTCTGGGGTAACAGCAAAAACGAAGCAACTGATACATCTGCAGATTATTATACAACCATGTATAATATAGCTTTTGAAGACAATATTTTGCGCTTTGGTGGTTACGGTTATGCAGGTATGCAACGTACTACACAAGAAAACCAAGCAATGGTTTTGTGTTGGAATACAGAGTATAACGAAGACCAGATTCAGGATTTCACTATAAAAAATAATATATTCGATACTGCAACCTGTTATTTCTATTACGGAACTCCCACATTTGAATATGTTGATATTTCAAGTAATACCTATTATCAGGGCAGTGGCTCTAATTTGCCTGTGGTTAAGGGACAGAAATACTACTGTGATGACATTACCGCATTTGAAGCGGCAGTTAAAGCGGTAGATGCTAATCCAACAAAAGTAGAGTGGGTAAATTAAAACAAAAAAATCGGTTCGTTTAACGAACCGATTTTTTGTTTAGTTGAAAATACTATAGAGATGTGTTAAAATATTAATCAAGATGAAAAAAGTTTTGGAAGGTGCAAAATGAAAAAAGTATTATACTTTGTTTTAAGCGTTTTAATTATAGTTTCTTCGGTCTGTTTGGTGTTTAGCGGTTGCAATAAAACCGAAAATAAGTTTGGACTTATGACCGCCCAACAGTTAAAAGGCGGTTCTGATAAACAAGCCGAAAAGCTTAAGGATAAAATTTTGTCAGCGCCTGACACTTTAAAAAAGGCAAGCGATGAAAATTTAGCTTATTATGTTTCCGAAGACGGCAGTGAGTGGAATGACGGATTATCACCCGAAAAACCTACAACTGTTGATGAAGTTAATTCGCTTTATTTAACTAAGGGTGATGTGGTGCTCTTTAAACGGGGCGATACTTTCCGTCTGGAAGAAGAAATAAAACCCGTAAGAGGTATTAGTTACGGTGCATACGGTAGTGGTGATAAACCTGTTCTCTTGGGTTCGCTTAAAAACTATGCCGATAAATCGCTTTGGACAAGTGAGGATAATAATATATGGCAGATTTATTTGGGTACAGAAGATGCCGCACAGGTTATTTTTAATGATGCTGAATTTATAGGCTACCGCAAACACACTTTTGAAGAGGTTACTTCAAACGGCGATTTCTTTTTTGATTATGATAAAAAAACACTTTATCTATATTTGACTAACACTAACCCGGGTGAGTATTTTGATTCTATCGAAATTGCCACCACAAAACGCGCTATCGGTACTTTTGGATCTAATGCCAGTAAACTTACAAACCTTAAATTTGAAAACCTTTGTATAAAATATTTTTGCACTTTTGCGTTCAACGTTTCTTATGCCGACGGTTTTGAAATTACCAACTGTGAAATGGGTTGGATAGGTGGAGAAATTACCGCTTCTAAAACTAATCGCTACGGTAACGCGGTACAGTTCTGGAACAATGCAAATAACGTAAATGTGTCAAACAACTATATTTATCAGGTTTTTGATGCGGCAATAACATTCCAGGGAATGAGCAATAATAACTACACCAATTTAACCTTTAAGAACAATCTTATTGAATACACTTCAATGAATTTTGAATTCTGGGGTAAAAACCCTAAAACAAGAACCGAAACCTCGTCTGACGCTAATGCGGTTATGCACAATATTACATTCCAAGATAATATTCTTCGCTTCAGCGGTTACAATTGGGGCGGTGAGCAACGTAAGGGCAAGGAAAGTCAGGCCTTTGTTTTGGCGTGGAGCACATACTACAATGAAGGTCAGCTTAAAAACTTTAATATTACAAATAATATATTTGATACCGCTAACAGTTATTTCTTTTTTGCGCAAAATGCGACAAAGCATATTAATATTTCTGACAATACATATTATCAGCAACCCGGCTCTACAATACCTGTTTTAAGGCTACAAAAGGAGCTTTCGAACAACCGTGAAGATTTTGAGACCGCAATAAAAACGGTGGAAAAAAATCCTAAAAAAATTGAATGGATTGAGTGACGAAAACCAGCCCGATTACAAAATCGGGTTTGTTTTTTACCCAAATTGTTGACGGGTTGATAAGGTTAATGTATAATACTAAAAAGCGGTTTATCGGTCGTTAAAAAATTTTAAGTTTTTTAATTAATGTGTTTCATTTTACAAACACTAATATTAAAAGTGTCATAAATTTATAGGAGATTATTATGATTAAAATAATGGTGGATTCTGCGTCGGATTGCAGATGTAACGACATATTCGATTTATTTGTTCCGATGGCAATAAATATTGACGGGAAAGAATACCGTGACGGTGTTGATTTGGATAATGATACTTTTTACAGGCTGCTTGTCAGTGCAAACGAGTTTCCACGCACTTCGCAACCTTCCCCTGAAGAATTTTTAAAACATTTTGAACAAATCAAGGCTGATGGTGACCAACTTATATATTTTTGTCTTTCTTCTGCACTTAGCGGCACATATCAGAGTGCTAATATTGCTAAGCAAATGGCTGAATATGACGAAATATATATTGTTGATTCGAAGAATGCTTCCCATATGATAGGCACTTTGGCAAAATATGCGAAAAAACTTATTGCCGATGGCTTAGATGCAAGTGAAATTGCGGAAAAATGCGAAGAATTAAAAAAGAAAATAAGAATTTTTGCAGGTGTGGATACCCTCGAATACCTTAAAAAAGGCGGCAGAATAGGTAAAGCAGCCGCGCTTGTGGGAACACTTGCGAATATTAAACCAATTATTACCGTCTCACCCGACGGCGAGGTTGCCCCTGTAGGTAAAGGCTTAGGTATAGGCAGAGCGGTGCAAATGATTGCCGATAAAGTTAAAAGTTTCGAAATTGATGAACGCTTTCCAGTTTATTCGCTTTATACTTTTGGTGAGGAAAACTGTATAAAACTTGAGGAAAAACTTTCGTCGGTTGGTGTTTTGGTCAGCGAAAGGCTGCAAGTAGGCTCTACTATAGGCACTCACGTAGGCCCAGGAGTTTACGGTGTATTTTTTGTTGAAAAGTAAGTATATATAAGTAGTCAGGACCTCCGGCTAAGACGGAGGTCCTGACTCATATACACCCTTTAAAATATATTGTTTTGCTTTTACTGCTTCTTTAAGCGGGAGTGCGGGAACGCCTTCCAAAGCGTAAGGAATACCAAGTTCCTTATACTTGTTAACACCCATTGTGTGATAAGGCAGAACATCAAGCGCGGCAAGATTTTTAAGCGAGCCTATAAATCTGCCAAGTTCTATTAAATCGTCAGGCTTGTCGGTTATGCCTCCCACAATAATATGTCTTACCCAAATCGGTTTTTTAAGTTTTTCTAAATGCTTTGCAAACTGCAAAATATTTTTGTTAGTTTGACCTGTTAGTTTCTTATGCTCTTCATCGTTAATATGTTTAATGTCAAGCATAACTAAATCGGTATAAGACATTAATTCGTCTATTTTTTTGGTGTTTTTTGGGTTAAATGTTATTCCCGAAGTGTCAATACAGGTGTGAATTTCTTGTTTTTTGGCTTCTTTGAAAAGCGCTATCAAAAAATCTATCTGCAAAAGCGGTTCGCCGCCTGTAACGGTTATACCGCCTTTTGTATAAAAATCGCGGTTTTTATTATATTCGCTTAAAATTTCGCTTACGGTAATTTCGCGCCCTGCCGATATATCCCAAGTATCAGGATTGTGGCAGTAAAGACAGCGCATCGGGCACCCTTGCATAAAGACAACATATCTAATACCTGGGCCGTCAACCGTGCCGAAAGATTCAACCGAATGAATTTTACCAATCATAATTAGAGTTGGTCGTGGAAAGTACGGGAGATAACTTCATCCTGTTGCTCTTTTGTAAGCTTAATAAAGTTTACAGCATATCCGCTTACGCGAACGGTAAGCTGGGGATATTTTTCGGGATGAGCCTGTGCGTCAAGCAAGGTTTCTTTTGTAAAAACATTAACGTTTAAATGGTGACCGCCTTTTTTTACGTAGCCGTCAAGCATTGAAACGAGGTTATCAATTTGGTTTTGAGTAGCTGCCATAATAATTCTCCTTTGTAGATTTTAACTGTTTGCTACTGTTCGTCGGTATCCAAACCTTCAAAGAGGGTAGGAGTAGCGCAAGCACCGTTTTCACAGTCAAGGTTTACTTCAATATCACCAACGAAAATTTGGTCGTCTTTACCGAGCGCGCCGGGGATAATTGAGAAGGTGTTTGAAATACCGTCCTGCGCGTCGATAAAGGGGAGCTTAGCAACAGATGCCAGAGAAGCTACAGCGCCGTGGGTATCACGTCTGTGCATCGGGTTAGCACCCGGGGCAAAAGCTTCGCCCATTTTACGACCGTCAGGTGTAGCGCCTGTGTTCTTACCGTAAACAACGTTGGAAGTGATTGTGAGAATAGAAGTAGTGGGGATACCGCCGCGATAGGTGTGGTGCTTACGGATGTGTTCCATAAAGCGATGTACAATATCGTAAGCGATAGAGTCAACACGGTCATCATCGTTACCGTATTTGGGGAAATCGCCTTCGATTTCGTAATCGGTAGCGATGCCCTGTTCGTTGCGGATAACTTTAACTTTAGCGTATTTAATAGCTGAAAGCGAGTCAGCAACAACCGAAAGACCTGCAATACCTGTTGCAAACCAACGGGTAACGTCCTTATCGTGTAAAGCCATCTGAATTTTTTCGTAGCAGTATTTATCGTGCATATAGTGTATAACGTTCAAGGTGTTTACATAAACCTTTGCGAGCCATTGCATCATATCGTCATATCTATGCATAACTTCATCATAGTCAAGATATTCGCTTGTAATTGGACGGTATGAAGGTCCAATCTGTTTGCCCGAAATTTCGTCCACACCGCCGTTGATAGCGTAAAGCAAACACTTAGCAAGGTTAGCACGTGCGCCGAAGAACTGCATTTCTTTACCTACGCGCATTGAAGATACGCAACAAGCGATTGCATAGTCGTCACCGTGGGTGAAACGCATAACGTCATCGTTTTCATACTGAATTGAAGATGTTTCAATAGAGGTTTTTGCGCAGAATTGCTTGAAATTGTCAGGCAGTCTTGTAGACCAAAGAACTGTAAGGTTCGGTTCGGGAGCGGCGCCTAAATTGTTAAGTGTATGCAAATAACGGTAAGACATTTTGGTTACCATATGTCTGCCGTCAATAGCTACACCGCCGATAGATTCGGTTACCCATTGAGGATCACCCGAGAATAATGCGTTATATTCAGGGGTACGGGCAAACTTGATAAGACGAAGTTTCATAATGAAATGGTCAACCATTTCCTGTAATTCTTCTTCGGTGTATTTGCCGAGTTTTAAATCTCTTTCAGAGTAGATGTCAATAAATGTAGAAGTACGGCCTAAGGACATTGCGGCGCCGTTTTGTTCCTTAACTGCGGCTAAGTAGCCGAAGTACAACCACTGGATAGCTTCTTTAGTGTCACGCGCGGGTAAAGAAATATCAAAGCCGTAGATTGCAGCCATTTTTTTAAGGTCTTCTAAAGCGCGGATTTGTTCGGATAATTCTTCACGGTCACGGATAATATCGGAATACATAGCAGAACGGGTAGTAGCCTTTTGCGCCATTTTGTCTTCAATCAAGCGGTCCACACCGTATAGCGCTACACGGCGGTAGTCACCGATAATACGTCCGCGGCCGTAAGCATCGGGAAGACCTGTGATAATGTGGCTTGAACGGCAAGCGCGCATTTCAGGGGTGTAAGCATCAAACACGCCTGCGTTATGAGTTTTTCTGTGTATTTCAAAAAATTCCTTAACGGCGGGGTCAATTTCGTAGCCGTTATCCTTAAGTGCTTTTTCAGCCATACGGATACCGCCGTAGGGCATAAGGGCGCGCTTAAGTGGTTTTTCGGTCTGGAAACCAACAATTTTTTCTTTGTCTTTATTCAAATATCCCGGACCGTGTGAAGTGATGGTAGAGATAACCTTGGTATCCATATCCAAAACGCCGCCGGCTTCTCTTTCCTGACGAGTGAGGTCAAGAACCTGTTCCCACAAATCTTTTGTATCCTGTGTGGGACCAACCAAGAAGGAAGCATCGCCGTCGTAAGGGGTGTAATTATGACGTATGAAACTTCTTACATTAATTTCTTTTTGCCAAGTTCCGCCTTCAAAACCGGCCCATCCTTCGTATTTGTAATCCATATTTTAAATCTCCTTAAAAGATTGATATTTAGCCACTGATTATTATAACACTAAACTGTAAAAATTCCAATAGGATATTCGAAAAAAATTAAAAAATTTTTAAGTTATTTTTATTCAAAATCACTAAATATAGTTGTTGGTATAAGATTATTTGCCAATATATGAGAAAATTAGCAAAAGACCGCTTCGAAAGACGAAGCGGTTTTATAAATTATATTTCAAAAGGGTTTATAAAAACATATTTATATTTTTTGTTTTCCATAGCTGCCTTCAAATACATTTTCCGTGGCATTTTCTGTTTCGGGTAGAACCACATCATCGGGATAAAAACTGTAGCCTCTTATTTGTGCCTTGTCAGCATCGTCCTTGATATAATTTACTACATAAATTTCACCGTCGTCAAATTGTGTCCAACCGGTATAGCCCAAATCAGGCGCAGGGTTACGGTCATAATCAAGAGGCATTATTCTTACTCTTTGCACTTTTCTTTCAGTTAAAAGCAAATCATCTTTTTGTAAAAATGCCGCAAATGTATTTTGTGTACCTACGGGAATATAACGGTAGGTAATCATCACTCTGCCGTCTTTTAAAAATCCCGAAACAGGTCTATGGCCGCAATCAATCGGTGTTTCATAAACAGGCGACCAAGTCTCACCGTTATCGTAAGATATAACCTTTAATAAATCATATCCTAAGCGGGAATTTTCACGGAGAAATCCGACAAGTGTGTTGTTTTCGCACTCTAAAATAGATACTTCGCAAAGATTATAGCAGCTATCTGCGGCAACGGTTACGCGGTCAGACCAGGTTTTTCCCTTATCGTCGCTATACCACAAGTATTCTTCTAATTTATCGGTGTCTTTATTTAAAAAATGTGCCGCAATTATCATTCTGCCGTTTTTAAGCTCTAAAAATTTATCGGGTACGATTCCGCAGAACGGAAAAACGGTAGGCTCGCTCCAATTTAAGCCCTCTGCATCGCCATACCACACATATATTTGTGAGTCCATATTCTCATCTTTATGTACTTTATCGCATATAATCACAAGGCTGCCGTCACTAAGTTTGGAGATTCTGGCGTTGTTGAAAAAATCCACCCTTGTTCCTTTTTCGGTTAAAGGTGTTTTTTGGGACCATGTTCTGCCGCGGTCCAGACTTTCGGTTATCATTATTCTTGAATTTTCTCTATCAACATGATGCTCACATTCCGTAAAAACGCATATCAATTTCCGCTGTCGGTCTGCACCAAATCGGGCCACGCTTCATATATGGAATCATCGTTGCTTACAATAAATTTTTCGAAAGACATAATTTGTAACTCCTAATCATTTTCATTGAAATACTAACACTTTCAATATATCATAAAAAATATAAAAATATAGATGTATATTGCCTTGAATTTTACTGCTATTGCTTTTTTGGTGTAAATGTGTTAAGATTTATAAGGTGATTAAAATGGAACAAAAAGTTATATGTCATGAAACGGGTAAAGATCCTTTATATAAAATTTGGCACGCAGCGGACAAACATTTGATAATGTATATTTATTCCGGTGGGGGAAGTATAGTTAGCGGAAAGCGTATTTTTCCTATCAAAAAGGGCGTACTTTTGTTTGTTGCGGCGGATACTTATCATTACACTATGCCCGAGGACCCTACGGCATATGACCGAAGTAAATTGATTATATCTACGCAAACCTTAGTCAAAACAGCGGAACTTCTCAGGGATAATGCAATATTCAAAAATATTTTTGATAAAACGATTGTTTATGCGGAAATTGAGGAAAGTGAACAAGGCGTGGTTGACAGTATTTTTACTGAATTGATGGATTGTAAAACTGAAGACAGCGAAGAAATTGTTTTATTATCCTGTCTTTTGCGTCTTATGCTTTTTCTTGATAAATATATAGTGGAAAGTATATCGGTTGCAACGGGATTTATGTACAAAGCAATAAAATTCATCAATGAAAACATCTCGACAGATATTGATATAGATGATATTTGCTCTGCCGTAAATATCAGCAAATACCATTTTTGCAGACAGTTTAAAAAGCAAACCGGAATGACTGTTATGAAATATATTCTTAAAACACGAATTGTTCTTTCCAAAATAGATTTAAAGACAACAACCTTTTCTGTTACAGAAATAAGCGAAAGATACGGCTTTAGCAGTGTTTCCTATTTCTCCCGCATATTTAAAGAATATGAAAATTGTTCGCCGCTACAATACCGTAAAAGAAATCAAATTAATACTTAATTTTTTCTAAACTTTGGGTTCACTTCATTTACGCTGTCTTTTATTATGATTTTTTGTTTATTATCCAATAACTAATCCAGTAAATAAGTATTAAAACACAAACCGTACCTGAAAGAATTACTGCCAATTGTGTTTTATTTAATAACTGCAATATAATGACCAAAACGGATGTAATTATAATATAAAAGTAAAATGAAATGCTTTTTGCTTTGTTTGCGATAGATATATTGCGTTCGTCATTTTCTGCTATCTGCCTTTTTATTATAGTTTCTTCGTCTTTTGTTATTAAAAAATAATTTCTGATTCTGACTATACCAATTACAACCAACGCAAATCCGAAAGAAGAAAGAAAATTGTTTTCGGTTTTAATAATGTTAAATACGGCTATCATTGCAACTCCTAAAATAATGTAGGATATTGCTACGAATAATCTTATTTTTAATTTTTTCTTAAAATCCATAATTAATCCTCCTCAAAAATAAATACGTTTTCTATACTTGTATCAAAAAATTTAGCGATTTTATAAGCTAACTGCAATGAAGCGTTATACTTTCCGTTTTCTAACGAAATAATAGTTTGACGGGTTACGCCTACAGCATTTGCTAAATCTTCTTGTGTAACAACATCTTTTTTTCGTAATTCTTTAATTTTGTTATTCAAAAAACCGCCTCCTAAAGTAAAGTTTGCTTTACATTTATATTATATATCAATTTATGAAAATGTCAAGTATATTTTACATTTTATCAGCTTTTATAGTTTGACATAATTTACGTCAGGTGGTATAATTAATATGTCAATATAATATTATTGATAAAAACATAAGGAGTGTATTTTATGGGATATTTTTTAATTGTTTTGATAATTGTTTTAATTTTGGTTTTTGCAAACGCAAGAATTGTTCCTCAAGCGCATGAATATGTAATTGAATTTCTTGGTAAATATAAGAAAACTTGGAGTGCAGGTTTTCATATTAAAATCCCGCTGATTGAAAGAATTGCTAAAAAAGTAACCCTTAAAGAGCAGGTATTGGATTCACCCCCGCAACCTGTTATTACTAAAGATAATGTAACTATGCAGATTGATACGGTAATTTATTACGCCGTATATGATGCAAAACTTTATGCATACGGTGCAGTTAATCCTATTTCTGCACTTTCAAATTTGGCGGCAACCACCTTGCGTAATATCGTTGGTGAGCTTGAACTTGACGGCACACTTACCTCGCGTGATACTATCAACGCTAAAATGACCTCAATTCTTGATGAAGCAACAGATAAATGGGGAATAAAGGTAAACCGTGTTGAACTTAAAAATATTATTCCGCCTGCTGAAATTCAGAACGCAATGGAAAAGCAAATGAAAGCAGAGCGTGACCGACGTGAAACCTTACTTCAGGCGGAGGGTCATAAAGCCGCTGCAATTACCCGTGCTGAAGGTGATAAACAAGCAATGATTCTTGCGGCTGAAGGTGAACGCGATGCTCGTATTGCACGTGCAGAGGGTGAGGCTAAGGCTATATACCTTTCTAAAAAAGCAGAGGCAGACGGTCTTAGAGAACTTAAGAATGCAGGTGCAGATGCTTCGGTTCTTGAAATTAAAAAGTATGAAGCGTTAATTGCAATGTCTAACGGAAAGGCATCTAAAATTATTGTTCCAAGCGATGTAGTGGATATGACTAAGGCGAATGTTATATTCTCGGAAACATCGGGACTTGGCGATACAACAACACCTGCGCCTGAAACTAAGCCACAACCAAAAAAAGACCCTTGCTGTGATTAGATAAAAATATTATAATTTAAAAAGCCAACCGTCAAGGTTGGCTTTTTGCTATTCTTCGATAAATTCAAAGCGTTTTACGGGTTTACCGTCAATGATAACATATTCATTAAACATTGATTTTGGTCTTAACCAAATATCGCCGTTACCGTAGAGTGCTTTGTAAATAACATATTCTTCGGTTGTTTCGCTGTGG
>JAZSDM010000008.1:0-14019 GCA_045531145.1 Acutalibacteraceae bacterium | reverse complement strand
ACAAGGGGGGATATTCCGTTTTTGCGGAAACTCCCCCTTGCTTTACATTCATACACATTACCGTCACATTCTACATAGTAAAATGACGAAAGTGCTTTTAAAATAATACCTGTCATTATTCTAAATCACTGGTGGAATCCGTAACCACTGTTACAACATTATTTTTGTTTGTAGCACGAAAATTAACATTAATATCCTGATATTCCTGATAATCGCCACCGTCAGGCTTAATTTTAACCTGATACATTGAAACCTTAGAAATTGAAGTCATATCTTCAAATGTATAACTCGAAACCTCATTTAAATCAATTTTTTCGCTTTCCGCAACACGTTGACCGTTCAACCATAACGAAACAGTGCAAATTTTACTTTCATATTCCTCCGGTAAGGAAATTTCAACATCAGTTTCATAAAGACCGCTACTTATATAAAGCACAACTTCAGTACCATCTGCAACTTTCTCAGAACTACTTTCGGGGGATTGCTTTAATACATAACCTTCAGGTTGAATATTATTAGACGCTGTAATATTAACTCTTTTTTCTTCAACCTTAGGCGAAAGACCTTCGCTTTGTAAAGCCTCTTTTGCCTGTTCCAAAGGTTGACCTACAACATTGGGAATTGTAACAAATTTTTGCGGTTTTCCGGTGGATACAAATATAGTGATTGTTTCACCTTCAGCCACAACGGTTGTGCGTTGAGGTTCTGTTCTGATAACGTAACCTTCTTCCACTTCATCGTGCGCTTCTTCAACAATTTTAGTTACAAAACCGTTTGTTTTAAGTTTTGAAACTGCATAAGATTCCAATTCACCGTAGACATCTGGTACTTTTTCGGTAGATTGACCCATACTTACAAAAACGGTAATTTGTGTATCTTTTTTAACCATCTGACCGTCCGAAATAGACTGTTCGTAAACATAGCCGTAAGCAAAATCGTTATTTTCTGCCCATTTTTCAGTGAAAATGAAATTATCGGTATATTCAGGATTATTTTTAATTTCGGTAAGTTGCATTCCAACAAAGTTAGGACATTCCATTTCGGCGCCCGTGTCAGCAAACAGTTTAGGAATAAAAATAATCGCTAATATAATAATTGCAATAACCAAAGTCACAGCAATACCCGTTAAAATAGGAATAATACTGCTCTTTTCTTTTACTTCAGCCTGTTTTCTTTTAGGTGTTTCGTCTTCTTTGACAATTTCACCGACAAACTTTGTGGGTGAATTATCAACAAAATATGTGTATGCAAAAGTAAGGGTTGGGTCTTTTCTGAAGTTACCTAAATCACACAACATTTCTGCCGCTGACTGATAACGTCTTTCCTGACTTTTTTGCATTGCGTGCATAGTAATTTGTTCTAACCCTTGAGGGATAGAACCGTTGATTTCGGTAGGTAATTGCGGTTCGCGTTGCAACTGCATTATAGCAACCGAAACGGCACTGTCTGCTTGGAAAGGCAGTCTTCCCGTGAGCATTTCGTAAAGCATTACACCAACCGAATAAATATCTGCCTTTTCGTCGGTCTTTTCGCCCCTTGCCTGTTCGGGACTGATATAATGAACCGAGCCTATTGCCTTGTCGGTAATAGTGCGTTGGTCACTTCTTGCAAAACGCGCAATACCAAAGTCGGTAACCTTTATTGTACCGTCTTGTAAAACCATAATATTCTGCGGTTTAACATCACGGTGAACAATACCGTTATCGTGCGCGTGCTGAAGACCTTTTAAAATCTGAATTGTAAAGTGAACGGCATCTTTCCAACGAAGGCTGCCCTCTTTTTCAATAAATTCTTTAAGGGTAATACCTTCAATATATTCCATTACAATGTACTGAATAAGGTCACCAAAACTAACATCATATACATTAACGATATTAGGATGCGAAAGCATTGCGATAGCCTTAGATTCATTCTTGAAACGGCGCAGGAATTCTTCGTTTGATAAAAATTCCTCTTTCAAAATTTTAATTGCAACCAAACGGTTTTCTTGGTTATCATACGCTTTGTAAACAACCGCCATACCGCCAACGCCGATAATTTCCCTTATTTCATACCGTCCGTCAAGACGCTTTCCTACATACTTATCCATAAAATTCTTCCTTTCCGACTTACATTGTAAGGGTAACAACGGTTATATTGTCACCGCCGCCGCCTTGGTTTGCAAGGTCGACCAATATTTCACTTACATCTGAAATGTCATTTTGTTTAAATGTATTAAGTATATCGTTTTCACTAACGAAATTTGTTAATCCGTCAGTACATAAAAGTAAAGTATCGCCTTTTGATAAATTATATTCCGCAACATCCACTACAACTTCACTTTCAGCACCGAGTGCCCTTGTGATTACATTTTTACGGGGATGTACTTTAGCATCTTCTACAGTGATTTTGCCCGATTCAATAAGTGTTTGAACTATTGAATGGTCTGTTGTGAGTTGGGTAATATTGTTGTTCACAAGATAGATACGGCTGTCACCCACATTAGCAATAACCGAAGTTTCACCTCTTACAACCGCCGCAACAACGGTTGTTCCCATACCGCTTAAATGTTCATTTGCTTTGGCTAAATCATAAATTTCAATATTAGCGCTTGTTATTGCGTTTTTAAGCATCTTAACAATATCATCAACCGACATATTGTTACGGTATGACCTTATAATGTATTCACTGATTGTTTTAACGGCAGTCTCACTTGCCACATTTCCAGCTTTTGCACCGCCCATTCCGTCACACACTACTGCAAAGGTTGTTTCAGGTGAAATTTCACCTGCAAAATAGGCATCTTGATTGCTGTGCCTAATTACACCTTTATCAATTTTACTGTAAATTTTCACTAGTTTCCCCCTCCTTTACTTTTCGTCTTAATTGACCGCAAGAAGCATCAATGTCCGCTCCTAAGGTACGGCGTACAGTTGCATTTACGCCATTTTTAATCAATCGGTCGCGAAACCGAATTATTTTATTCTTATCAGGTTTTTTAAAAGAATTTTCTTTAACAGGGTTTGCAGGTATTAAGTTTACGTGACACATTATGCCTTTAAGCCTTTCGGCAAGTTCATCAGCACAAGCATTGGTATCATTAACACCGTCTATCAAAGCATATTCAAAGGAAATTCGCCTTGTGGTTACTTTTTGGTAATCCCTGCACGCCTTTAAAAGTGTATCTACATTCCACTTTTTATTAATCTTCATAATTGAATCTCTTATTTTATCATTAGGTGCGTGAAGTGATATTGAAAGCGTAACAGGGAAATTATATTCCTTTAATTTTTCAATACCGCTTACCACACCCGATGTTGAAAGTGAAATATGGCGTAGTCCTATATTTAAACCGTTATCATCTGATACAAGTTTTAAAAACTTAACCGAATTTTCAAAATTATCAAGCGGTTCGCCCATACCCATCATAACAACATTGGAAACCCTTATGTTATTATCGTTTGCAGCTTTCATAACCTGCGCCAACATTTCGGACGCGGTTAAATTACGGGATAAACCTTGTATACCCGAAGCACAAAAACTGCATCCCATTCTACAACCTACTTGTGTAGAAATACAAACGGTATAGCCGTGTTCGTACTTCATAAGCACAGATTCTATATATTCGCCGTCAAATAGTTTGTAAACATATTTAACCGTGCCGTCTATTTGTGACACAAACTTTTTAACAATCTGAACATTAGCTATATAGCATTTTTCTTCCAATATATCCCGAAGATTTTTTGGAATATTTGTCATCTCATCAAAAGTTTCTACACCCGACTGCAGCCACTTGAAAAGTTGAGCCGCTCTGAATTTTGGTTGATTAAGTTCATTTAAGAAATCGGTAAGTTCCAAAACATTCATCGAACGAATGTCTGTTTTCAAATCGGCTCACCCCTTTTAAGAATTATTTACAAGAAGCGCACAGTAAAAACCGTCTGTGCCGTCGGTATGAGGCATAAAAGTGTGACTGTATTCACAAACAAAATCTTTATTTTTTTCAAGAAAATTATTTACTATATCATCGTTTTCTTTTTTCCTTAAAGTGCAGGTAGAATAAAGTATTTTTCCGCCTTTTTTAAGGTATTTTACTGCATTGTTTAAAATCTTGGACTGAATTTCACAAAGACTGTCAAACTCAGTAAAATCTTTATATTTAATATCGGGTTTTCTTCTTATAACACCAAGTCCCGAACACGGAACATCGCAAAGTATAAAATCAAATTTGCCTAAACTACTGTCATAAACAGTAGCGTCGTTCACTTTTGGGTTTATAATATCAAGACCTAATCTTTTTGCCGACTTTTCAATAAGTTCAACCCGCTTTGGATAAAGGTCACAACTTACGATTTCACCTTTATTTCGCATAAGCAAAGCCATTGTAAAACTTTTACCGCCTGGGGCTGCGCACATATCAAGCACACGGGTATCGACTGCTGGATTGAGTACTGACACTGCCTTTTGGCTTGCCAAATCCTGAACATAGAAAAGTCCGTCTTTGTATAACTCATTTTGGCTTACATCAATACCGCTTTTTAAAAACAAACCGTCATCGATATTAGTTTTTTGAGTTTCTACACCAATTAAGTCTTCAAATTCTTCTACATTGATTTTAAGGGTATTTACCCTTACCGTAATTTCGGCAGGTTTTAAACTCTCACTAAGCAGTTTTTTGGTGTTTTCTATTCCGTAATCACCGATAAAACTTTTAATAATATCGGTAGGGCAAGAATAAATCACGCTTAAATCCTCTATACTATCCCCTTGCGGTAATAAGTTTTCTGCTCTTAAAACATTACGCAAAACTGCGTTCACAAAGCCTGAATTTCGGCTTTCTTTAGAAGTTTTCACAAGTTTTACTGCCTCATCAACAGCCGCGGAGTCGGGGATTTTATCCATAAACATTATTTGGTAAACGGCCGTTCTTAAAACCTCTTTTGTAAAGGGTGCTACCTTTTTTAAAGGGGTTTTAAGGAATTTTCCCAACACATAATCGAGGGTGATTTTTCTGTCAAGCACACCGTAAACTAAAGCAGTTGCCAACGCTTTGTCGGCAGTGGTTGCATCACTTTCCTTAAAAAGCGAATTTAAGGTTAAGTTTGAATAAGCAGAATCAGTATTAATTTTAAGTAATGCCTTAACCGCTAATTTTCTGGGATTTGCCATACTACTCACCAACAACCGTTCCGAGTGCTATTTTATTACCGCAAAGCATCTGTTTTGAACTCATTGCTTTAGAGCCTTCAGGCTGAACGGTTATAAGACGGATTGAAGTTGAGTCACTGCAAGCGATAACAAGTTCTTCGCCATTTCCTATTACAGTACCTGCCGTTTCGGTAGTTTTATCCCCTATTTTAGCGGATATTACCTTAATTCGCTTACCACCGAGCATAAAGAACGCACAAGGCCATGAATAATATCCGCGAACGGCGTTATGAATTTCGGTAGCGGTTTTAGTAAAATCAAGCCTTGCCATTTCTTTTTTAATAATAGGCGCATAGGTGGCTTCTTCGTGATTTTGAGGAACGGGGGTTATTTCCCCTTTTTCTAACTTTTCAAGGGTACTTATCATTAAATCAGCACTTAAAACTGCCAAGCGGTTAAATAATTCCTCTGCAGTTTCTTCTTCACCGATTTTAGTTGTCACTGTTTCTAAAATATCACCTGTATCAATACCCTCATCCATAAGTTGAGTTGTAACGCCTGTTTCAGTTTCTCCGCAAAGTATGGCATACTGTATCGGTGCAGAACCACGGTATTTTGGAAGTAACGATGCATGACCGTTTACGCAACCGTATTTTGGTAAATCTAAAATCTCTTTAGGTAAAATTTTGCCGTAAGCCACAACCACAATAACATCGGGATTCATTTCTTTTAAAATCTCTAATGCCTCACCGTCGCGTAAAGTATTAGGCTGAAAAACGGGTATATTGTGTTCACACGCGCACACCTTTACAGGCGGCGGGGTTAGTATTTGTTTTCTGCCTACCGGTTTATCGGGTTGAGCAAAAACTGCCGCAACTTCGTGTTTACTTTTAATTAAAGCCTCAAGCGTATTTACGGCATAATCGGGAGTTCCCATAAAAACAATCTTCATAAATTCACCGTTATTTTTTTACTCTGTCAATATAAAGTACACCGTCAAGATGGTCAATTTCGTGGCATAAAGCACGTGCTAAAAGCCCCTCACCCGTGACAGTAAAATTATTACCGTTTCTGTCCTGCGCGCGAACAGTAACCTTCATAGGACGGGTTACTTCATCAAATTTACCCGGAAGCGAAAGGCAACCCTCATTATCGGTCTGTGTGCCGCTTTTTTCGGTTATTACGGGGTTAATAAGTTCAATAAGACCTTCCCCGACATCTATAATACAAAATCTTCTTAAGATACCAACCTGCGGTGCGGCAAGGCCAACACCTTCGGCTTTATACATTGTTTCTTTCATATCATCAAGAATTGTATGAAGTTTACTATCAAATGTAAGTTGAGTGCGGCAAACCTTTCTTAAAACATCGTCACCTAAAGTGACAATATTCCTTATAGCCATATAAACCTCCTATATAACCGTTTCGGGATTAATATCAACCGAAACTGTAACATCATTAATTAATTTTATATCCGTTGCTTTTTTAAGCATACTTCTAAACTTTTTATTGTTTTTACATTTTATAATCATACGGTAGCGGTAGCGGTTATTAATCTTAGCCACTCCCGATGGAGCAGGACCTAAAATTATCAACTTAACATCGCTGTACTCACCTTTTAGCATTTCCTTAATTTTACTAAAAATGCCATTTATTGTATTTATTGCATTTTCCCTTGAAATCGATTGCGAAGAAACCACACAAATATCACAGTAAGGCGGATAAGTTAAAAGCTTTCGGCTTAAAATTTCCTGACTGTAGAATGTGTCGTAATCCTGATTTTTAGCAAGTTCAATTATATTGCTTTCGGGGTTTACGGTTTGAATAATTGCTCTGCCGGGAATATCACCTCTACCGGCCCTACCTACAACCTGTGTAAGAAGTGAAAACAACCGCTCAAAACTGCGAAAATCTTCGCTGTACATTGCGCTGTCCGCTCCCAAAACGCCAACCAAGGTAACATTTGGAAAATCAAGTCCCTTTGCCACCATTTGAGTGCCTAAAAGAATATCGTATTCTCCCCTTGCAAATGCGCTTAAATAGGTGGAATAAGATTCACGGGAAACCGTACTGTCAGCATCAAGGCGCAAAATTTTAGCATCAGGAAAAAGAGTTTGCAACTCCTCTTGCGCTTTTTGAGTGCCGACACCCATAAACTTTAGGTGTTCCTTACCACATTCGGGACATTTTTGCCCAAGTGAAATAGAATGCCCGCAGTAATGGCACATAAGGCGTTTATTAGCCGAATGATAGGTCATAGAGATACTGCAATTAGGACAGGTTGCAACATATCCACAATCGGGACAGGAAATATAAGTGTTGTGCCCCCTACGGTTAAGCAGTAAAATCGCCTGTTTTTTATTATTTAAAACTTCGCTTACAGCCTCGTAAAGAGTCTGGCTTATAGGCGAAGAATTACCGTTTAGAATTTCACGCTTCATATCCACCGTTTCGACGGTAGGCAAAATTGCATTGCCGTAACGGTTTTTAAGGGTAAAAAGCGAATATTTGCCCGATTTTGCCATTGTAAAACTTTCAACCGACGGTGTAGCAGATGCTAAACACAACAGTCCGTTATGGTAAGCGGTACGGAATTTTGCCAATTCCCTTGTATGAAAACGGGGACTTTTTTCGGATTTATATGTATGCTCCTGTTCTTCGTCAATAATAATAAGTCCCAAGTCAGAAAAAGGAGCAAAAATAGCACTGCGAGTACCGATTGCAATAAGCGCATCGCCGTTTTTAATGCGTTTCCATTCGTCCATACGCTGCCCTAAGGACAGTGCACTGTGGAAAACTGCAATTTTATTGCCGTAACGGTTTGTAAAAATTTCAATCATTTGGGGTGTCAGGGCAATTTCGGGAACCATTACAATTACACCCTTGCCCTTAGCCGAAACCTCGTCAACAAGTTTTAAAAATACACTTGTCTTACCCGAACCCGTAACACCGTAAAGCAGTGCTACTTCAGGCTTATCGCTTTCTAACTTTTGTAACAAACCGTCAAACGCGGTTTGTTGTTCTTTAGTCAAAACTATTTCGCTTTGAATAGGAGCAGTGTGTGCCTTATAAGGTCTTCTGAAAACCTGTTTTTCAAAGCAAATAAGTATTCCTTTTTTAATAAGGTTTTCAATAACCGAAACCGAAACACCCGTAAAGTATCTTAGTTCCTTTACACTGGCAGTTTCAATATCCAATAAAACATCTACTATTTCCTTTTGTCTCGGTGTTAGTTTACAATCAGACAAAGCATCATCATTAAGACGCACCCATTTTTGTGTAGCATCATTCATCTTTTGCTTTGTATCACTGTTTTTTATAAGTACTTCCCTTTCACACAAAGACAAAAGCAATTCTTTGCCGACTGAGAGTTTTGACATTATTTCGCTTTCGGCTTTTTCGCCGTTTTTAGTCAAAAAGTCGTAAACTTGCCTTTCTTCATCACTCAGTAACGAAAAACAGGAAAATTCAACATTTGCGGAATAAAAGTTTATAAGTTTATGGGTAATACCTGCCGGAAGCATTGTGTTAACCGCATCATAATAAGTGCAAAAAACATTATTATGCAGATATTCGCACATTTTTATTGCTTCCGCGTTTAAAACAGGCTCGGTATCAATTACCGAAATAAGCGTTTTTAAACCGTCGGTTTCGGACTCTGAAACATTAAAAACCATACCTTGTTTTTTAATATTTCCTCTGCCGAAAGGTACTAACACCCTACACCCTGCAGAAAGTTTTATTTCAGGAGGAACGGCATAACTATAAAGCCTATCAAATGCAAAGGTTGCACCTTGAAGGGCAATTTCAGCCACTAAACCTTTCATTGAAATTCCTCCCAAAAGTTATTAACTATTCTGGCTTGTTTGCCAAAGTGTCAATAGCAATACTAACCGGTTTCTTTAAACAAATTTCACCGTTTTCTTCTTGTTTTTTGGAAATATCGCGTGCGGTATGCGCAACGTCGATTACCAAACGGTATCTGTTAGGATATTCACCGATTAATTTGCCGATATTAGGATTTAACATTTTCAAGCACCTCATCAATAATATGTTTTTGTCTTTTCAACATCAGGCGGCTGCCCGATATTACTTTAATTATATCGCCCACTGCAGTATCTATATCGTCATTAACTACAATATAGTCATACTCAGTTGCTCTTTCAATTTCGGAAAGTGCGCTTTCCATTCTTTTGTTTATAAGTTCTTGAGTTTCGGTTCCTCTGCCCGAAAGTCGTCTTTTCAGTTCTGCAAACGAAGGCGGCATAATAAATATGCTTACCGCTTGGGGTAATTTTTCCCTTATCTGTTTTGCTCCGTTTACATCTACTTCAATTATTATGTCGTCCCCATTTTCCGAAGCCGCCAAAACAGGCGCCTTAGGTGTTCCGTAATAATTCCCAACATAAACGTTATGCTCTAAAAGTTGGTCATTTTCGAGCATATTTTCAAACTGTTCGCGAGAGATAAAGTTATACTTTTCACCCTCGCGCTCACCCTCACGCATAGGACGTGTTATCGAGGATATTGAAAACTTGATTTTGGGGCATTTTTTAAAAAGTTCAACAAGTAATGTATCCTTGCCCGAGCCCGAAGGACCCGAAACAATAAATATTCCGCCTTTACTCATAGTCTTCCTCCTCAAACAAAATCTCACTGTCGCTTATGCGGTTTGCCAATTTATCAAAAGGCACATAGGATAAAATTATGTGGCCGCTGTCAGCAATAATAACCGTCTTTGTACGGCGGCCGTGAGTAGCGTCAATAAGTGTACCGCGTTCCTTAGCATCCCCTATAATACGCTTAATCGGCGCAGATTCAGGAGTTACTACAGAAACAATACGCTCAGCCGATACCATATTACCCGAGCCTATGTTAACTAATTTCATAAAATTACTCCATATTTTGAATTTGTTCTCTTATTTTTTCAATTTCGGATTTAATATCAACCACAGTATGCGCAATTTCAATATCCTGCGCTTTAGAGCCAATTGTATTGGTTTCACGGTTCATTTCCTGAACAATAAAATCAAGTTTTCTGCCTACGGGTTGGTCATCATTCATTAAATCTTCAAACTGTTTTATATGACTGCGAAGTCTTACAGTTTCTTCATCTACCGCTACCTTATCGGCAAAAATTGCAACCTCGGTTAAAATTCTTTGCTCGTCAATGGCGGTATCTTCAAGAAGTTCTTTAATCTTTTGTTCCATACGTGTTTTATAAAGATTAACCGTTTCGGGTGAACGCTTTTCAATAAATTCAATCCTTTGTAGAATATAGGCAGTACGGTTTTTAACATCATTCAAAAGTCTTTCACCTTCGGCAGTGCGCATTTCAATAAAATTATCAAGTGCCTCGCGTGCAACGGTTAAAACCGCATTTGCAATAACCTCGTCCTCAACAATCTGACGGCGCACTTTAAAAATTTCGCTGTTACCGACAAGTGAAGAAGTCTTAACGTCGTTTTTGATTTTATACTCTTTGGAAAGATTTTTAAGCGCTTGCATATAAGCATCAGCGTATTCGCGGTTGATTTCGATAACTGTGGCATTTTCGGTGTTATCTTCAACCAAAACCGAAACTTCAACCTTACCTCGTGAAATACTCTGCGCTAAGAAAGATTTTAACTTTTCTTCCAAAAAGTTATACATTCTCGGCAGTCTTGCAGAAAATTCAAAATATCTGTGGTTTACGGATTTAATTTCAACCGTAATGTCAAGACTGTCGATCTGCTGTTTTGCTCTGCCGAAACCTGTCATACTTCTGACCATTATTTTCACCTTCAAATCAAATAAAAAATATCAAACATAATTCGATACTTTCCCATATTAATTCATATTATTTTACCAAAAAAACACCCTAAATGTCAACTATTTGGGCAGTTTGTAACCATTTTTTAATATTTTCAAAATCTTACATATTGATTTTTCCATATAATTATGATAAAATTTTAAAAAACAAATAAAGGATTATTCTTATGAATTTTACACCTATTGACAATAAGGGTTTGGTAGAGGGTTTTTGCATTATTAAGAGTATTGACAAAAAAACCTCCTCCAAAGGCGATAGTTATTTAGACATAACTTTAGGCGACAGTGACGGTGAAATAAACGCAAAACTTTGGCGTTATTCCCCCGAAGTTCACGGCGAGTATGACGCTAATCAAATTGTAAAGGTTCGCGGTACGGTTTCGGAATATAACGGTGCTGACCAGTTGCGTATTGAACGCATTCGCCCCACCACCCCTGAAGACAATATAAAGGCTGAAGATTTTGTTAAAACGGCAGATTATTCAGGAGAAGAAATGTTCACCGAACTTTATTCATTAGCACAAGAATTTGCTGATAATGATTTAAAACTCATTGTAAGTGAGATTTTAAAAGATACAAAGTTCTCACTTCTTTATTGGCCTGCGGCTTTCAAACTTCACCACGCGGTACGCGGAGGATTACTTTTACATACACTTTCAATCGTACGTTTGGCGCAAGGTGTTTGTAAAATTTACCCGTTTGTAGACCGTGACCTTTTAATTGCAGGCGCAATTCTACACGATATTGCAAAGCTTACTGAATTTGAGGTTGCAGATTCGGGAATCGCTACAGGCTATTCTGTAGAAGGTAATCTTTTAGGTCATCTTGCTATGGGTGCTATGGTGATTAATAGGTACGCTGAAAAGTTAGGCATAAAAAAAGAAACCGCAATGCTTTTAGAGCATATGGTTCTTTCCCACCACGGTGAGCCTGAGTTTGGCGCAGCGGTAAGACCTTCATTTATTGAAGCCGAACTTTTATCCGAACTTGACTTAATGGATTCAAGGGTTTATGAAATGCGTGAAGCAGTACAGGGTACTAAAGAAAACGATTTTTCGGCAAGACTTTGGGCTATGGATAACCGAAAACTTTATAACCATAACCGCACTGATTTGAATAATCCGCCGAAGTTGTTTTAAAATAAAAAAGAGAGGTAAATTATTATGACTATTACAAAAGATATGCTTATTGGAGATGTTCTTGATATTGATAACGGCTGTGCACAGTATTTCTTTGAAATCGGTATGCATTGTCTTGGTTGCCCTGCTTCCCGCGGCGAAACCATTGAACAGGCTTGTCAGGTTCACGGCACCGACTGTGACGCTTTAGTAGCAAAACTTAACGAATATTTTAAAAACAAATAATGAAAAGTTTAAGTTTAAGGCTTGAAACTATCGCTTCCCTTGTACCATTAGGTGCAAGGGTTTGTGATATAGGCACAGATCACGGATATCTTTCAATCCACCTGAAAAAACAAAATATTGTAAGATCTGTAATCGCAACTGACCTTAACCAAAAACCGCTTATGACCGCTCAAAAAAATATAGCCGCAAGCGGTGTTTCGGGTGTTGAATTGCGCCTCGGAAACGGTCTTTCCCCCATACTACAAAATGAAGTTGATACCGTTATTGTTGCAGGTATGGGCGGCGAGGTTATAGCCGATATTCTAAGGGATTGCGATTGGATTAAAGATAATAACCTCACCCTTATTTTGCAACCCACCACCTCTGCGGATTATTTGCGCAGATTTTTATGCAGTAAAGGTTTTGAAATTGAAAGCGAAACCCCAGTAAGTGAAAACCAAAAACTTTATTCGGTTATGGTTGCAAAATTTTCAGGAAATATAAAAATTTATCCCGAACATTTTTATTATATCGGAAAGTTGAATCCAAAAAGCGAGTCAGGGCTTTTATACATACAAAAACAGCAAAAAATACTTTTTAAATGTATTAATTCGCTTGGAAACATCCCCTCAAAGCAAGAGGATTACCAAAAATACAAAACCGCCTATTTAGGCATTACGGATATTTTAACGGAGAATAACAATGGCGTTTGACGGAGCATTTTTGCACAAAACACTTGGAGAATTAAAAGACGCCTTAGGGTGTCATGTTGATAAAATCTACCAGCCTTCACGCGAAGAGTTGGTTTTAACTTTGCGCAAAAAAGGCTTTGTAGAGCGTTTGCTAATAACCGTAAAATCGGGAAATGCAAGACTGCATTTTACCAAAAACAAATACGAAAATCCCGAAACTCCCCCAATGTTTTGTATGCTTATGAGAAAGTACCTTAATGCCGCAAAACTTATTGATATTTTTCAACCCTCGCTTGAACGTGTTGCGGTTTTGGTATTTTCCTGTTCCAACGAAATGGGCGATATTATTGAAATCAAACTAATTTGTGAACTGATAGGCAACAAATCAAATATAATATTAGTAAACGAAAACGGCATAATTATTGAATCTCTGCGCCATAGCGATATTGAAAGCGGTGGCAGACTTATTCTTCCTAACGCCGTTTATGAATACCCCGAAAAAGAATATAAATTAAATCCGCTTATTACCGATACAAAGATACTTTTTGAAGCAGCTTCAAAAACTTCATATTTAAAGGCAATAGACGGTTTTTCTCCGCTTATCTGCCGTGAGGTTGAGGAATCGATAAATCCTTATGACAAACTTGTTCATATAATAGATGATTTAAAAAACAATATAAAACCAACTTTGGTTTATGACAGTCAGTCACTTCCATTTGATTTCACTTATACCGATATTTCGCAGTATTCGAGTGATTTTAAAATTCGCAAATTCGAAAGTTTTTCCGAACTTTTGGACGAATTTTACACCGCTAAAGAAAATATTTTAAGAATAAATTCTGCCGCTAAAGATATCATCAAACTTATAACAAACCTTAAAAACCGCACCGAAAAGAAACTAGCCTTAAGGCTTATAGACCTTGAAAAATGTAAAGACCGCGAAAATTTGCGTATTTTCGGCGAACTTATAAAGGCTAATCTTTATTCCATTAAAAACGGCAGTCACTTTGCCGAGGTTGTAAACTATTACGACGAGGGATTAAAAA
>JAZSDM010000087.1:0-3195 GCA_045531145.1 Acutalibacteraceae bacterium | reverse complement strand
TTTAAAATACTTCGAGGTGTGGCGCAGCCCAAAGCGCACTAGTTTTGGGTGAGGTTGCGAGCGCGTCCTGTGGACGATTAAGCGAGAATAACGAAGCGTCGCGGTCGAAAAAATTCGTCGCTCCAAGACGGAAATTTTTTCGGGCACCGCAAGAGGGTTACCAAAACATTTTTTATATCTTAATACATTATCGAGGTGTGGCGCAGTTGGTAGCGCACTAGTTTTGGGAGCCGCCAGTAACTAAATCTCCTAAAATCAGACACCCGCTTGAAAGCCCTCAACACTGCGGTTTTCAGTGATTCGCAAAAATTAAAAAAGCGGTCAAAATCATTTTTGACCACAGTTTGTCCCACAATTGAAAATTTTTTCGAAAATCGGGATGCAAAAACAACTTAATATCGAGGTGTGGCGCAGTTGGTAGCGCACTAGTTTTGGGAGCACACAGCAGTTAAAACTCTCAAAATTATACTCCGCCCCGAAAACCCTTTATTTATGCGGTTTTCAGCGATTTGCAAAAATTAAAAAAGCGGTCAAAAATAAATTTGACCACAGTTTGTCCCACAATTGAAAATTTTTTCGAAAATCGGGACGCAAAAACAACTAAATATCGAGGTGTGGCGCAGTTGGTAGCGCACTAGTTTTGGGAACTAGATGCCGCAGGTTCGAGCCCTGTCACCTCGACCAGTCGAGAGCCTCGACACGCAATTCGCGTAGTTGAGGTTCTTATTATTTTATATTTTTCACCTCGCGTTTGAGGTTGGTTATAAACACTCCGACCAAAAAGCCTATGAAATCGATGATTTCATAGGCTTTTTTACATTTTTATCATCCGCGGAAACAAAAAAATTTCTTTTGCTCTTTTTATATCCACGTTTTTTCTCCTTATTATTCTACTGTTTGGTATAGTGTTTTAGTTTGTATATCCAAGCCAAAAATGGAAAAAGTAAGTAGTAGAAAATTAACGGAGGGAAATTTATGTTTAAACACGAAAAAATGCTTTTTCATCCTGTAGCGGTAGAGAAACCAAATCCGCAATATGCGGCACTGCTTCAGGAACAACTTGGCGGCGGTAACGGCGAGCTTAAGGCAGCAATGCAGTATATGTCGCAGAGCTTTAGAATTAAAGACCCCGAAATCAAGGATTTATTTCTTGACATTGCTGCAGAAGAACTCGGTCATATGGAAATGGTTGCACAGACCATCACTCTCTTGAACGGTCACGATGTTGATGCCAGTAAAGTTCCGCTTGGTGAAATTCAGTCTCATGTGCAAATAGGACTTAATCCCGGACTTATCAACGCTTCGGGTTATTCTTGGACTGCCGACTATGTGACCGTTACAGGTGACTTGTGCGCCGATTTGCTTAGCAATATTGCATCAGAACAGCGTGCAAAGGTAGTTTATGAATACCTTTACCGCCAGATTGACGACAAAAAGGTGCGAGAGACCATCGACTTTCTTTTAAATCGTGAGGAAGCGCACAACCAGATGTTCCGCGATGCCTTTAACAAGGTGCAGAACTCTGGATCGAACCGAGATTTTGGCACAACAAAGGCTGCAAAAATGTATTTTTCTTTGTCAGACCCAGGTCCAAACGCATTTGCAACGGGTGAAACTGAACCTGTATCATTTAACAAATAAGTTAAAACCGCTGAAGTTTTTAGCTTCAGCGGTTGTTTTTTACCATACAAACGGTATTATTTTGTATTTTACTTTTTGTTTATATTCAGCATAGCCCTTAAGCTGTTCGGTAAGGATTTGCTCCTCATTATTTATGCGTACTGCAATAATTATCGGGTATGCAAGAAATATCACAAACGCAATCCAAGAGCCGAGAATAAGCGGTATCATTAAAAAGAGTAAAATTGTTGCCATATACATTGGGTGACGGACAATTCCGTAAAGCCCTTTGTCAATAACCCTTTGATTTTCCTGTACCTCTATTGTACGCGACAAATATGCGTTTTCACGCATTACCTCTGCATAAAGTCCATATGCGACAATGAAAAGTACCGATGCGATAATTGTAACAGCCTTTGGCACATAAGACCAACCAAAGCGAAAATCAAGACCTGCCACAATGAAGCCTGCAAGGAATACTATAGCAGAAAAAGCCACAACACCTTTTTGCGTATTTTCCTTTTCTCTGCCGTCAAGCCGTTTTTTAAGTAGGTCGGGCGCTTTTAGTAAAAGCACTATTCCCATAATAAATATCGGTACAAATAATAAACATATAAATACCTGACCGCCTATGTAATTTAATGTTCCTGCAGGCAGGAAAATTAGTAATCCCACAAGCAGTAAACCGCAAATAAATTTGAGTAATGCGTTTAGCAGTAGTTTCATAATTTCTCCTACAAATCAATCTCTATTTTATACTCGTCATCAATAAGAACATAGTTTGCATTATGTTTTTGGCACAGCTCCAAAACCTGTGCATTGTCTTGTAATAAACTGTCTATTGCGCAGTCATTGCCAAGACGGTTTTCGATAACATTTTCGTAGTTTTTAATGTCGTCAAAATGGTTTTTTATGTAGTTTTCACTCATCACAAGGCAATAATATTTTATATTTTCAAGATATTCTTTAGTAAAATCCTTATACCAATTAATAGGAATATAACAACCCTCGACAATAAGGTTTTGCTTGTTCTCAATTGCGGTTTTAATTATTTCACGAACAATGGGCCACAAGTATTCGGTAAGTTTATTATCGTTGCTTAAAGGTGTAAGTTCAGTGTTTTTGCTACGAATAAGCCCCATTTTTAAATGGTCAATTGAAATATAGGGATACTTATATTTTTCAAGCAGTTTTTGTGCAAGCGCAGTTTTGCCTGTGTGCGAAGCACCTGTTATTAAAATAATCATATTATTCCCTCGCGATAATTTCGATTTGGTTTTCTACAATTTGCGGACATTTTCTTCAATCTGCTTTATAACCTCAATAAAAACCTCATCACTCTGTCCTGTTGGGTCGGGTAGGTTCCAATTATTGTCAAAGGCTCTGCCGATGAACGGACAGCCGACATCACACCCCATTGATATTGCGATATCGGGTGTTGGGATTTTATCAAATGTTTTGCTATACTGTGATTTTTCCATATCAATGCCATAGAGTTGTTTCATAAGCCGTACTGCATCCTGATTGATTTGCGGCTTGGTTTGGGTTCCTGCAGAATAAAAGTCGTATTTATCG
>JAZSDM010000017.1:0-2662 GCA_045531145.1 Acutalibacteraceae bacterium | reverse complement strand
CAGATAACCATTACAGCCCAACTGGTCAGCATAAGCAAGATACACTTTATCTGTATCGGTTTCGGATTCTCTATAAGCTTTAATTACCATTTTATAATCGTAAGAATTGGGCGCTTTTTGTTCATTTGCCCCTTCGGTATGAGACCAGCTTGTCATACTGTGGTAAGGTACTTGGCTAACACCATTAACCTTACCTACAAGAATTGAGGAATCTGTTTCTGAAGTTGTGCCTTCAGGGTAATAAACATTCCAGTCGTCCCTCTGCATAATATGAACATTTACAGTGTCGTTTGCAGTAAGACTGTCGCCTATAATTTTCACGAGGTCCACTACAGTATGGGCAGGATTTTGTTTTGAACCGTCACCTCTGTCTGTGGAATCTGCATATCCCTCAGCTTCAAGTACGGCATAACCCGGGCTTTGTACGTAATAGTCCATAGTTGTTGCTTCATCTGTGGCGTCTTCAGCTACAGCAGGTAAGCAGAATACTGCTGTTAACACCAACGCGATGGAAAGTACAACGCCAAGAACCTTGTACATTTTGTTTTTCATCTAAGGTCATCCTTTCATAAAAAAAATATATGTAAATTGAAATTGCGCGCGTTTTTTAATTCGTAATTCGTAATGCGGAATTCGGAATTCGGAATTATTTTTGCATATTTATAATGTTTGCCTCCATCTGATGAGGGAGGTGGATTTTGCGAAGCAAAAGACGGAGGGAGAGATAGCGTTTTTTACTAAACTACCCCTCAGTCTGCTTCGCAGACAGCTCCCCTGACAAGTGGAGCCTTTATAAAAGTAGGATTTATTTTTGTTCCTCAGAACGATAAGCAAAATTAAACAATATATATTATCCCAAATTTAAAATTTTAGATAATATTACACATATATATTAACAGTTTACCTTCCTTAATTCAATTGTCTTATGTTGCAAGATTATTGCTTTTTTATGCAAGTTTCAGCGATTTAAATACATATTGCAAATATTAGCATAAAAATATAGAAAATAATAACACAGGCACAACAATTTATGTTGTGCCTATGTTATTACAACTTATTAGCGATATCTAAAATTAATTTTTCGGTTTTTTCCCAGCCTAAACATGGATCGGTAATTGATTTGCCGAAACAGTGTTCGCAAGGCACACAAGCGCCGTCTTCAATATAACTTTCAATCATAAGTCCCTTAACAAGTTTCTTAATATCGTCATTATGGCGGCGGTTGGAAACAACCTCTTTTGCAATTCTTATTTGTTCCAAATACTTTTTGCCCGAATTCGCGTGGTTAGTATCAACTATTACGCTTGGGTTTACTAATCCCGATTCATTATAAAGCGCATTTAGTTTTTGCAAATCTTCGTAATGATAGTTAGAAACACTTTTACCCGCAAAATCAATATATCCTCGCAAAATTGCGTGAGCGTAAGGATTGCCATTACTTTGTACTTCCCAACCTCTGTAAAGAAATGTGTGGGAACTCTGCGCCGCTTTGATAGAATTCATCATAACCGTCATATCGCCGCTGGTTGGGTTTTTCATACCAACAGGCTCAAAAAGTCCGCTTGCTGTTAATCTGTGTTGTTGATTTTCTACCGAGCGTGCGCCAATTGCCACATAAGCCAATAAGTCGGACAAATAACGGTGGTTTTCAGGATAAAGCATTTCGTCTGCACAGGAAAAACCGTAGTCCCTTAGTGCTGATAAATGCAAATCACGAATAGAAATTATACCTTTAAGCATATCGGGTGCATTTTCAGGGTCAGGTTGATGAAGCATACCCTTATACCCTTCCCCCGTTGTACGCGGTTTATTGGTATAAATACGCGGTACAATTACAATTTTATCTTTAACCTCATCCTGCACTAAACGAAGACGGGAAATATATTCAAGTACAGGATCTTTATGGTCAGCAGAACAAGGACCGATTATAAGCAAAAACTTATCAGAACTTCCCTCAAAAATCGCCTTGATTTCGTCAGCATTTTGCCGTCTTATTTTAACCATTTCATCAGTTAACGGATACTGTTCCTTTACTTTTTTAGGTATTGGTAATTTTCTTTTGAAATCCATATTCATATTTTCACTCCAAACAATGTGGCTATTTTTTATCAAAAAGTTTTCTTCTTTCGGTTGAAAGTCTCATCATCTTTCGCATACCGTCACGGTCACCGTTTTTAATCTTTTCATACAGCTCATCAAAGCAAGCGCGGAATTTTTCCATTTCACTTAGCAAATCTTGCTTATTGCTCAAAAACAGTTCGCTCCACATCTCATCGTTGATACGTGCAATTCGGGTTAAATCCCTAAAAGAGTCACCTGTGTAGGCTTCAAGACCGGGGGTATCGTTGCAACACATAAGCGATACCGCAATACAGTGGGTAAGCTGTGACAGGAATGCTATCATTTTATCGTGTTCTTCTACCGACAAAACTGCCACCTGTTTAAAACCTAAAAGTTCGCCCAAATTTGTGCAAAGTTCAATTGCCTCTTTTGTATTCTTTTTGGTCGGTACTACAATATAGTTTGCGCCTTTGAAAATTGCATCGTCACTGTTTTCAACACCGCAAACTTCCTTACCTGCCATTGGGTGAGCCGCAATAAACTCTACATCTTGCCGTAAAATATTCTGTATTTCTTCAACAATACATCCTTTAACACCTGT
>JAZSDM010000052.1:0-6380 GCA_045531145.1 Acutalibacteraceae bacterium | reverse complement strand
AATTTCTGCCGCAACGGTGGGCACTCCCATATCAATAACCGCAGAATAGCCGTTACTGTAAATAAGGGCACTGTCACCCTGTCCCACATCCATAAATTTTACAAAATCTTGTGTCGTATCAAAGTTGCCGTTTAGGGAATTACTTAATTCATCATCTGCAAAAGGATTTAAAACAAAATAAATACAAATTATAAAACCAACAACACACAAACAAGCAAGTATTATATATAAATTGCGCCTTTTTGCTTTGTTATACTTCATCACTTGAAGAAAGCTCCATTTCCATAAGTTGCTCAGGAGTTATTAAAACCTTACGCGGTTTTGAGCCTTCGTATGGACCTACCACACCGCGTTCTTCCATTTCGTCAACAATACGCGCCGCGCGGGCATAACCTAACTTCAACTTTCTTTGCAAAAGCGAAGTTGAAGCCATTCCGTTTTCAACAACAACTTTGATTGCTTCTTTAATCATCGGGTCATCCGACGGTCCGTCTTCCGAGAGACCTGTCTTCTGTTTCTTTTCAACTGCCGCCTGACGTTCAATTTCAAACATAATATCGTCATCATAATCGGCAGTTTTGTCACCCTTGATAAAATCGACTACATCTTTGATTTCTTCGTTGCTTACAAAACAACCCTGAACTCGTTTAGGTTTATTTGTACCAACAGGGCTAAAGAGCATATCGCCCCTTCCAAGCAGTTTTTCGGCGCCTGCGGCATCAATAATTGTTCGGCTATCTATCTGTGAAGAGGTTGTAAGCGCAATTCTGGTTGGGATATTTGCCTTAATAACGCCCGTAATAACATCAACCGACGGACGCTGTGTTGCCAAAAGCAAATGCATACCCGCAGCACGCGCCTTTGCGGCAATTCGGGCTATATAATCTTCCACTTCTTTGGAAGCAGTCTGCATTAAGTCGGCAAACTCGTCTATCATAATTACTATGTAGGGCATTTTTTCGACTTCTTCGTCACCCAAAGTTTCAACAAATTCGTTATATTCTTCAATGTTACGCACCTTACGGTCAGAAAGCATTTTATAACGTTTTTCCATCTCAGTTACCGCCCATCCGAGTGCGCCTGCCGCTTTTCTTGGGTCAGTTACAACAGGCACCAAAAGGTGAGGTATACCGTTATAGGGTTCAAATTCAACTGTTTTAGGGTCAATAAGCAAAAGTTTTAATTCGTCGGGTGTGTTTTTATACAAAAGGCTTATAATAATCGAGTTTGTACAAACCGATTTACCCGAACCTGTAGCACCTGCAATAAGTCCGTGCGGCATTTTTGCAATATCGGCAGTAATGATATTACCGCTTATATCCTTACCCAAAGCCACCGTAAGTTTGCTTTTAGCCGCAACAAATTCAGGCGCTTCAAGTATTTCCCGAATGCCTACGGCGTTCTTCTCTTTGTTGGGCACTTCAATACCTACTGCCGCTTTATTGGGAATAGGTGCTTCAATTCTCACATTACCTGCGGCAAGATTTAAAGCAATATCGTCCGCCAAAGCGGTGATTTTACTGATTTTTACGCCTGCGCAGGGTTGAAGTTCGTATCTGGTAACGGTAGGACCGCGGCTGATATCAACAATCCTTGTTTCTACACCAAAACTTCTTAAAGTGTTTACCAAATGTTCTGCTGTAACAGCATTGTCTTCACCAACCACACCGTTTGAAATTTTAGGTTCTTTAAGTAATGATAACGGCGGATAATCATAACCTTTATCGGTTGAAGTTTCAATACCATCTTCCACATCCTGAGTGAAACTTTCGGTTTCGGCTTTAACATCTATAACTATAGCCTCTTCCTCGGCAGTTTTAAGGGCAGTATCCAATTTTTCTTTATCCTCGCTGCCTTCGGGATAAGAAATGCCGTAATTTTCTTTTTCTACCGAAACTTCGTTTCCGTAATATGTATCAACCACTTTTTTCTGCTTGGGTGACAGTTTGTTCTTATTTTTCTTTTGCTGTTCGAGGCTGTCATCCACAGGGATATCCACGTTAAAGCCTTTTATAACCTTTAAGCCGTTTTCTTCTCTTTCCATTCTTTCCTGATATGCAGTTTCAGCCTGTTGCTGTATGGATTTAACGGGTTTTGCAACTGTAGTGAAGAATGTTATAAGGGTAGTACCTGTAAGAATCATAAGCAAAACGAAAATAAGCAAAATCACGGTTATTGCCGCACCCGTTTTACCGAAAGCCAAATAAATGGGCTGACCTATAAGCGCACCTAAAAAACCGCCGCTTTTAACTGCAACACCTGTATTATAAGCATTTGCTAAATGTTGCCAGAAGTTAACATCTGCGTGTTTTGAAAAAATATCAACAAGGGAACCTATAAGCACAACGATTATGTTGCCCTCAATAATCTTTGCCCTGATTGAATTTCCCATTTTATCCATAGCCGACATTACAGCAATAAATCCAAGTAAAAACGGATAAAAATATGCTGTTATACCGAATATTCCAAAAATGAAATTATGTATCAGGGACCAAACATTTTGCCCCTTTATAAAAACTATACAAAGTAAGAATATTGCAACCGCAAACCATATTACCGATTGCAATTGTCTTTGTGCGGCATTTTGAGCCGCTTGTTTTTTTGCAGCAGTTTTCCTGCTCGTCCTTCTTTTTGCCATAATTTACTCCTTATGTAGCATAGCAAAGCTATGCTTTGTTTTCTATTAAATCGTAAAGACCTTCAATTACGCGGTTAAGCGTTCCTATTTCGTCAATAAGACCTTCTTTTACCGCCTTTTCGCCCGACAGTACCGAGCCAACATCAGTAACCATTTCGCCCGTGTTCATCATAAGTTCGGTGAGGCGTTCTTTAGAAATACCCGAATTTCTTGAAACAAAATCGGTTATGCGATCCTGCATACGCGCAAAATGATTGAACATTTGCGGAACACCTATTACAAGTCCGTTTGTTCTTACGGGATGAACAGTCATAGTAGCGGACGGCGCAATAAATGAACGCTTTGCCGACACCGCTAACGGAACACCAATCGAATGACCGCCGCCTAAAACAAAAGACACCGTCGGTTTTTTCATACCCGAAATGAGTTCTGCAATGGCAAGCCCTGCTTCAACATCACCGCCGACAGTATTAAGTATTACAAGCAAACCTTCAATTTCCTTGGATTCTTCAACAGCCACTAATTGCGGGATAATATGCTCGTACTTAGTAGTCTTGGTTTGTTCCGACAGAACATTATGCCCTTCAATTTCGCCGATTACGGTAAGACAATAAATTTTATGTTTTCCCGAAAAGGCTGTAATTGAACCAAATTCTTTTATTTCCTCGGTATTTTTATTTTCTTTTGAATTATTTTCATTCATCAAATTCACCCCGCATTTATTATGGAGCAAATTTATATAAATATACATAGTTAGTATAACATATATACTAAAATATAACAAGTGATTTTAAACACTAATTATTAAAAAATGATTGTAAAATTTCAAAAAATATGGTATCATTAAATTACAAATTTCGACATAAGAGGTATTTTATGAGAGCAGACGGAAGAAGACTTAAAAACACCGATCCCATGTATCGCGTTGCGGCACACATTATGGATAAGCGTATTGATTCAATGAATATGACCACCATTGACATACCTTATGAACCTATGCAAGTATACGTAAACAAAAAACGTAAAGAGGGCATTAACATAAGCCATATGGCGTTGGTTATTGCGGCATACCTTCGCACAGCAGCTGAATTTCCCGAACTTAACCGTTTTATTGTTAATAAAAAGGTTTATACCCGAAACGAATTTGCCGTTGGTATGGTTGTTTTGAAGTCTTTAAAAGACCATAACGGTACAATGTCAAAAATGTACTTTCAACCTACCGATACTATTTTTGACGTTAATAACACCATTAATACATACGTAACCGAAAACCAGACCGCTCCCGAAAACAATAAAACCGAAAAAATTATAAGAATACTTTTAAGTTTCCCCGGTCTTTTAACTGTTGGTGTTAAATTATTTAAATTTTTGGATAGGCACGGACTTTTACCTAAAGCTATTATTGATATGTCGCCCTTCCATATGAGTTTAGGTATTACAAACTTGGCTTCTATCCGCACAAACCACATTTACCACCACTGTTACGAATTTGGAACTACCAGTATCTTTATGGCAATGGGTAATCTGCGCGAAGTTCCCAAACGCAAGGGCGGAGAAATTGTTTTCGAACGCAGTTTGCCTATCGGCGTTACAATGGATGAACGCATTTGTTCGGGCAGTTATTTTGCAACCGCTTTCAAAACAATGAAGAAATATCTTGCAAATCCCGAATTGCTTGAAGAAAAACCCGAAAAAGTTCTTACCGATAGTTGCAAATAACCCTTGATTTTAGGGCAAAATTGGTATACAATAAATGGGATAAAATCAATTGGAGGAATAAAAATGTTAGTATCCGCAAAAGAAATGCTTAATAAAGCAAAGGCAGGCAAATATGCCGTAGGTCAATTTAACATTAACAACCTTGAATGGACTAAAGCCATTCTTCAAACCGCGCAAGAACTTAATTCTCCTGTAATCCTCGGTGTATCCGAAGGCGCAGGCAAGTATATGTGCGGTTATAAAACCGTAGTTGGTATGGTAAACGGAATGCTTGAAGAACTTGGAATTACCGTTCCCGTTGCATTACACCTTGACCATGGCAGTTACGAAGGCGCTAAAAAATGTATTGAAGCAGGCTTCTCTTCTGTTATGTTTGACGGTTCACATTACCCGATTGAAGAAAACCTTGCAAAAACCAAAGAATTGGTTGAAACCTGTGACAAATTAGGTCTCTCCCTTGAAGCAGAAGTTGGCGCTATCGGCGGTGAAGAAGACGGTGTTGTAGGCAACGGCGAAGTTGCAGACCCCAAAGAATGTAAAATGATTGCCGATTTAGGCGTAACAATGTTAGCAGCAGGTATCGGTAATATTCACGGTAAATATCCTGAAAATTGGGCAGGCCTCAGTTTTGATACTCTTGATGCTATTCAGCAACTTACAGGTGATATGCCGTTAGTTCTCCACGGCGGCACAGGTATCCCTTCTGATATGATAAAGAAAGCAATTTCTTTAGGTGTTTCTAAAATTAATGTTAACACCGAATGTCAGTTAGCATTTGCTGAAGCTACCCGTAAGTATATTGAGGCAGGTAAAGACCTTCAAGGCAAAGGCTTTGACCCCAGAAAACTTTTGGCTGACGGTACACAGGCAATAAAAGACACCGTTAAAGAAAAAATGGAACTTTTCGGTTCGGTCGGAAAAGCTTAATTTAATTCGGAATTCGGAAGATAATACACCCGAAAAGGAAAAAACCTTTTCGGGTGTCTTTTAGTTGAACATTCTTTTTCTTATTATTTTAGAAATATAAAAAGCCAAAACGCAAATTGCAATATCCTTTATAAAAGTTATTACAAAAACCAAAATAGCAGGGCTTAAAATTTTTGCACCTGTTAAAGAACAAAAATGAATTATTCCGATGATGTACATAACCAATACACCCAAAATTCCAAAGAGAATTTTTTTGAAATTGCCTTTGGTTTTAAGTGATGCTCCGCAAAGAATGGTTAACGGCAAAAAACCTATTATAAATCCGCCTGCAGGCTCTGAAATGTGGTGAAAACCGCCGCAAAATCCCGAAAAAATCGGTGCGCCCAGAATGCCTAAAAGAATATATGTTAAAACCGAAAGAAAAGAGTTTTTAGTACCCAGAGTATATCCGCAAAGGGCTATAGAAAAAGTTTGTAATGTAATTGGAAAAAACGGTGTGGGAATATAAATCTGCGCAAGAACCGAAATTACAGCAGTAAAAAGCGCACAGAATATTAAATTTACGGTTTTTTGCTTCACTTTCTTCACCTCGCTAAGTGATTATAACATATTGAAAAAATAAATGTCAACCAATTAGAAAATTGACAATTATTCACTTAAATATACAGTTTTCAAGCCAAGTACTATTTCGCTTGTAATGATGGCTGTTTCTGTATTTCAGGAAACTCATTTATTTGAACTTTGATTTAAAATTCAACTTGACTTTTTATTAAAACAAGGGTATAATTACTATTGCGTTTGAATTCAGGTGCAAACTTAATATTATCGAGGTGTGGCTCAGTTTGGTAGCTTTGAGTTCGACTGCCGCCTGTGGCGGATTGAAGGAGAACGAAAAAGCGCAGCGGTCGAAAAGCGAGATACGGCAGTATCGAGTCTTCGGTAACCGCAAGAGTAAGTTGCGTAGCAGCGCGTGTAAACTGACTGCACAAATTATAGATTTTATAAAAATTTAATATTATCGAGGTGTGGCTCAGTTTGGTAGAGCGCTGCGTTCGGGACGCAGAGGCCGCAGGTTCAAGTCCTGTCACCTCGACCA
>JAZSDM010000111.1:0-4365 GCA_045531145.1 Acutalibacteraceae bacterium | reverse complement strand
GGAATTTTCCTCATACTTTTTTTAATCATTAGTCATTTTATAGGAAAGTCTTGTTAAACTATCCCCCAAGTGAACATTTTCAACCTTAACATCGGGATTTTCAACCGTTAAGTCATAGTGACTAAAATTCCAAAAACATTTAATACCCAATTTAATAAGTTGTTTTGAAATTTTTTCGGCAGCCTCTTTTGGTATACAAAGTATAGCCGCTTGCGGTAAATTTTCGCGGCAGAATTCGTCTAAAGTATCTGTACTTCTTATCGGTTGATTTTTTACAATCTGACCCACAAGCGATTCTTTAGCATCAAAAAGACCTGTAAGGTAGAATCCTTTTGATTCGAAATTCATATGCATTGTAACGGCGCGGCCTAAATTTCCGACACCTACAAGTATTATACTTTTAGGTTTATCAAGACCTAAAATACTTGCAATTTCCGACTGCAAAATATCAATATTATATCCGTAACCCTGTTGACCGAAACCGCCGAAGCAGTTTAAATCCTGCCTTATCTGGCTTGCGGTAAGCCCCATCCTTTCGGACAGTTCGCGCGAAGAAATTTTAGTAAAACCTAAAGTTTTAAGTTCACCTAAAAACCTGTAATATCGCGGCAACCGTTTTATAACAGAGCTTGAAATCACATTTCCCATTTTATGCTCCCAAATAATTTTCTCTAAATCTCAATACAATTTTATTGCAAAATAAAAAAAATGTCAATAAAAATAATTTTTTCAAAAAAAGTATTGACAAATCAAAATTTATGTATATAATAAAAGTAGTAATCATTACTGTTTTAGGAGTGATACTATGAAACATTATTCCCGACAGCGTGAAACCATTTTAGAAGTTCTGCGCGGGACGGATACTCACCCTACAGCAAATTGGATTTACCAAGAGGTTAAACAGCGAATACCTAATATAAGTCTCGGTACGGTTTACCGCAATTTATCGGCGCTGAGTGCTTCGGGCGAAATTTTAAGTCTTAATGTTGGTGACGGTTTCGAACATTTCGACGGTGACATTTCCCCTCACCTGCATCTGCACTGTAAACATTGCGGCAAAATCCACGATTTACGACTTGAAAAGGATATTATGTCTGATTTAGCAAAACAACACGGTTTTTTAACCGAAACTTCAATTTATGTAGCGTACGGTATCTGTAAAAACTGTCAAACAAAAAATTAATTACTTTGGAGGAAATAAAAATGAAAAAATATGTATGTCTTATCTGCGGTTATACTCACGAAGGTGACGCGGCTCCCAACGAATGCCCAATCTGCCACGCTCCTGCATCAAAATTCCAAGAACAAGCAGGCGAAAAAAGTTGGGCTGCTGAACACGTTGTTGGCGTAGCAAAAGGTGTTGACGAAAGAATTATTGAAGGTCTTCGCGAAAACTTCAACGGTGAATGTTGCGAAGTTGGTATGTATCTTGCAATGGCTCGCGTAGCACACAGAGAAGGCTATCCCGAAATCGGTCTTTATTGGGAAAAAGCCGCATACGAAGAAGCAGAACACGCAGCAAAATTTGCCGAACTTTTGGGCGAAGTTGTAACCGATAGCACCAAGAAAAACCTTGAAATGCGTGTAGACGCTGAAAACGGTGCAACACTCGGCAAATTCGAACTTGCAAAACTTGCAAAAGAATTAGGACTTGACGCGATTCACGACACCGTTCACGAAATGGCACGTGACGAGGCTCGCCACGGTAAGGCATTTGAAGGTCTTCTCAATAGATACTTCAAATAAGCGAAAAACCGCATAAATAAAGGGTTTTCGAGAATTTAAACCAACAGGCACGGATTTTGTTCCGTGCCTGTTTTTTGTTTAATGGTGGGATTCTGGGTGGGATTTTAGATTTTAAATAGCAATAAAAAATATATGTAGTGGGATTGCAAGTGGTATTTTACCAAAAAATAAAGGGTGTATGGGGATTTTCCCCCATACACCCTTTTATATTCGACAAATTGGAATTGGTCTAACTGCTTTACTCTTTGGGTTCGTTAGGCTCAAAAATCCAAAAAGCATTATCAACCAGCACCTCAACTGTGTTTTTATCTCCAAAAACATATAAATAGCCTGTTCCAAAATTAGATTGGTCATTTTCAACAGGAAACTCCGTACCATTAACCTCAGAAGTAATTTCACCATCAAATGTCATAATGTCAGTTTTCAGTCTGTCGCTTTCGTTACCTGTATTTTCATATAAAACACCATCAATCATTACCATAAGTGGTAGGTCATATTTTACATCATCATTATTACACCCAACCAATGACAACACACAGACCAATGATAAAACTAATGCTATCAACTTTTTCATACATTCACACTCCTTTGTCAAATTCAAGTTTATCGGTAAGTTAATTATATCACATTTCACCACTATTTTCAATACGCTATGCGTTACAAGCGATGTTGATACTTGCCATAGTGTGACATTTTAAAAAAATGACTGGGGGATTGTTTTGTTGCAAATTACAATCCCTCCGTCAAAATCTATGATTTTGCCACCTCCCTTTGCACAAGGGAGGCTTTTTGTTTTGGGATGATTTTAAATAATTTCAAAACACAGGAAAGTCTTTCCGTAAGACTTTCCTGTATTTTTTTATAAAATCGGCAGAATACTAATATGACTCAAGTAAGGAGGAGTTATAATGAAAAGAAAAATTTTTATTTCAATTTTTGCGTTAACACTTATTCTGTCACTCACAGGTTGCGGCGAAAATAATTCAAGCAGTAATAACAATATGAACGGCAATAATTCCGATAATATGATTTCGGATATACAAAGCGGAATGCAGTCCACCCAAAACGGTACGGATAATGCTTCGCTGACTGCAAACCCTGCAATCAGCCGTGAACAAGCAAAAGAAATTGCCCTTAATAGAGCAAAACTAAAGGACTCTGACATCAATAACTACAGAATCGAACTTGACAGAGATGACGGCGTTTTGGTTTACGAAGTTGATTTCAATTCAGGCAACACCGAATACAGCTATGAAATAGATGCCAACACAGGCACAATTCGTGAACGCGATCGCGACATAATGGATTAAAACACTATTACAATTTTTAAAAACCAAAAGGCTCCCTTGTGTAAAGGGAGCTGTCGCTTTAGCGACTGAGGGATTGTTTAACAATATTATCAATATATTCACAAACCCCTTTAAAATTTTGATTAACCTCATTATTAGGTATTCGTATAACCTTTATTCCGTATTGCTCTAAATATGTTGTTCTTTGGGTGTCTTTTTCTATATTTATTTCTTCATAATGTTGCGAACCGTCAAGTTCAATTATAATTTTAGCTTTTGCGCAATAAAAATCTGCAATATATTTACCAAGAGGTTTTTGCCTTAAAAACTTAATTGGATATGTGCGAAGAAAGTCATACCACAAATGTCTCTCTTCTTTTGTCATATTCTTACGAAGAATTCTTGCGGCAGGCACGATATTTTTATTATGTTTTCTGTCCGTAACAATCCCTCCGTCAAAACTAAAGTTTTGCCACCTCCCTTTACACAAGGGAGGCTTTTATCACTTTAAACCCAAAATATAATCAGACGAAACTTTATAAAATTTACATAAAGTAATTAAATGATGTATAGGAATTTGATTGATACCCTTTTCATATCTTGAATAAACCTGCTGTGTTGTGTTTAAAACTTTTGCAACATCTGCTTGGGTTAAATCCCTATCTTCCCGTAAATCCCTTAACCTATCGTAATATGTTTTCATATAAACACCTCGAAACCATATTACATTACACTCAATTAGATGTATTGATTTTACACTATTTGTGGTGTATAGTATGTGTAGATTTAAGGAGTGATATGTATGATAAAACGAATTGTGGTTGCGGGGTGCAGAAATTATAATAATTATGAAGAAGCTAAAGAATATATAGATTTTTGCATAAGCGAAATAAGAAAAAAGTATACCTTGATTTTTATTTCGGGCGGTTGTAAGGGCGCGGATATGTTGGGTGAACGCTATGCTAAAGAAAACGGATTTAAAACCGAAAGATACCCTGCTGAATGGAAAAAGCACGGGAAAGCAGCAGGACCAAAGCGAAACAAACAAATGGCAGAAATCGCAGACTATGTTATATGCTTTTGGGACGGCAAGAGTAAAGGCACAGCATCAATGATAAATTGCGCCAAAAAACTCAATAAACCTTTACGCATTAAATATATTTGGCAGGTATCTTAACACTTGCTAAAGTGCCGATTTTATGATAAAATAATTTGTGATTAATTTTTCTTTCGGAGGAAATTAAATGCCGTATAAAAACATAAGTACCGAAAGGGTATTTTATTTTTTTGATGAAATTTGCAAAATACCGCACGGTTCGGGCAATATGAA
>JAZSDM010000145.1:0-18929 GCA_045531145.1 Acutalibacteraceae bacterium | reverse complement strand
GCTACATTTTTTAAGCGCTTAAAATATCCGAAAATAAACGGAATAAATGCGAAAATAATTAGATATGGATCAATTATGAATAAAAGCATAGAATTCGCAAGCAAAGCAATAATCCTGTATATCAGCATATCAACGGAGTGCATTACACGCATCATTCTGCCATATGCTTCGTCCATAGCACGAACGTATTTATCATAAAATTCAGGATTTTCATAGCAGGTAAGTTCAACTTCTGCCGATTTCTTGAATAACATTTTTTCGATATATGACGCTATTTTTCTTTGTCTTGGTGGTGACATTACTTGCCAAAACCAGTTATTTGAAAGGACAAATATACAGCTGATAATTCCTAAAATAGCGACAAAATAAAATACATCATCTATATTTTCGCCGCTTTCAATACTGTTTATTGCTTTTCGAAGCAAATATCCTTCGGAAAGAAAGTCAAGTACACCGCCAAAAACAGAAGCAGTGAGATAAACAATTAAATAGCTTGGTGATGATTTCCAAATAGAAGAAAGCGCAAAAAAATTGTTTGATAACGTTTTTTTAAAGCCTAATTTTTCTTTTTTGTTCTTTTTTAAATTCCGCATTTGTTCCTCCGAGGTTTAAAAACATCTTAGTATAAATTAATATAACATATTAGGAATATACTGTCAACTTTTTTTGTAATACTTGACTTTTGTTTTCGAATATGTTAGAATATAGAAAACGATTTCGAAATATAAGGGGGTATTTTAATGCCTTTTATTACAATTAATAACGATTATTCCGAAAGAGAAGAGTACGGTTATACCTTTGTGCTGATGTCAGATGTATTGCAAAAAAGAAATTTTTATAAAGTAGAACAGCTTTCAAAACTTGTTGCGGGTATGAAAAAAAGTCTTGAAACAGAGTTAAAGGAGTATATCGACCTTTTACCGTTATTTGCCAATGAATCTCATAAACTTTCTTTGTTTACCAATTGTCGTAGGTTGCTGCTCTCCGATAGTGAAAACCAATTTATCACTACCGAAGAAATTATTGATAAAATTTTTGTTGATAACCCCGATGAAATGACGGCACGCATACTTATAACTGCTGATAATAATGCAAACTGTTTAGATTTTTACCGTGAACTTTTAAAACATGGCATGGATGCAGTAAAATATTGTTTAAAAATGGAAATTACTGAAGAATTGCGTAAGCTCTTGCTTTCAATGTTGGTAGAGCGTGAAGAATATACTAAAAGAATAGTCTGCTTTGCAAAAAAGACATTAGAGGTTTTTAGACGCATTTGTATAAATAATAAATATGCTATAAATAAAGCTTATGAAATATGCTGTAATACTGAAGTGTTGTCTAAAAATTTATTACGTACAGGTTTAGTAAAAGATGATGATAAGATTGTAATAACACCCGTTTTACTTAATCCGGCAGTTATTTATATGGTTGATTTGGAGGGCATTAAGTATATAACAATTGGAACAGAATATGATTTTCTTTCTATTGATTATATAGCTTGTGATTTACCAACCTTGGAGCTTGAAACAGTAGGAAAAATCTTTTCAGACCCTACCCGTTGTGAAATTATCCGTATTTTAAAAAATAATAGCAGTTATCCTTCAGAACTTGCGCGCCGTCTTGGAGTACCGCCGAATTCCTTACATTATCATATACAAATGTTAAGCGATTTACAGGTGATTATTGGCAATTATAAAGGTAAAAAGTTTATTTATGAACTTAATCCCAAGTTTTTTCAGTTGGTAAGTAATACGGCATTAGAATTAATTTCGAATAATAACGGAAAATATTATTAAAAAAACGGAGTGTATTTACACTCCGTTTAAATTATTATTAACTAAAATCCATAATACTGTTCATATCGTAAAGCCCTGCGTTTTGTTCGTAAAGGAATTTTGCGGCGCGTAAAGCACCAACCGCAAAAACTTCTTTTGAAAGGGCTTGGTGCGAAAGGGTGATAACTTCATCTCTGCCTGCGAAAACAACATCGTGTTCGCCAACGATTGTGCCGCCCCTTACAGAGTGGATACCGATTTCGTTTTTGGGACGTTTGTTGCGCTTTGAATGGCGGTCATACTCGTAATTAAGTGTGTCGCCAAACTGAATATTTATCGCGTTTGCAAGCATAATTGCAGTACCTGACGGCGCGTCAATTTTTTGGTTATGGTGTTTTTCGATAATTTCGATATCAAAGTCCCCACCTAAAATTTTTGCGGCTTTTTGCGCTAAAGAGCAAAGCAAATTAACGCCGATTGACATATTAAAGGTAAAGAATATCGGAATAATTTTGGAATATTCTTTGATTTTTTCAATTTGGCTGGGGGAATATCCTGTCGTTGCAATAACAACAGGCATATTCTTATATTTAGCATAATCTAAAATGTCATCAAGCAGTGCTACGTTTGAAAAGTCAATAATAACATCTGCTTCTATGTTAATATCGCTAAAACTTGAAAAAATCGGGAAATCTTTACCGTTATTAATTTTATCAACACCGGCTACAACTTTAATTTGACTGTCATTTTTTGCACATTCGGAAATAAATCCGCCCATTTTTCCGCAAGCACCTACAAGTATTGCTTTTATCATTATTTCACATCCGTTAAATTAAATTACATTCAATAAGTTTTTGTTTTAAATTATCAAGTTTGTTTTGGTTCATTGGGTATAGAGGCAGTCTGCAAGGACCAACATCTAACCCCATTAAATTCATAGCCTGTTTTACAGGTATTGGGTTAACATCCGAAAACAGCGCGTTTATAAGTCCGATATATTTAACCTGCAAATCACTTGCTTCCTTGGTTTCGCCCGAAAGATATTTCATACAAATATCGTGCGTTTCGCGCGGCAAAATATTGGACAGTACCGAAATAACACCAATACCGCCAAGCGACATAAGGGGGATAATTTGGTCGTCATTTCCTGAATAAAGTTCTAAGTCATCCCCACAAAGATATTTTATTTCGGCAATTTGCGAAATATTGCCCGAAGCCTCTTTGGTAGCAACAATATTTGGATGCTTGGATAATTCTTTATAGGTTGCAGGTTCTATATTTACACCCGTACGCGAGGGTACATTGTAAAGAATTATCGGTTTGTTTACACGGTCTGCAATGTAGTTATAATGCGCAACAAGACCAGTTTGCGAAGTTTTGTTATAGTAGGGTGCAACCATTAAAAAGGCATCCGCTCCCAATTTTTCGGCATCATTACAAAGTTCTACCGAATAGACCGTATCATTACTTCCGGTACCTGCGATAATGGGTACTCTTTTATTAGCGGATTTTGCAGCAACTTCGATTACTTTTAAGTGTTCATCATACCGCAAAGTTGACTTTTCACCGGTTGTACCGCAAATTACAAGAGCATCAATTCCTGATTTAATCTGCGAATCAACAAGAGATTTCAAACGGCCGAAATTAACGCTACCGTCAGGATTCATAGGGGTTACGAGCGCCGTTGCAGCACCTTTAAAAATTTGCTTTTTCACAAAATCACTCCTAAAAAATTAGTCCATATAACCTTTAGCACAAAGTAATTCAGCAAGTAAGACAGCACCACCTGCAGCGCCTCTTAAAGTATTGTGGGAAAGACAAACAAATTTATAGTCATACTGACTGTCTTCACGAAGACGGCCAACCGAAACCGCCATACCGCCTTCAAGGTCGCGACAGAGTTTGGTTTGGGGCATATTATCTTCGGTAAAGTAGTTGAGGAATTTTTTAGGTGCGTGGGGAAGTTCCAACTCTTGAGGAGCACCTGCAAAGTTTTCCCATTCGTTTAAGATTTCTTGCTTTTCGGGTTTGTTTTTGAATGTTACGAAAACTGCCGCCATATGACCGTCAGAAACGGGAACGCGCAAACATTGTGCAGTAAATTTGGGTTCATTTGCGGGAACAATTTCACCGATTTCAATTTTACCCCAGATTTTAAGCGGTTCTTTTTCGCTCTTTTCTTCTTCGCCGCCGATATAGGGGATTACGTTATCAACCATTTCGGGCCAGCGTTCAAAGGTTTTACCGGCACCGGAAATTGCCTGATATGTACAAACTAATACTTTATCGATACCGAATTTATCAAGCGGATAAAGAGCAGGTACATAACTTTGAAGTGAGCAGTTTGATTTAACTGCAATAAAGCCTTTTTTAGTACCAAGGCGTTTTCTTTGCGCGTGTATAATTTCAGCGTGGTCGTCGTTGATTTCGGGAATAATCATTGGCACATCGGGTGTAAATCTATGAGCCGAGTTATTCGAAACAACGGGACATTCTAACTTTGCATATTTTTCTTCCAATGCTTTAATTTCGTCTTTTTTCATATCAACTGCGCAGAAGACAAAATCAACCTTAGAAACGATAGTTTCAATATCTTCAACAGCATCGTAAACAACCATATCTTTAAGATTTTGGGGCATCGGCGAAGTCATAGCCCAACGGTTACCTACGGCATCTTCGTAACTTTTGCCTGCACTTCTTTGGCTTGCGGCAAGGCAAGTAACATTAAACCACGGATGGTCGCAGAGTAACAAAGCAAAGCGCTGACCTACCATACCTGTAGCGCCGATTATACCAACATTGTATTTTTTCATAATAGACATCCTTTCAAAGCGTGTAAATTTAGACTTGATATAATTATAAATTTACAATATAATATATTAAATAATAACATTGACGATATTATTTGTCAAATAATTTTGAATGAAAGTTAAGGCTATAAATGAAAACATGCGATTTTTTTTACAATTTACCCGAAGAACTTATTGCTCAAACCCCGATTGAACAAAGAAACCATTCGCGACTGCTTATGTTATCGCGACAAAACGGTAACATTTGCCATACCAGATTTGACAGTTTAAAGGATTACCTAAAGAAAGGTGACTGTCTGGTACTTAACAACACGCGTGTACTTCCTGCGCGAATTTACGGTACAAGGTGTGACACAGGTGCAGTGGTTGAATTTGTACTTTTAAAGCAAAGAGAAATTAATACTTGGGAATGTTTAGCGGGCCCCGGAAAAAAAGCAAAAGAGGGGTACGAATTTAAATTTTCTGATAAACTTTCAGCAAAAGTAATCGAAGTTTTGCCTGATGGTAACCGAATTTTAAAATTTGAAGCTAAAGGCGAATTTTTCGCTGTATTAGACCAAGTCGGTCAAATGCCGTTACCACCTTATATAAAGGAAAAACTTGACGATAAAGAGCGTTACCAAACGGTTTATTCAAAAGAGTTAGGCTCGGCGGCGGCACCAACAGCGGGACTTCATTTTACAAATGAAATGTTAAACGAACTAAAGGATATGGGCGTAAATATTGCCTATGTTACTTTACACGTTGGTCTTGGCACATTCAGACCTGTTAAGGTAGAAGATGTAACAAAACATAAAATGCATTCGGAACATTACAGTATTTCTAAAGAAACTGCCGATATTATAAACGAAACCAACAAAAACGGTGGCAGGGTGATTTGTGTCGGAACTACAAGCTGCCGAACTGTTGAAAGCGCAATGCAAAAATTCGGCGAAATTAAAGAGTGTAGCGATGATACAAGCATTTTCATTTACCCAGGGTATGAGTTTAAATGTATGGACGGACTTGTAACCAATTTCCATTTACCCGAAAGTACGCTTATTATGTTGGTTTCTGCCTTTGCGGGATATGAAAACACAATGAACGCTTATAATATTGCCGTAAAAGAAAAATACAGATTTTTCAGTTTCGGCGATGCGATGCTGATAGTATAAATGGCGTTGCCATTTATACAGTGAAGAGTGAAAAGTGAATAGTGAAGAGTTAAGGTGTGCCTATGGCACGAATATATATTGTTGGCTTTTCAGACGCCGAAATTGTTTATTATTCAATATACGTTTTTGGGAGAAAAAATTATGTTCAAATATATTTTATTTGATTTAGACGGTACTTTAACCGACCCCGCTATTGGTATTACCAACGGCGTTATGTATGCGCTTCAAAAATTTGGCATAAAGGTCAATGACCAAAAGGAACTATATTGTTTTATAGGTCCTCCGCTTGTTGATTCGTTTGCTGAATTTTACGGTTTTTCTAAAGAGGATGCCGAACAAGCTGTGGTTTACTATCGTGAATTTTTTAGCGTAACGGGTATTTACGAAAACGAGGTTTATGATGATATAAAGGATGTGCTATCCACCCTAAAAAACCAAGGTAAAAAATTGATTTTAGCAACATCTAAGCCTGAAAAATATGCTAATATTATATTAGAACATTTTGGTTTAGCAAAGTATTTTGACTGCGTTGTTGGCGCAACTTTCGATGGAAGTCTTAACTATAAATCGGATATTATTGCTGTTGCCTTAAAACGTGGTGGTGTAGAAGATAAAAGCAGAGCAGTTATGATTGGTGACCGCCATCACGATATTGAAGGTGGTAAAGCTAATTCACTCGCTACTATGGGTGTTTTATATGGATTTGGCAGTTTAGAAGAATTTAAAGAATGCGGTGCCGATTTTGTAGCCGAAACTCCCGCCGATATACTTAGAATTTTAAATACTCAGGAGTAGTTATGTATAAATTATTAAAAGAAGAAAATTCTGCCCGTAGGGGCGAATTTGTGACAAACAGGGGAACGGTTCAAACTCCCGCTTTTATGAATGTTGCTACCTGCGGCGCAATAAAAGGCGCGGTATCTGCCGAAGACCTTAAAACACTCGGTTGTCAGGTAATGCTTTCTAATACCTACCATTTGCACATCCGACCTGGTGATGAGGTTGTAAAAGAATGCGGCGGACTGCATAAATTTTCCACTTGGGACGGCCCTATTTTAACCGATAGCGGCGGTTTTCAGGTGTTTTCGCTTTCTTCTTTACGCAAAATTGAGGAAGAGGGTGTAACCTTTGCTTCGCATATTGACGGTAAGCGCATTTTTATGGGGCCTGAGGAAAGTATGCAAATTCAGTCAAACTTAGGTTCTACCATTGCAATGGCGTTTGACGAATGTGTTGAAAACCCTGCTGAGTATTCATATTCAAAAGCATCGTGTGAGCGGACTACTCGTTGGCTTAAGCGTTGCAAAGCCAAAATGCAAGAACTCAACTCCCTTGAAACCACCATAAACCGCGAACAAATGCTATTTGGCATAAATCAAGGCTGCACCTATAAAGACTTACGAATTAATCATATGAAAGAAATTGCTGATTTAGACCTTGACGGTTATGCTATTGGTGGCCTTGCGGTAGGTGAGCCGAGTGAAGTTATGTACGAAATAATAGAAAACGTAACTCCTCATATGCCAAAGGAAAAAATTCGTTACTTAATGGGGGTTGGCACACCTGCAAACATTCTTAATGCAGTTGAACGCGGTGTAGATTTGTTTGATTGTGTAATGCCAAGCCGTAATGCCCGTCACGGTCACTTGTTTACGTCAGAGGGTATTATCAATATCAACAACGAAAAGTACAAATATGATATGCGACCTATTGACGAAAACTGCGGTTGTCCTGTGTGTTCAAGATATAGTAGGGCATATATCCGCCATTTGCTGAAAAGTCAGGAAATGCTTTCCCAAAGACTTCTTGTAATGCACAATCTGTGGTTTTATAATCACCTTATGGAAGATATCCGAAATGCGCTTGATAACGGCAATTTTGCGGAATTTAAGCGTGAAAAGGAAATTATTTACGCTAAAAGAATATAGTTAAAAAAGCTATCTCACTTATAATTTTGGTGAGATAGCTTTTAATTATTTTAAAGTTGAAAATTCATCAGAAAGCCCTAAAAGATAATCTGAACTAACATTGTATTTTTTACATATAGTTATAATTTGTTCGGCATTTAAAATTCTTTTACCATTTTCATACATACTGTAGTGTTGTTGACTGATTTTTAATTCGGCAGCAATCGCTTTTTGCGGAATATCGTTATAGTTTCTAATTTCTTTTAACCGTTCTGTATAATATGTCATTTTATCACCTCGGTTAAAATTTAACATACATACGAAAATATGTACTTGACATCACATACAAATATATGTATAATTGATGACAACAGGAAATTTTCGAAAAAACGGAGGATGTAAAATGAAAACGAAAATGATTAACTGTAAAGCATGCGGAAACGAAATTTCAGCTAATGCAAAAATTTGTCCTAATTGCGGCAATAAAAACAAAAAACCAATTTATAAAAGCGTGTGGTTTTATCTGTTATTGCTTATTATAATTGTCGTTGTGGCAGTATCTGGCGGCGATGAAGAGGCAACAGGGAGTAATTCAGATAATTTTGGAATTAATAGTGAAACTTCTTCGACTGTCAATGTTGATTCTTCTGTTGCAGAAACTTATAAATCGATAGCAGAAATGCAATCTGATATAACAATTTCAGAAGATGCTATCAATTTTATGAAAGAACATGAAAACTTTTTCCCTGGTAATGACAGTATTAGCGGTACTATGAGCGATTATGTAAATAAAGAAATAGGTTATTCACATTTATCAAAAAACATTTCAAAATATGATGATAAACTTATTGCTGTTAATGGATATGTAATAGATATTGAAGAATCTGAAGACAGTTCTTTGACGTATATACATATTGTTGATTATGACGGAAACAGTTATGTATTATATTATTTAGGAACACTTGAAGAAATATTTGAAGAGGATGAAGTAGAGGGATTTGCTTTACCGTTTTCAATGATAACATTTGAAAATTTAGATGGTGCATACACTGAAGCTGTTGCAGGAGCTGCATGCTACATTAAACCTTTATATTAATTTTGTGTTAAATTTTATATTTTACTTGCAAATATTAAAAACATACTGTATAATACTCTAAGATTATTTTTTGGAGGAAAAACAAATGAATTTTAATATGCTTACTCTTGAAGCTGCACAAACTACAGGTGCAGGCGGTATGGGTACAATCGGTATGATTATCTACTTGGTTGTAATCTTTGGTGCAATGTGGTTTTTCTTAATCCGTCCGCAGCGCAAAAAACAAAAAGAAGAAAAGAAAATGCGTGACAGTTTGCAGGTTGGCGACGAAATCGTAACAATCGGCGGTATCTACGGCAGAGTAATATCTTTAAAAGAGGATACAATGGTTATTGAATCAATAAGCGACCACAGTAAAATTACTCTTGCGCGTTGGGCTTTACAGTCTAACCTTACCGTTCACGATGACACACCTTCTAAGTAATTAGTTATATGTTTTGTCCTTCCCGAATATACTTTATTGTAAGTATGTTCGGGAGGTTTTTTTATGGACAAAGATATAATAAAAAATAACAAAAATTCATTTGGCTGGAAGATTTTAAAAACATTTATAATTTGGGCTTTGGTTACACTGATTTTTATTTTGGTTTTCGCGACGGTTATGTACTTGATAGAGGGCGGATATGAATATTCACCGCTATTTGCAACCGTTTCTGCCGCAATGGGTACACTTTTTGCTTCAATGAATTTGGCTAAAAATATCGGCAAAAACGGTCTCTTAATAGGTGGGACAGTCGGCGGTATCACTTTTTTTCTAATTACTTTGATTTCACTTATTATGGATAGTTCCGCTTTAGGAATTAATACCCTTTTCCGCTTTATAATCATAATGCTTTCATCGCTTATTGGCGGGGTAATAGGTGTTAATAAAAAAACTAATCAAAAATACATATAAAAAATACTGAGTGTTTTCGCACTCAGTATTTTTTATTGGTTTATTATGCTTTCATAAACAGCATAAAACTGTTCTTTTGCTTTTTCACTGCTTTGTGTGTTCTGTGTGATTTTTTCGCGTGTTTCATCTAAAGACTGTAAAAGAGTATTCACTTCGTCTACAAAGTCTTCCGAAGTTTTTATAATGCTTTGACGAAGTACATCGAGGGACTCATGGGCATCATCAATAGTTGAAAGATTTTTTTCAACCTCTGCTACAGATAAATCAGCGTTTTTCTGTGAATTTGCCATAATAGCCTGAGCGTTTGCCTGCGCTACTAAGTATAGTTTGCCGATATTATCCGAAAGGCGCTCAATCTCTTCATACTTTTCGTTAAAAGCATTGAGTTTTTGGTCAACAACAGCCTTTTCAGCCATTAATTTTTCATAGTCTTCTTTTGAAAGTTCAAGTTCCTTTGCAAGTGAATCTGCTTTTTCATTTAAAGAATCGGCCTTTTTAGCAAATGATTTATGTGTTCTTTCAATGTAATTAATAACATCGTGACAATTAAAACCGAATAAACTTTTTCTAAATCCTATTGACATTTTTTTATTTTCCTTTTTATTTGAATTTTAATATTACTATAACTGCCGCAATAACACTTGTAATAGCAATAGCTACTGCCACGCCTATAGCAATATATTTTCCTGTGTTACTTTTTTCTACAATTTCCGCTTCGACTACGGGTGTTTTTTTACTGACAGTGGGTTGGCTTGTAATAGAGGATACTTGAGAAGAAACAGTACTTTCAGTTTTGGAACTTACGGTAGATTCTGTAGAAACATCACTTGATGAAGTAACTTGTGAAGATGTATCTTCTACAACAGGTTTTTCAACATAAGCATTTTTATTAAGGGTTTCCACATCATCATTATCGGTCACCTTTAAAAATTCAAGTGCTTCGGCAGTTGGCACGGCAGCGCCCGAATATTCACCGAATGTATTGTATATATAATTCCAAGTAACAACCTCGATTGCGCCGTTTTTATCTTTTATATATTCCAAAATTTCACGTAAAGCACCTGTATCTTCGGACGGGGCATCACTTGAAATTTCGTTATAGCCGTGGGCTGAAAGAATGATCCATTCCTTATTTTCAATGGCATCATCAATCATTTGCCTGATACCTTTCATTGTTTTCCAGTTCATGAAAGTACGGTTTTTTTATACTGTGATGAGATACCAGAAGCATTTGAATATTTATAATACTTGCGAGCTACGGTTTCAACCAAGGCAAAATCGGCAGTTTTTTCATCTCCGCCGCAACCTACCTGAATCATCCCGTTAACATTTAAACCTAAATTTGTAAGGCGTTTCCAAGAACTTCCCAATTCGTGTTCAATATCTGCGAGTTCATATATACCGTTATTTTTTAAACTTAATTCCGGTGAAGTTATTGCATTATGCTTATATCCGTGGGATAAAATTTCACCGCCGTTTTGCTGAACAGAAAGTATAACTTTATGTAGTTCACTATCCTTTTGGACTCTATTTGCTACAATTGCACAACTCATCGGCATACCGAATTCTTGGAAAAGTTCGGCAACTTCTTTTGTAAACGGCATTCTGCCGTCGTCAAAAATGAAGGTGACATAGCCCTTGTCAAAACTTTTCATTGTAAAATCCTCCGCCGCACTGGCAGATAAAATGTAAAAGGTAATGTTATTAAAAAGGCGACAAAAATCGATATAAACCTTTTAAATAATAACATATTTTCACCCCATACATTACTAATTAAATACTATCATAACTAATTTTAAAAATCAAGTATAACTTTGATTTGACATTTGACCGCACAAATAGTATGATATTTTAGTAAGTATTTTATGGAGTTAATATAATGGATTTTTTAGATTTAAGACGTAAAGTTATTAAGAAATATTTTGGCAGAATGAATGACCGTCAGTTTGAAGCCGTAACCACGGTTGACGGTCCTGTTTTAGTGCTTGCAGGTGCCGGTAGCGGTAAGACCACGGTACTTGTTAACCGCATATTAAACCTTGTGAAATTCGGTAACGGATATAACAGTACATTTATTCCAAATTTAAGCGATGAAGATATAAAATCAGGTGTTGATTATATCAACGGAGTGACCGATTTTGTACCTAATGGAATTTTTGGCGTCAGTGAAGTAAAGCCTTGGAATATTTTGGCTATTACCTTTACAAATAAAGCCGCAGGTGAACTTAAAGAACGTATTGCCGCAAAATTAGGTGATGATGCTAACGATATCTGGGCGGGCACATTTCACTCGGTTTGCGGTAAGATTTTGCGCCGTTATGCCGGACTTTTAGGTTTTACATCTCATTTTACTATATATGACACCGACGACCAACGCCGACTTATGAAAGAAATTATGAAGCAGCATAATATTGACGATAAGTTTGTACCGCACAAATATGTGTTGTCGGAAATTTCAAGTTTAAAAGATAAGTTAATTACTCCCGAAGAATATGAACAGCAAGCGGGGATTGATTATCGCAAAAAAATAGTAGCGCAGCTTTATAAGTTGTATCAGACAAGGCTTAAAAACGCCGATGCAATGGACTTTGACGATATGATTGTATACACCGTTCGTTTGCTGGAGCAAAACAGCGATGTTTTGGAATATTATCAGAATAAGTTCCGTTATGTTTGTGTGGACGAGTATCAGGACACTAACTACGCACAATATGTGCTTGTAAGTTTGCTTGCAAGCGGCAGAAATAATATTTGCGTAGTGGGGGACGATGACCAGAGTATTTACCGTTTCCGCGGCGCTACAATCGAAAATATTTTAAATTTCGAGGACGAATATAAGGGCGCTAAGACTATAAGACTTGAACAGAATTACCGTTCAACTTCGAATATACTTAATGCCGCAAATAAGGTTATTGAAAACAACAAAGGCAGAAAAGGTAAAACCCTTTGGACCGATAACGGTGACGGCGATAAAATCTTGGTACATACCGCTTACGACGAGCGCGAGGAGGCAAGATTTGTTGCTGACAGTATCCTTGAATATGTAAATCGCGGCGGCAAGTTTTCGGATAACGCGGTTCTTTACCGAATGAATGCGCAATCGAACGCAATGGAAAATGTATTTGTGCGAAGTGGCATTGCTTATAAAATTATAGGCGGCACACGCTTTTATGACCGTAAGGAAATTAAGGATGTTTTAGCATATCTGCACCTTATTAACAACACAAAGGACGATATCAGACTTCGCAGAATTATTAATGAGCCTAAGCGTTCAATAGGTGATACTACCGTAAATCACGCGGCAGAAATTGCGGGTGAACTTGGTGTTTCGATTTATGATGTTTTAAAACGTGCTGACGAATTTGCCGCACTTTCACGCGCCCAAGCTAAAATAAAAGGCTTTTGCGATATTATTGATAATCTTTGCGAATTGGCAGAAGAAGATTCAATAAGCGACTTGTTTGAAAGTGTTTTGGAACTTACGGGCTATAAATTTATGCTTGAAAACGAGGGCGAAGAAGGACTTGAACGGCTCCAAAACGTAAAGGAATTAGCATCAAATATTGCCCAGTACGAGCTTGAAACCGATGAGCCTTCTTTATCAGACTTTTTGGAACAAATCGCACTTATTAATGATATTGATTCGCTTGACAGTGAGAGTGACCGAGTGATTTTAATGACAATCCATTCTGCTAAAGGGCTTGAGTTCCCGAATGTTTATCTTGTAGGTTTGGAAGAGGGGATTTTCCCGGGAAATCAGTCAATTTACGGCGGAGAAGCCGAAATTGAGGAAGAGCGCAGACTCGCTTATGTTGCCATTACAAGAGCAAAGAAAAAACTTACCGTTACCAATACCCAAAGCCGTATGCTTTTTGGTAGCACAACACGGAATATGCCGTCACGCTTTTTAAGGGAAATTCCTGAAGATTTGTGTGAAAGTTCAGGTTTTGTGCCAAAAGTTACCGAAGTTAAGACTTTCAGTAACAGTTTTGTTTCGCCTGCGGCTGCTAAAAAATCTTCTTTTGTATCTTCACCTAAGGTTAATATCGTTTCTGCTAATTACGCTATTGGCAGTAGGGTAGCGCACAAAACTTTTGGAGAAGGTATGATTTTATCGGCAACTTCTATGGGTAACGATACTTTATTGGAAATTGCTTTTGATACAGTGGGTACTAAAAAAATTATGGCAGGCTTTGCAAAGTTAACAATTCTTTAATCAATTCTTAATGTTATGTAGTATAATATAGTTACTAAATTTTAAGGGGACCGTTTATGACAGTAGCAAGTTGTACAATTAAAAAAGCTGCTAAAAATGCGCTTAAAAATAACCTTACAAAATCATTTGTTGTGTGTTGCGCGTTGCTTTTTTGTTATTTGATTAATTATAATATTTCCTCTTGCCTTTATTTAATAGGCGGAGATTTATTTGCAAACATAATTTTTATAATACTAAGCCTTTTTATGTTTGTTCCTGTGGCTTTGGGAAGTGTGCGATTTTTTTGGCGGCTTCTTTGCGGTGTTAGTGATAATCCCATTTCAATTTTTTATTATTTCACTTCAAAAGAGCTTTATAAGAAAGCACTAAAACTTATATTAAATTTTGCTTTAAAGACCTTGGCGTATGCTATAATTCTGCTAATACCGTATTTTATAGTTTCGGTTATTTCAAATGTTGAAACATATGAATTTTTTAATATTGCAATCCCTTTGTGGACGGCAAACTTATCCAATCTTGCGGTGTTTTTAAAGAGCATTGCAACGGTTGGCACAGTGTTTTTAATGCTTAAATACTATTTAGCACCAATGCTTGTTATTGCGGATGAAAATATGGATGTAACAGAGGCTATGCATATGTCAGTAGTTATTTCCAAAAATACAATGCTTGATTTCATTTATTTGGTTTTCAGTCTGCTCGGTTGGATACTTTTGTCTCTTTTGTTCATTCCGCTTATTTTTACACTTCCGCTTTTTATAACTGTATATTTAACACATTGCTCATTTGCGGTAAGTGATTATAACGAGCATATAAAGAAGTTAAACCAAGAAAACTTCCCAACCTTTGTTGCAGGGATTTAATAGTAAGGTAGTAAATTATGAAATATATTTTAGCATCAGCGTCTCCCAGAAGAAAAGAACTGCTTTCAATGTTTGTGAAAGATTTTATGATTTATCCGTCGGACATACCCGAAATTGTGCCGAAAAATTTGCCTATCGAACAACATTCGGAATATTTGGCACGGCTTAAAGCAAATGACATTGCGCAAAAATACCCCGAAGATACAGTTATCGGGGCGGATACTTCGGTAATTTTTGGCGATGAGATTTTAGGAAAACCCGAAAACCGAGAAGATGCCAAAAGAATGTTAAAAATGCTTTCAGGTAATGTTCATAAAGTAATAACCGGTTGCGCGGTTGTTAAAAATGGTGTTTGCAACAGTTTTTCAGTTACCACCGAAGTTGAGTTTTTCTCCCTTTCAGATGCCGAAATTTCAGAGTATTTAGACAGTTCTGAACCCTATGACAAAGCAGGAAGTTACGGTATTCAAGGGTTAGGAGGACTTTTTGTAAAGGCTATTAAAGGGGACTACTTTAATGTTGTTGGACTTCCAATAGCATACTTAAAACAATTCATTAATAATTAAAAAGCCGACCTTTAAGGTCGGCTTTTAAGTTATTATTTGAAAAATAAAGGAAGTTTTTCGAGGAAGATAATGTCGTCGCGGTCAGCAGCATCACCCTCGGCTAAAATAGCGCAACAAGCGGCTTCCAAAGCGTCGGCTTCTTTAACGAGTTTTCTTACTGCTTCCAAAGATTCGCCTGTACTTATAACATCATCAACAATAAGAACACGCTTGCCCTTAATCATTTTGGCTTCGGTTTCACCGAGATACAAATGCTGTTCGTTTTTAGTGGTTATTGAAGTCACACTGACATCAAGTGGATTGCGCATATAAACCTTAACACCTTTACGTGCTACTATGTAAGGTTTACCGCTTTGTCTTGCCATTTCATAAGCGATAGGGATACTCTTGGCTTCGGGTGTGATAATAACATCAAACTCAGGCGCTTTTTTAAGTAATTCTTCGCTTGATTTAACGGTAAGTTCAACATCACCGAAAATGATAAAAGCGGCAATATCCAACTTGTCATTTACGGGGAACTTTTCAAGATTTCTTTCAAGCCCCGCAATTTTCATAGTATAAAATTCAGCCATAATAACACTCCTTGATTATGAATTATAATTTATCAGCCCGGAGGCCAAGCAAGGTTTCTGCGGGCGAGCAGGTGGAAATGCAAATGTCCAACGGTCTGCCCACCGTCAGCACCGCAGTTGTTTACAACTCGGTAGCCGTTTTCTAAATTTTCTTGTTTCGAAATTTCGGCTACTGCTTCAAAAATCTTTGCAATATAGATGCTGTTTTCTTTATTTATTTCATCAGCAGATTTAATGTGTATTTTTGGCACGATTACAGCGTGAAAGGGGGCTTGCGGGTCAATATCCAAAAAGGCGTAAACATAATCGTTTTCATAAACCTTTGTGCTTGGGATATCGCCTTTTATAATTTTACAAAATAAACAATCGTTCATTTAAAGCATCTCCTTTAAAATTGCGGGAACACTTTCTAAAGCTTCTAATACCTTTGAAGTGTCCTTACCGCCTGCCATTGCGCTGTCAGGCTTGCCGCCACCGTTACCGCCGCAAAGTTTTGCAATTTCACGAACAAGGTTGCCTGCGTGCGCACCCTTTGAAATTGCAGTTTTACCGCAAGCCGCACAGAAGGTGAGTTTTTCGCCGTTAACTGCCGCCAAAACTATAACAGTATCATCGTTTTCAGCCTTAACGGTATCGGTCATTTTGCGCAAATCATCGGCAGTACCGTCAATCTTTGCAAAAGCAACTTTAATATCGCCAACTGTAACAGCGTTTGCTAAAATGCCGTCAATCTGACCGCCTGCAAGTTTGGCTTCGGCTTTTTCAAGTAAACGCTGGGTTTCCTTGAGTTCGGTCATAACGGCGCTTGCACGCTTTGCAATTTCGTTTGCATTTTGCGCCTTTAAAACGGTTGCAGTTTCATTTGCAAGGGCAATGTTATTATACATAACATTCAATACGCCAAAGCCTGTAACGGCTTCGATACGGCGTACACCTGCGGCAACACTTGATTCGCTTACAATGTGGAAAAGACCGATTTTTGCGGTGTTGTCAACATGTGTACCACCGCAAAGTTCAACCGAAACATCTTTTGCGTTAACAACACGAACAACTTCACCGTATTTTTCGCCAAAGAGTGCCATTGCGCCAAGTTTTTTAGCTTCAGCAATTGGCATTTCTTCGTTTTTAACCTCAATACCGTTTAAAATTGCGGTGTTAACAAAATCTTCAACTGCCTTAATTTCGTCAGTGGTTAAAGCAGAGAAGTGTGTAAAGTCAAAGCGTACTGCCTTTTCATTAACAAGCTGACCTGCCTGTTCAACGTGATTGCCCAATACATTACGCAAAGCTGCTTGTAAAAGGTGGGCGGCAGTGTGGTTTCTTTTAATGTCATTTCTTCTTTGAACGATAAATGAAGCTTCTAATTCGTCCCCAACAGAAATACTGCCTCTGCTAACAGTACCAAAATGAGTGAAAATACCATCAACGGTTTTTTTAGTATCACGTACACCAAAGGTGGCATTAGAATTACCTAAAACACCGTGGTCGCTGACCTGACCGCCACTTTCGGCATAGAAGACGGTACGATCTAAAACAATTATGGCATCTTCATCTTGATTTACGGTTGTAACATGTTGACCATCGATTACAATATCAAGCACGGTTGCAGTGCATTTTTCTTGGGTGTAGCCTAAAAATTCGGTAGCAGGGATATTTTCAAATGAAACACCGTCACTTTTCCAACTTTCACCGTCAGAAGCTTTGCGCGCATTTCTTGCTTTGTTGCGTTGTTCTTCCATACACTCTTTGAATTTTTCTTCATCAACTGTCTTACCTTTTTCGGCTAAAATATCCTTTGTTAAGTCGATGGGGAAGCCATAAGTATCGTAAAGTTTAAATGCGTCTTCACCGGAAAGCATACCGCTGTCTTTGGTAAGGGTTTCAAGCATTGAAAGACCTTGGTCAATTGTTTTGTTAAAGGATGCTTCTTCGTTGGTGATAACCTTTGTGATAAGTTGTTTTTTTTCAACAAGTTCGGGATAACCTGATTTGTTTTCGTTAATTACAGTATCGCAAAGTTCCATAAAGAAAGGACGGTTGATACCGATTAATTTACCGTGACGAACAGCACGGCGAATTATACGGCGAAGCACATAACCTCTGCCTTCGTTAGAGGGGATAATACCGTCGCTAATCATAAAGGTAGCGGCACGTGCGTGGTCAGTAATAGCGCGGATAGAAACATCGGTAGAATGATCTTTACCATACTCTTTACCCGAAATTGCGCAAACTTTATCCAAAATATTGCGGATAGTGTCAACCTCAAACATATTATCAACACCCTGCATAACGCAAGCCAAACGTTCAAGGCCCATACCTGTATCAATGTTTTTATGTTCAAGTTCGGTGTAAGTGCCGTCACCCATATTATTAAACTGGGAGAAAACATTGTTCCAGATTTCCATATATCTGTCACAATCGCAACCGGGTTTACAGTCAGGACTGCCGCAACCGTATTTTTCACCGCGGTCAAAATAAATTTCACTGCAAGGACCGCAAGGACCTGTACCGTGTTCCCAGAAATTATCTTCTTTACCCATTCTTACAATGCGTTCTTCGGGTACACCGATAACATCACGCCATAAAGCATAGGCTTCGTCGTCTTCTTCGTATACAGAGGGCCAAAGCAATTCTTCAGGGATTTCGAGAGTTTTGGTTAAATACTCCCAAGCCCACGGAATAGCCTCGTTTTTAAAATAGTCACCAAAAGAAAAGTTACCAAGCATTTCAAAAAATGTGCCGTGGCGTGCGGTTATACCAACACGTTCAAGGTCAGGTGTTCTGATACACTTCTGGCAGGTGGTAACGCGGTTGCGCGGGGGAGTAACCTCACCTGTGAAATACTTTTTCATAGGCGCCATACCAGAGTTTATTAAAAGTAAGGATTTGTCATTATTTGGAACTAACGAAAAACTTCCAAGGCGCAAATGGTCCTTAGATTCAAAAAAAGAAAGATAGCTTTCGCGAAGGTCATTAAGTGAAGTCCATTTCATTTTGTAAAACATCCTTTATTAAAATTAAACATTCCTACTAATTATATACTTTTTGTAATTATTTGTCAACCGAAAGGGCGGT
>JAZSDM010000056.1:0-1999 GCA_045531145.1 Acutalibacteraceae bacterium | reverse complement strand
CTGGGTGCTTAATATGAACCGTGAATTTATTTTTAATTTGTGTAAAGAAAGATATGGAACCGAGCCCGATTATCCATTTAACGATAAGTACAACTCCGCGGTTTTACGGCATAGCGATACCCGAAAGTGGTATGGTATTATTCTGAATGTTTCGCCAAAGGTGTTTGGACTTTCGGGAGATAAAAAGGTTGACGTTATCAATCTTAAAATTGACCCGCTTATGATGGGCTCGTTTTTACAGGAAAAAGGAATTTTTCCTGCCTATCATATGTCAAAAACTTGTTGGATATCTGTGTTGCTCGATGGAACCGTCAGTGAAGAAACGTTGTCTTTTTTGATTGATGTCAGTTTTGAACTGACCAATAAAAAGTGCAAAAAATAGTTTGGAGCATACAAATGATTGAACGTAAACGTTGTAAATGGTGCAATCTCAAAAACACCGCATACATAAAATACCACGACGAAGAGTGGGGCGTGCCGAATTTCGATGAGCATTATTTATTCGAAGTGCTGATTCTCGAATCCTTTCAGGCAGGGCTTTCTTGGGAATGTGTGCTTAACAAGCGTGAGGCTTTCCGCAAAGCTTTTGATGGCTTTAATGCCGAAAAGATTGCTAATTATGACGATAATAAAATCGCCGAACTTCAAAACAATAAAGATATCATCCGCAACAAACTAAAAATCAGGGCGTCGGTTAATAATGCAAAAATCTTTTTAGGAATTCAAAAAGAATACGGCACTTTCCGTGAGTATCTGAAAGGCTTTACAGGCGAACAGCAGATTATAGAGGTGGATAAAACCACATCGCCTTTATCGGATGCTTTGTCAGCTGACCTCAAAAAGCGCGGAATGAAATTTGTGGGCAGTACCATTATTTATTCCTATCTGCAGGCAATCGGCGTTATTTTCTCGCATGAAGAAGAATGTTTTATGTTTAAAGGATAATTTTATGGCAAAGGCAATGAAAATCACAGCAATTCTATCCTTGCTGTTAACGGTAATTTGCACTCTGTTGCATATTAAAACAGCAAATGACATTCTGCTCACGTTGGCAATAACCTTTGGAACCATAGCCTACCATTTTTGTATGCGGTTGCTTGTGGGCGAGGTTATAAATGCATTGCTACATAATAAAGTTGATTATAACAAAAAGTGGTTTAAGGTCGGTAAAACCGAGCTTGGTTTATACAACAAACTCAAAGTTAAGAACTGGAAAGGTAAAATGCCAACCTATGACAAATCACTTTTTGACAGCAACGAGCATACGTGGGATGAAATCGCACAGGCGATGTGCCAGTCGGAGATTGTACACGAAACAATAGTTGTCTTTAGCTTTTTGCCGATTGTTTCAGCCGTTTGGTTCGGTTCACTGCCTGTTTTTATCATCACTTCGGTTTTATCCGCAGGCTTCGACCTTATGTTTGTTGTTATGCAAAGATATAACCGTCCGCGCATTATTAAGCTAATAAAGAGATATGAGAAAGGCGTAGGTTCGAGTGAAAAATCTATATGAATATAGCAAAATCAGGTTTGCTCTTACTTGGATTATTAGTTATGTAATAGGCGCAAGCTGTACCGATGAGTTGTCAAGGCTTGTGAATATGCAAAAAAGCATAACCGTCATTTTTCTTGCCATTATGACGGCGTTTGCTCTTCTTTGGATGAAAAAGAATGACTTGTTCCGTGAGTTTGGTCTTTGCAGAGCAGAGATTAGCCCCAAAAGACTAATGTTCTATATTCCGCTTATCGTCATCTCTTCCTGCAATCTGTGGTTTGGTGTTACGGTAAATTACAAGTGGTACATAACTGTTTTTTATATTCTCAGTATGCTCTTTGTAGGATTTTTGGAAGAGATTATTTTTCGCGGTTTTTTGTTTAAGGCAATGGCGGAGAATAATTTGAAATCAGCAATTATAGTTTCAAGCATAACCTTTGGTATCGGACATTTTGTGAACCTTATAAATGGTAGCGGTGCCGAGCTATTACCGAATATTTGTCA
>JAZSDM010000010.1:0-2867 GCA_045531145.1 Acutalibacteraceae bacterium | reverse complement strand
TTTTTGATAAACCCATAAAAATTGCAACCAAGGGCTACAGCCCTGTTTATTTGGGTGAAACCAACAAGATAATACTCGATAATTTAAATCTTCCTATTATGATAGGTGATGAAATCGTCGGCTCGGCTTCTTTGTACAAATCAAACGGTGAAATAAAGTATACAACCTCGGCGCACGGTGACACTTGGGGCAGATTGACAAATGCACTTAAATATAATCCCGACACTGAGCTTGCGTTTTTCTGTATCGGACTTTATAAAGAATTTGCCTTAACTCCGGATAATAAAGTCTATCATATTATCTCTCCTGTTACATTGCCGCTTGATGAGAATATTGACTATTATGGCAAATTTAAAACTGAATATAATGTTTATTCGTGGGAAATTCTTAACGATGAAAATAATTATGTTACAGTCGATTTATCGGATATTGATTATAATGCCGAAGCTGCTTCCAATACCGAAGCTGCGACTTGTATTACGCAAAAAATGACAAGCAATGATTCAAATACGCAGAAAATAAATATAAATTTAGAAGAGGTTTTCACCAAAGAAATCATTTCGGTTAAATTTAACAGCAATTCAAAAATGCTGCGGGGCTATGCAGATATTATTGCTGATAAAGAACAGAAGTATAAAATAATCGGCTATTTTTCAGAGATGGAATGCATAGAAGCAGAAGATTTTCGTCGAGGGTTTGGCGGCACCGGCTTTTATGTTAAGCTTAATTATGAGGACGGAACATCGGTTATAATATGGATAATGCAAGAAAACTTCTTATGCATAGAAACTGCGCAGGGATTAAGCGCGGTTTATACCGATAAAAGTAATAATTTAACGTCGTTATGTCATTATATAGGAGAACTGATTTTATAAAAAAGTCATAAAAAAAGGACTTGCTCATATAATTTAACAAAAGCCGCAGGAGGTCAAATTATATGAGTAAGTCTAAATACAATTATAAGGTTTATAACGGAAAAGCGATTAAGAAACTTTTCGAAAATTCAAGAATATATCTGCTGGCGGCATTGTTTGCGATTGGAATAGTAATCGGAGCAATAAGCATTAATAATGAATCAGTTATAATTGAAAAACTGACAAGCTTAATCGATTCATATTCAATGCTTAAAGCGGAGCAGGGGATAGTACCAAATTTTTGCAACTCGCTGACTGTCAGCGCAGCATTTTTTGCTTCAAATCTATTTTTAGGATTTTCATTGGTAGGATATCCTTTTTTAATGTGGCTTCCGATGTTGAAAGGAATGGGCATAGGCAGTGTTTGCGGATATCTTTATTCTGCCTACAAGTTAAGCGGGTTGGGATACAGTCTGGCGGTTATATATCCGGGCGCGATTGTTTCAACCTTTGCTTTTATTCTTGCATGCAGCGACAGCTGTGAATACTCCAAAAATGCATATTCAAAAGCGGTGAAGGGGAGAGGGCAATTTGAAAAAGACGAAACAAAAATTTATCTTATAAGACAAATGATTTTTTTTGGTATTTGTGTAGTTTCTGCCGTTATCGATGCATTGTTTTCAGCGGGGTTTTCAAGATTTTTTGAAATTTGACGGGTCGTTAAGCGGGTTGGAATCAACAGCTTGCTTTAGCTGGTCATTATGTATATGAGTGTAAATCTCGGTTGTGGACAAATTTTCATGGCCGAGTATTTCTTTGAGCTGAAGCGGGTCAACACTGCCGTATTGATACATAAGCGTTGCAGCGGTGTGGCGAAGCTTATGGGTTGAAAAACCTAAACCAGAGAGACCGCTTTTGTCAAGATATGCTTCAACCATTTTTTGAACGCTCTGCTTGCTGATTCTTGTCTTTCTGTTGCTTATAAACAACGCATCACGGTCTTTTAAGCCATCAACAGGCCTGACAGCCATATAAGCTTTAATAGCGTTTAAACATGCGTTATTTAAATATACAGTGCGTTCTTTGTTACCTTTGCCAAGCACAACAAGTGTGTTATTATCCTTAATATGTGATAAATTAATTCCGACAAGCTCCGACAAACGCAATCCGCAATTTAAAAACAAGGTTAAAATGCAATAATCACGCTCTTTGAATTTGCCGTCAACTGAATTTAACAGCTTAATGCTTTGCTCAAGTGTTAAATACTTTGGCAGGGCCTTTTTAGTCTGAGGAGACTCAAGAAAAGCTATTCTGTTAACCTCTATTTTACCATGGACCTGAAGATAATGGTAAAAGCGCTTGATTGCAACAGCTTTTCGCGCTCTGGCGTTGTTATTATTTTTTCTTTCAGCGCGGCAGTAGGTGAGGAATGCATACGCCTCATCTAGTGTAACTCCGCAAATAACATCGTCCGACATCAATGCAATGTTAATTTCATCAAACGGAACAGAGTTATCACACAAACCTCTGCTTTTTGAAATGTATCTGAAAAACAAGCGAAGGTCTGACGCATATTCCAAAACGGTTAATTGAGATTTGCTTTTAACACCGGAAAGATAGTTTAAATATTGTCTTACAAGGTTTGGGAGAGTGGCAAGCTCTTCTTGTCTCATATTTTTCCTCCAAAAAGAAAAGGGTATGTTATAAATGCATTATAACATACCCTATCAAAAAAATCAATATAATTACACAAAATAAATGTTTTGTGTAATTCGGGGGAGTTAGTTGTAAAGAATTATTAATATGATACATTTATTATTCTTCACAAAGTGGCAGGATTCCGCCGATATCTGTCAGTCTTTCATTGTTTAGTTCAATACATTCTATATTATGTTTATTTAAGAAATCAATAATTTGATTGCTGTCATTGTGGCTTTCAATTCTGCCGTTAAATGCAATCTTATCTTTATCGATTTTACCGCAACATCCGCCAATGAATCCGTAGTTGTATCC
>JAZSDM010000046.1:0-16947 GCA_045531145.1 Acutalibacteraceae bacterium | reverse complement strand
ACCCCTTCTGTAAAGGGTAGGGACAGTATTTTAAACGGAATTTCCGCCATTAGTGAATATAAAATTACCGTTAATCCGCATTGTGTAAATATGATTCGCGAACTTTCGTCTTATGTTTATGATGAAAGGCGCAACGAAAACGGGTTTAAACTTCCTAAGGACACCGATAACCATCTTTGTGATGCGTTAAGGTATGCTTTTGAGGATGTGAAATTTTTCAAACCGTTGGCACAAAGGGATAACGGAATAAGTGCAAGTGAAATTACCCACAAAGATTTTAACGGAGGTTGGGATTTATGATGATTTTAATAATTATGCTTGTTGCGGTTTTTGCTTTGATTTTGGGATTTTCGTTAGGCTATACAGTTGAAGCAGATTCGAAAATTCACAAAAAACAAATAACAAAAAAACAAGACAGCGCAGAACTTCAAAAAGAGTATGAAAACTTTTTGAATTATGACGGTACGGTTCAAGAATAACTGTAGACACAGAATGGAGATTTTTATGACAGATAACGTTAGTAATGTAGATGCTTTACCACAAGCGGAAACCCAAGTAACCGAAATAAATAAGGAAACCACACCTGAACAAGACACAAAAATTTTTATTCCTGTTAAATACAACAAGCAAGTAATGAATTTGGATATTGAAAGTGCCAGTGAATTGGCGCAAAAGGGAATGAAGTTTGACAGTATTTCTAAAGATTATGAAAAATTGAGGCTAATGGCTTTGGAAAACGGCAAAAGTGTAAGTGAGTTTGTAAGCGAATTACAACTTAATGCCGCAAACAAGAAAAAGGACCAACTTATAGAAAAGTGCGGTGGCGACAAAGCCTTTGCAGAACATATTTTGGAACTTGAATCCCCAAAAGCCGATGAGGTAAGAGGATTTAGTGAACTTAAAGAAAAGTTTCCCGAGTTTGAGGCTATTGAAAATTTACCCGAAAGTGTTTTGGAAAATGCAAAACTAAGGGGAAGTCTATTACTTGATGAATATTTAAGATATAAATTAGAACAGGAAATAGCTGTTAAAAACAGTATTTCCAAACAGCAACAGGCGCAAAATGCCAGCACAGGTTCCCAACTTGGTAAAAATGGTAATGAAAACCCCGAAACTGCCGAATTCCTAAAAGGACTTTGGCGAAAATAAACTAATTATTTAATTTTAAACGGAGGACTTAATATGTCAATTAATTCTATTGAAAATGCAACAAGATATTCTAACGAACTTGATAAAATGTTTGCTCAAAAAAGTGCAACAGGATTTTTTGCCGACAATGCACTTGCTACAAAATTTGTAGGTGCAAAAACTGTAATAATTCCCGATGTGGATTTTCAAGGTTTAGCAGATTATGACCGCGATACAGGTTTCACAAAAGGCGCTATTACCGTAAGCAACACTTCTTACACAATGGCAATGGACAGAGCGCGTTCTTTGCAGATTGACCGCGAAGATATGGACGAAACCGGTATTGCAAATCTTGCAGGTAAAATTTTAGGCGAATATGTGCGCACTAAGGTTGTGCCTGAATGCGATGCCTATGTTCTTTCAAAACTCGGCGGTTTGGCAGTTACACGCTCTAACACAGTAGAAGGCGATACCAAAAAGCCTTTTGAAGCGCTTTGTAAACTTATTAATGAAGTGCAGGCTGTTGTTGGTTATGACGAGGAATTAGTGGCTTTTGTAGACGGTTATATGTTTGCCGCTTTACAGAATTCTGACGAAGTTTCCAAAATGATTACCGTAAGCGATTTTAAACAGGGAGATATTTCACTCAAGGTTAAAAGCATTAACGGTGTGGCTGTAATTCCCGTAGTAAGCGAAAGAATGAAAACCGCTTATACATTCGGCGGTAACGGTTTTACTCCCGCCGATAATTCACGCGAAATTTATATGCTTGTAGTACCCAAATCAGGTGCACACCTTGTTAAGAAAACAGAAAATATGAGAATTTTTACCCCCGAACAGAACATTGATGCCGATGCTTACAAATTCGATTACAGAATTTACTATGATGTATTTGTAAACAAAAGCGGTCTTGATGCTATCTGGGCTTGGGTTTCTCCCGAAGTTAAAATTACCGCTCAGCCTGAAGACCTTGAAGTGAGCGAGGGTGCTATTGAAGAAACATTATCAGTAACTGCCCAAAGCAGTGGTGATATTACATATCAGTGGTACAAGGCTGAAAACGCAAACGGTTCAGGCGCTGTGAAAATTGCAGGTGCTACCGATGAAGAATACGCTTTGCCTTCCGACCTTACCGCAGGTACATATCATTACTTTGTAAAGATTATTGTTAACGGTATTGCAGGAATTAAGTCAAACATTGTTACAGTTACAGTTTCTTAAATAATGAATTTATAAGGGTGGGCAACCACCCTTATAAACTAAAGGAGGTAACATTATGAATCTGCAATGCGAACAGATTTTTAAAGAATATCAATCGGGAATGCAGTACAAAGCCTCACTTGGAAAAAGGGGAATGTATGAGCAAAACCGAATTAATGAGCGATTTTTTATTGGCGACCAATGGTACGGTGCAAAGTGCGGTAATGACCGACCGCTTGTAAGGCATAATATTATCAAGCGAATTGGTGATTATAAGATGACACAGATTTTAAAGGCACCGATTAGCGTTGGATTTTCGGCTGAAGGTGTTGCTACAGACAGTAATATTTCGGTTGGCAGAGGGCAAAATAGTATCTACAAAGGAGTAATGAATCAAGCAGAGATTAATTTTATAACATCTGCTTTTTCAAAATATTTTGAAACAACAGCTGAAAGAATAGGTTTTTCAGTTTTGCAGGATAAGGTGCTTAGGAATTCTTACATAACAGGCACAGGCGTGCTTTATACCTACTGGGACGCTACTGTAAGAACAGGACTTTATGCTGATGACAGCAAAAAATTCAAAATAAACGGAGATCTTTGCTGTGAGGTTTTGGATATAGAAGATGTTTATTTTGGTGATGTAAGTTTGGAAGATGTTCAAAGTCAGCCTTATATAATTATTTCTTCGTTAAAAGAAACCGAATCGGTATTAAGAGAAGCGAGGATTTACGGAGCAAATATAAACACTTTACGACGTATTGAAGAATCTGCAATAAACGGAAAAGTGAACCTGCTTACTAAGTTTTTTAAGGAATATAAACCCGACGGAAGTTATACAATTAAAAGTGTAAAGGTATGCGAAAATGCTACTGTCAGGGATGTTTTCGATACGGGACTACGGCTTTACCCGATAACTGTTTTTAAGTGGGAAAGAAAAAATAATTCCGCCTACGGTGAAAGTGAAATAACATATCTAATACCCAACCAAATTGCAATCAACCGTATGATTACGGCAAATGTGTGGTCGGCTATGACTACGGGTATGCCTATAATGCTTGTTAACGGGGATACAGTAAATCAAAAAATCACTAACGAACCGGGGCAGATTATAAAGGTTTTTGGCAGTAATGAGGATGTTTCGGGAGCGGTTAAATATGTTACACCGCCAAGTTTCAAAGAGAATTATGATGCAAGCATAAACTCTTTAATAAATAATACATTAACCCAAAGCGGTGCTAACGAGGTGGCACTTGGTGACAGCAGGGCCGATAACGCTACCGCACTTATTACAATGCGTGATGCAGCATTAATGCCGCTTCAAATAATCAAAAACCGTTTTTATGCTTTCGTTGAAGAGACCGCAAGGGTTTGGGCGGATTTTTGGATTACACAGTACGGAAACCGCAAAATTAAAATTACCGATGAAAAGGGAATATGGTATATGCCTTTTGATTCTGAGCGATATAAAGATTTGATTATAAACACAAAGGTTGATGTATCAAATACCACCGTTTACAGCGAAAGAGAATGTTTAGAAAATCTTTTAACCCTTTTTGAAAAAGGACTTATTGACCGTAATCAATTGATTTCACGCTTGCCAAACGGAATAATACCTGACAAAAATTTACTTTTAACAGAAAGTACGGAGGTGCCCTAAAATGACAGGATATGATATTTATACACGTGTTTTAAACATAAGCGGCCATCTTAACAGCAGTGAAACAACGGTAGGAAACCAAATGCTCTTAGAAAGAATGCCTGATATAATTAATCAAATTTGCCTTGATTTAAAAATACCGCAAATAAAGGCACTTGCTGATGAGATTGATATATCACCCAAGCAAGAAGATGCGCTTTGTTACGGAACTGCGATGCTTTTGGCTGTGAGTGAATCTGAGAGCGAAAAAAATCAACTTTTCACTCAGATTTATAACGCAAAAAGGGCGGCAGTGCTTTCTTCAAAAGAAACGGTTAAGGATACACTTCCGTCAGTGAGTTACGGGGTTGATTAAATGAAATACGATTCATTAAAGAGAAAAGCGGTCAAAACTTTCAGGGTAAATAGGTTTGACGGCGGAATAAATTCTACCTTTTCGCCGATTAATATTGAGGATAATCAGTTAAGTGACTGCAAAAATGTATGGTTTAAAGGCGGAACACTTCAAACAAGGGCAGGGCTTGAATGTGATATTTCTACCGCTATTGAAACACCTGTTTTAGGAAGTTGGGGACTGAATGAATATAAAATTCATAATGCAAAAATCGAATATAAAGGCGAATATAATCGTATTGTAACGGCAGAAGTTCTTACAGATGATTACGCATATTACATTAATGTCTTTTTAGTTTCGGAAAGCGGACATTTTACATCAATCGGGAAAATGTCTTTTTTCAGAACTACCAGTGAGATTTTTTATATGCCTATAAATGTTTTGTTTTATACGGGCAAACCGCAAAACGGCGGTGGGATATTTGCTATGGTAACCGTACAAAACAGTTATAATATAGACGACAAATATTATAATCTTTTTGAAATAAGCGCAGATTTTACCGAATGGAACAGGGTATATGATTTTTATATACCAACCCTTTATATAAACGGAAGAGGCAATAAATACCAAATTGCAAAAGCAAACAACGGGGTAACTACGGTGACTCCTAAAATACTTGAGTCACCCAATATGCTAAACGGCAGATTTCATTCCTACTTTACTTCGGATGGATATTCAAATTCTTTCAGATTGCCTTTTGCAGATTTGTCAACAGATAGTATCGTTTGCAGAATCTATTATACACTCAGAGATTATGTGGAATGGAGAATAAACGGAACTTCTATTGTAAATACTCAAAAGTTTTTCGGTCAGGATGTAACTATGGAAGCTGACAGAGAAAAAGGCACGGTGTATTTTACCACCGCAAGCGGAGATTATGCAATACCTTCAATGGATATGTACCACGAAAATAATATTAAAATTACCGCTACAAAAGAAATTGAAAAGGGGATTAGTAAAGTTTTATATTCTACTTGCGCTTTGTCATATAAATCCCGTATAATTGTTGCAGGTGGCGAGAGCGGAAATGAAGTTTTTGTTGCCGATTATGACACTCCGCTTTATTTCCCTCAAAATTCATCTTCTAAAGTGGGCTCAGGTGACGGTGAGATTGTAGATTTAATTCAGCAAAGCGGAAAAATTGTAGCCTTAAAGAAAGACGGAATTTATACACTTACCTTAAAAAAAGGCGAAAATATTAATGATATATCACTTCTTGCAGATAATGACAAATACTTTACAGAATGTGACAGTTTCGGTTGTGAGGAAATGACCAAACAAATCGGTTGCAGAGGCAGAAACTGTACAGCTGTTTTAAATAACAGTATCATATTTTTGGGCAGCGACAGTCAAATTTATGCTTTAAGTTCACTAAGCGGCAAAAAAATTATTTGTCTTTCGGAAAATTTTGGAGAAGAATTTTCTGTATTTAAGTATGCAGACTTTGCCTTTAGCAGTAATAACCATTATATGATTTTTAAAAACAATAAAGCCTTTGTAGGTGAAGTGATTTCACCTGACAATATTAAATGGTATTATTGGGAGTTTCCGGAAAGTTTTAAAATTTCGGGCGGATTCTGGGCGCAAAATAAATTTTCATTCCTTTGCGCAAACAGAAACACATTCATTTCGTATATTGCCACCTTGACAGGTGACGGTGATAATTCTATTGACTACAATGATGATGGAATAATTACTGAATATAATAACCCGATTGAAAGTCATATAACTACCAAACATTTTGATTTTTCGTCATTTTCTTCGAGAAAAAATATCGAAAGTGTATATCTTTCAATTGCATCTAAGGGAAATGTTAACATATCGGTAAACGGCAAAGAAATTGCTGATGTTAATTTCAGATTGACAAACGAAGAATACGATAAATGTGAATATAAGTCAGTAAAATTGATGCCGCATCTTAATAATATAAATTCGGTTTACATAACACTTTCGTCTAAAAGCGGAATGAGTGTTGGAGATTTGGAAATAATTTACAAGAAAATAGGGTAAACATATGAAAAAGGTTTTGAGTATTATTATTTTAATTTTGCTTTTGGCAGGGTGTAGCACTGCACCGACTGTGGATACCGCAAGTTACGCGAATACCGCCACAAGCGGTGTTTGGATTTCGTACAGTGAGATAAACGGGATGCTTACAAGCCAAAGCGGTTTTGAAAGCGAATTCCTAAATGTTATTTCAAATGCAAAACAATTTAATATTCAAAACCTTTACATACATGTACGGGCATTTTGCGATTCGCTCTATAAGTCGGATTATTTCCCGTTGATATCTGCCGCCGAAAGTTATGGTTTTGATGTTTTGGAATATATACTTACAAAGTGTCACCAAAACGGCATAAAGGTACACGCTTGGATAAATCCTTACAGGGTTTCTGCCACTACTTCGGATATTGAAACTTTAAATCTAAATAGTCCGGCTTTAAAATGGCTTAAGGATGACAATGCCGAAAATGACCGTAATGTTTGCATTACTGATGGTATATATTTAAATCCCGCCGAGTTGGAAGTACAAAAACTGATTATTGATGGCATTAGGGAGATTTTAGAAAAATACGATGTTGACGGCATTCATTTTGATGACTATTTTTACCCGACGACGCTGGAGCAGTTTGATGAAATTTCTTACACTCAGTATTGCACCACTACCAATAATCCGCTTTCGCTTGAAGATTGGCGCCGAAACAATGTCAATTCGTTATTAAGCAGTTGTTACAGTGCAATAAAGTATAAAAACCCGAATGTTTTGTTTACGGTTAGCCCGATGGCTTCGCTGGAACAGAATTATAACAACCTTTATGCCGATGTAAAAGAATGGGTGAGAAACGGATATATAGATTATATTATTCCGCAAATTTATTTTGGCTTTGAATACCCTGATGATGACTTTAAGTTTGAGAATTTACTTTCCAAGTGGAAAGAAATTGTAGAAAATAGTGATGTGGGTTTACTTATAGGTTTAGCGAGCTACAAAAGCATACCTGAACTTACAGAAGACAAAGCGGAATGGGAAAATAATGATGATGTAATTGCGCGTCAGGTGAAAATTTGTAAAGATGATGATTTAGTACAAGGATATGTATATTTCTCATATTCCTCGCTTTTCGGAGAAAATCAAGCCTTTGTAAAGCAAAGAGAAAATATTTTAAAATTGGAGAACAAAAATGGATAGCACGGTTGTAGTAGCAATTATTTCTTTTGCAGGAACTTTAATTGGTACTGCGGGCGGAATTATTGCTTCAAGTAAATTGACTAATTACCGTTTGGAACAACTAGAAAAAAAGGTTGATGCTCATAATAAGGTAGCGGCAAGGCTTCCTGTTATTGAAGAAAAACTTAAAAACACCGATAGACGCATTTTAAGACTTGAATGTGAAAATGCAGTTGATTTCAGCGGCGCAAATTAAAAAATCCGACTCATACGAGTCGGATTTTTGTATTAAATACTGTATTTAGCTTTATACATTTCATAATCTTCAACGAATTCACTATTAGAAGAAGATTTGATTTTGTTAAGGTATTTGTGAGCGTCAAGCATATCGGTAGGTAACTGCATAGTATAAACTGCAATGTTGGAACAATGGTCCGAAACACGTTCGTAATTTGTGATAAGGTCGGTGAAAATGAAACCAAGTTCAATAGTACATTCGCCGTTTTGCAAACGCTCAACGTGCAATGCTTTGAGTTGTTTGCTTAGTTTATCAACAACCTGTTCCAGCGGTTCAACATGTGTAGAACTTTCCTGATCGTCGTTTATAAACGAATCAATGGACATATTGATAATTTCGTTTACTGCTGAACCGATAACAGCAATTTCACGCTTACCTTCTTTAGAGAAGGTGATTCCTTTAACATTCATTTCTTCAGCCAATTTGCAGATATTCAGCGCATGGTCGCCAATACGCTCAAAGTCACCTATGCTGTGGAGCATACGCGCTACTTGGTGGGATTCACGCTCGGTAAGTTTTTTGTTACTAAGCCTTACAAGATATGTACCGAGTTTGTCTTCGTATTTGTCGGTAATGTTTTCAATTTCGCGGATATTCTGCATTTCTTCGGGAGAATAGTTTGTGACTAAATCCAAAGATTTAATTAAAGAATCGCGGGCATATTCTGCCATTTTATTAGTGAGATTTCTACACTCTGAAATAGCAAGGGGAGTGTTGTTGAAAATACGCGCGTCTAAGAAAACGGTGTGAGTTTTTTCTTCACGGTCGGGTACCATTAATTCACAGAACTTGATGAGAGGTTTTTTGATAGGTGCTAAAATAATAGTGTTAATTGTATTGAAAACCGTATGAATAATAGCAACACCAACCATTGAAATTTCTGCATTAAGAATACTGATGCCGAACGCTTTCATAATATACATAATAGCCATACAAAGCAGTGAGCCGAAAACGTTAACTGAGAAGTGCATAATAACAACGCGTTTTGCATTTTTGTTAGTGCCTATCGATGAAATAAGAGCGGTAACACAGGTACCGATATTTGCACCTAATACTAGTGGAATTGCCATTTGATAGGTTATACCGCCTGCCAAAGCCAAAGCCTGAACAATACCGATTGTGGCGGCAGAAGACTGAATAACACCTGTAAAAACAGTTGAAATCAAGAGGGCAATTATCGGGCTTTTAAGGGTTGCAAGGAAAGTATCAAACCCTTCTAAAGTACGGACTGATTTCATAGAATCGCTCATAAGTTCCATACCGAACATTAGAATAGCGAAACCGATGAAAATCATACCCAAATTTTGCTTTTTGTCAGATTTGGACATCATTCGCATAACAATGCCTATAAAGGCAAGAATTGGGGCAAAGGTCATAGGCTGTAAAAGGGTTATAAAGAAGTTACCTTCGCCGATACCTGCAAGGCTTAAGAGCCAAGCGGTAAGGGTAGTACCTACGTTTGAGCCCATTATCATACCAAAGGTGTTGGAAAATTCAATAATACCAGAGTTTACAAGACCTATAAGCATAACGGTCATAGCGGAAGAGGATTGAATTGCTACCGTAATTCCTGCACCTAAGAAGAAACCTAAGAAATCGTTAGAAGTTACTTTATTCATGGTGCGTTCAAGTTTTCCGCCTGCCATCTGTTCAAGACCGCCCGACATTGTATTCATCCCGTAAAGGAAGAATGCAAGACCGCCGAGCAGGGTTGCTGCCATAAGTAAAATTTGTGTCATACTTTATTCTCCTATTCTCCAAGTGTGACATTTTGAATTACTTTTAAATTAAAATTCCAAAGCTTTTTCGATATAATCCTTAACTTCGCTTATAGGCATACGAACCGATTCCATAGTGTCACGGTTACGTACGGTTACGCAGTTGTCTTCTACCGAATCAAAGTCGTAACAAATCGAGAAAGGTGTGCCGATTTCGTCCTGACGGCGATAACGTTTACCGATTGAACCTGCATCGTCGAAATCAACATTGAAATATTTTGAAAGCGAAGTATAAACTTCTGTTGCTTTATCGCTTAACTTCTTTGACAAAGGAAGAACTGCGGCTTTAAAAGGAGCAAGAGCAGGATGCAAGCGCATAACAACTCTGGTGTTGCCGTTTTCGTCAAGTTCTTCGTCATAAGCATTGCAAAGGAATGCTAAAAGTACACGGTCTGCACCCAAAGAAGGCTCAATTACATAAGGCACATATTTTTCATTGGTTTCGGGGTCGAAATATTCCATAGGCTCGCCTGAATGGTTGCTGTGCTGTGTTAAGTCATAATCTGTACGGTCAGCAACACCCCAAAGTTCACCCCAACCAAACGGGAATAAAAATTCAAAGTCGGTTGTAGCTTTTGAATAGAAGCAAAGTTCGTCTTTATCGTGGTCACGAAGTCTAAGGCTATCCTTATCCATTCCAAGATTCAAAAGCCAATCACGGCAGTAACTGCGCCAGAAATCAAACCATTCAAGGTCGGTACCGGGTTTACAGAAAAATTCAAGTTCCATCTGTTCAAATTCACGTGTACGGAAAATGAAGTTACCGGGTGTTATTTCGTTACGGAAAGACTTACCGATTTGCGCAACACCAAAAGGAACTTTCTTTCTTGTGGTACGGGCAATGTTTTTAAAGTTTACAAAAATACCCTGTGCGGTTTCGGGGCGCAGATATAGGGTAGAGGTGCTATCCTCGGTAACGCCCTGAAAAGTTTTGAACATAAGGTTGAATTTACGAATATCTGTAAAATCGTGTGAGCCGCAGTCTGGGCAGGCAATTTTATGTTCTTTAATATATTCTGCCATTTCACTGTCGCTCATAGCGGCAGGGTTATCCGAAAGGTTATTTTCGGCTACATATTCTTCAATCAACTTATCAGCACGGTGGCGGGTTTTACAGTTTTTACAGTCCATAAGCGGATCTGAAAAGCCGCCTAAGTGACCCGAAGCCACCCAAGTTTCAGGGTTCATAATAATTGCACTGTCAAGTCCTACGTTATAAGGACATTCCTGTACAAACTTTTTCCACCAAGCTTTTTTAATATTGTTTTTAAATTCAACACCCAATGGGCCGTAATCCCAAGAGTTTGCAAGTCCGCCGTAGATTTCACTGCCGGGGTATATAAAGCCGCGTCCTTTAGCCAAACTTACGATTGTTTCCATACTTTTTTGTGAATTTTCCAAAATATTTTCCTCCATTTAAAATGACTCTGTATTTTGTTGCAAATAAAAGCCAAATTTCTACATATATAATAATATTGTAAAACTGTCAAAAAGTCAATACTTGACATATTTAATTGTATAGTTTATACTTGATTAATAGAATATTTTGGAGGTAATTCTGATGGATAGATATATAAAACTTCATAATGTTGATTTTGATGATTTAATAAAAACAATTGATGAATGTAAGGGTGACATTTACCTTGAAACAACCGACGGTGATGTTTTGAATTTAAAATCAAAACTTTGCCAGATGATAGGTTTAAGCACTATTTTGCGTAATTCCGAAGTGAGCGAAGCTATTTTGCGTTGCGCTAACCCCGAAGACGAAACCTTACTTTTCAGATTTAATCTTTACGGCGAAGTACCGGAAAAGGAGTAGAATATGGCACAAGAATTTATGACATATAAGGGTAAACCCCTTGTAAGAAGCAAAAACGAAATTTATTATGGCGATATGGCAGAAAGCCATGTAGTAAAATTCACAATTCTTTCGGTTGATGAAAAAGATGAGCCTACAAAAATCAATGTTCAATTACTTAAAAGCAATACCGAACTTGCAGATAAGGATAGAGTCGTTAAAGAATCTACAAAATCTACAATGTTTGAAGCATTAGATGTTGGCTTTGTCTGGCTTGAAAGAACACTTAAATAATTAAAACCGCACATCAGTGCGGTTTTATTTTTCCATAAACTTTTTTATTGAGTTAATTGTTTCTTGACTAATGACGTGTTCTATTTTGCAAGCGTCGTTTGATGCGGTTTCTTCGCTTACACCAATGCGCATCAAAAACTCGGTTAAAACGTTGTGACGTTCGAATATGCTTTTTGCGGCGGCAATACCTTGTTCGGTTAAGTTAAGGCAACCGTCAGGCTCCATTGTAAGATAACCGCCCTGTTTTAAAAGGCTAACTGCACGGCTTACGCTTGGCTTTGAATATCCCATAGACTCCGCCACATCAATACTTCTGACAGAATGGGAATGCAGCGATAAAATATAAATTGTTTCAAGATACATTTCGGCAGATTCGTGTAAACTCATCAAAAAATCCTCCTTAGAGTGATTATAAACATTTTAACATATTATATAGGTATTTGCAAGTGTGATTAATTTAGAAAAAATTATAAAAAGGTATTGACAAAAGTGGTAAAGAGTGGTAATATAATCTGCAGTTAGAGTCTGCTAACTGCTTTTTTAAATCGGTCAGTTAGCCGTGACTAATTCGCATGTAAAGTTAGGTCGGGAGATGCGCGTATGAATTTAAAACTTGCCGAAGAGGGCAAAGAATATATTATTCAGCGGATAGATACAGACGATGAAGAATTGAATGCGTTTCTGTTTTCTTTAGGCTGTTATAGCGGCGAACCTATTACGGTAATTTCTCACCGTAAGGGTGGATGTACCGTTTCTATTAAGGACGGTAGATATAGTATAGATAATCAGTTGGCGCAGGCGATAGAAGTTTACGATTAAGTCAAAATCACCGAAAAGTAGTCGGCTGATTACTTTTTTTGAGTTTCAGTTAGCCGTATCTAACTGAATTAGGATTGAGAATCTCGAGGAGGAAGAAATTTATGAGAATTGCTTTGGCAGGCAATCCAAACAGTGGTAAAACCACAATGTACAATGCTTTAACAGGCAGTAACGAAAGGGTAGGCAACTGGGCAGGCGTTACTGTTGATAAAAAAGAACACGCTATTAAGAAAAACTTTTATAAAAAGGCAGATTTGGTTGCAGTTGACCTGCCTGGTGCATATTCAATGTCACCCTTTACATCGGAAGAAAGTATTACAAGCTTATACGTTAAAAATGAAAACCCCGACGTAATTATAAATATAGTTGATGCTACAAATTTAAGCCGCAGTTTGTTTTTTACAACTCAGTTGTTGGAGTTAGGTATTCCAATGGTTGTAGCGCTCAACAAAACAGACGTTAACCAAAAGAAAGAAACTAAAATTGATGTCAAAGCTTTAAGCGGAAAATTGGGTTGTCCCGTTATTGAAACGGTTTCTGTTTCGGCAAAAGGTCTTTCGGATTTAGTGAAATCGGCTGTGGAAGCAATCGGTAAGCAACAAAGCGCGCCTTATATCCAAGGTGATATTGACCTTACTGATAAAACCGCAGTTGAAGAAGCTGACAGAAAGCGCTTCGCGTTTGTAAATAAAATCGTTAAAGAGGTTGAAACCCGTAAGGTTTTAACTAATCAGAAGAATTTTCAGGATAAAATCGACGCTGTTCTTACTAACAAATGGCTTGGAATTCCGATATTTGCGGTTGTAATGTATCTTGTTTTCCAAATTTCGCAGGTGTGGGTTGGTCAGCCTATTGCAGATTTGCTTGTAGCCGGGCTTGAAACGTTTCAAGGTTTTATAGGCGGTCTTCTTGAAAACGCAAGTCCGTTACTTTCGGCACTGCTTGTAGACGGTGTAATAGGCGGTGTTATTGCAGTTATCGGTTTCTTGCCGCTTGTTATGGTAATGTATTTCCTTATAGCTTTACTTGAAGACTGCGGCTATATGGCGCGTGTTTCGGTAGTTTTAGATCCTATCTTTAAAAGGGTAGGTCTTAGCGGAAAATCGGTTATTCCATTTGTAATCGGTATTGGATGCGCTGTCCCTGGTGTTATGGCAAGCCGTACAATCCGTAACGAGCGTGAACGCAGAGCAACCGCAATGCTTACTCCCTTTATGCCGTGCGGTGCAAAAATTCCCGTAATCTCCTTGTTTGCAGGTGTGTTTTTTAATAAAGCGGGTTGGGTAAGCACAGTTATGTATCTTTCGGGTATAGTTTTAATCTTTTTCTGTGCGTTGCTTGTAAATAAAATTACTGCTTACAAAGCAAGAAAATCTTTCTTTATTATTGAACTTCCCGAATATAAATTGCCGTCTTTGTGGGGCGCATTTAAATCAATGTGCTCGCGCGGATGGTCGTATATAGTAAAAGCGGCTACAATTATTCTTTTATGTAATACCGCGGTACATATTATGCAGACATTTGATTTGAACTTTAAAGTGGCCCAAACTGCAGATGTATCTATCCTTGCTTCTATTGCAAGACCGTTTGCATATCTGCTTGTACCGGTTGTTGGCGTTCTTTCTTGGAAGTTGGCAGCAGCCGCCGTTACAGGATTTATTGCAAAAGAAAATGTTGTTGGTACTTTGGCAGTATGCTTCTCAATTACAAACTTTATTGATACCGAAGAATTAGAATTAATCGGCGGAGCAAGTGAAGTTGCGGCTGTTATGGGACTTACAAAAGCCGCCGCATTAGCATTTCTTATGTTCAACCTCTTTACACCGCCTTGCTTTGCGGCAATCGGCGCTATGAACAGCGAAATGAAGAGCGCAAAATGGCTTTTTGGCGGTATAGCACTTCAATTATTTGTTGGCTTTACAATTTCATACTTTGTGTACCAAATCGGCACATTTGTTACCGCAAAAACTTTGGGTGTTGCTTTCTTGCCCGGTTTTATAGCGGTGTTAGCAATGGTAGGAATTGTGGTTTACCTTTGCTTTAATGCCGAAAAGAAATTAAGTAAGGAATATGAGTTAAAAGGCAAAAAGGTTGCCGAAACGGTTAAAAAATAATTTTTTCGGAGTAGTTTATGGAAAATTTTATTATTATTGCAGTTCTTGTAGTAATTATAGGTTTAGCGGCTTTCTATGTAATAAGAGAAAAGAAAAAAGGCAAAAAGTGTATCGGCTGTCCTTATAGTTGCTGTTGCGACTCTAAAAATAAAAATAACTGCAATTCAAAATAATAAACAAAAACTGCTCTTTTTAAAAGAGCAGTTTTTTGTTGAAAAAAATGGAAATGTATTATATAATAAAAATGAAAAATAAAGCAAAGGGGAGAGTTGTTATGAAAATAAATAATCAAGGTTTTGTTGAAAGTTTAGCGTTATTCTCAGGTAATGAATTAAGATTTGACCCGCAGGAATTTTCAGGTGCGAAACTTACTGCGGTTTTCGGCGGAATTGAAATTGATTTAAGAAACGCTGTAATTACCAAAGACTGTGTAATTGATATTCGTGTTCTTTTTGGCGGCATTGACATATTGCTTCCCGAAAATGTAAAGGCAAAGGTTAATTCCGCCGCTCTTTTCGGTGGTGTTTCTGATAAAACAAACCCGAAAATTCAAAACGATATTACTGTTTATATAAACGGTTTTTGTATGTTTGGCGGAGTAGATATTAAATAAATTGTACTTAATAAAAGGGGAGTATTTATGAAAGTTTTAATGATTAACGGCAGTCCGCGTGAAAACAGCAACACAGGTATTGCTTTGGCTGAAATGCAAAAGGTGTTCGAAAAGAACGGTATTGAAACCGAAGTTGTGCAGATAGGCGCTTTAGATATCCGCGGTTGTAAAGGTTGCGGATACTGTTTTAAAAACGGTAAATGCGTTATTGATGATATAGTAAGTAATGAACTTTCTGAAAAATTTGAGGAATGTGACGGTCTTGTAGTAGGAAGCCCTGTTTTCTATGCGGGACCAAACGGAACTTTAATTTCGTTACTTAACCGTTTATTCTACAGTACATCATTTGATAAAACAATGAAGGTTGGAGCTTCGGTTCTAGTAGCGCGCCGTGGTGGAAGTACTAGCGCTTTTGACCAACTTAATAAATACTTTACTATTTCGGGTATGCCTGTGGCTTCGGGTCAGTACTGGAACAATCTTTATGGCAGAAAAGTAGGAGAAGTTGTAGAGGATGAAGAAGGTCTTCAGGGTATGCGCACTTTGGCTGAAAATATGTCATTCCTTATGAAGAGTATTGAACTTGGCAAAGAAAAGTTCGGCATTCCGCAAAAAGAACCTTGGAAGATGACAAATTTCATAAGAAAACCTAAAGTATAAGAAAACTCCCGATAGATTTTCTATCGGGAGTTAGTTTTTTGTTTTGGATTATACACCTGAATAAGCGGAAAATCCGCCGTCTATTGGTAAAACAACGCCTGTAATAAAGCTTGCGGCTTGGTTATTGAGTAAGAACAAAAGTCCGCCCTCAAGCTCTTCTGATTTACCGAATCTACCCATTGGTGTGGCCGCTAAAATTTTGCCTGTTCTTGCAGTCGGTGTGCCGTCCTCGTTAAATAAAAGTTTGGCATTTTGCTGTGTTGCAAAAAAGCCTGGTGCAATTGCATTTACACGGATACCAACCTTGCTAAAGTGAACAGCAAGCCATTGTGTAAAGTTAGAAATTGCCGCCTTAGCGCCCGAGTAAGCGGGGATTTTGGTGAGGGGAGTGTATGCGTTCATTGAAGAAATATTTAAAATATTACAACCCTCTCTGCCAACCATCTGTTTTGCAAAGGCCTGTGTGGGAATAAGTGTACCTAAGAAGTTAAGGTTAAATACAAAGCCTACGCCTGCGCTGTCAAGGTCAAAGAAACTTTTGGTATCGGTGTCAATATCACCGATTTCAAAATACTCTTTGTCGGTTGTGGCTTTTGGGTTGTTACCGCCCGCGCCGTTAATAAGAATATCGCATTTACCAAGGTCTTTTTCTACTTCATTTGCAACGCCCTCGCAAATGTCCTTATCAAGTACATTGCAAGAATATGCTTTTGCAATGCCGCCCTCAGCAACGATTTCGTCTGCATAAGCCTTTGCGGCATCATAGTTAAGGTCTAAAAGCGCAACCTTTGCGCCGGCTCTGGCAATTACCTTTGCAAAGTGACTGCAAAGCACACCGCCTGCACCCGTTACAACCGCAACCTTACCCGAAAGGTCGGTGTTTAATACATTATTAATCATTAATTTTTCTCCTTTTCTAATGCTTCAAAAAGTCCGTTAATATAGGTGGCACCTAAAGCTCTGTCAAATAAACCGTAGCCGGGTTTTCCGGTTTCGCCCCAAATCATTCTGCCGTGGTC
>JAZSDM010000058.1:0-4384 GCA_045531145.1 Acutalibacteraceae bacterium | reverse complement strand
GTATTCCATCCAAGGTATTTGCAGTAGCAATAAATACCGCTTTGCTTAAATCGTAAGGAATTTCAACATAATGATCAACAAAAGTATTATTTTGCTCAGGGTCAAGCACTTCAAGTAACGCTGAAGACGGGTCGCCTTTATAATCTTTACCCAATTTATCAACTTCATCAAGCAAGATAAGCGGATTGCCGCTTCCCGCTTGTTTAATAGCGGTAATTATTTTACCGGGCATAGCGCCTATATAAGTCTTTCTGTGACCGCGAATTTCAGATTCATCGTGAACGCCGCCAAGTGCTACTCTTGCAAATTTTCTGCCCATACATTCGGCAATGGTTTTACCAACCGAAGTTTTACCGACACCGGGTGGTCCTACAAGGCAGATTATTTGACCTTTAATATCAGGTGATAAAGCATAAACGCTTAAAAGTTCTAAAATGCGTTCTTTGACCTTTTCAAGTCCGTAAATGTCACGGTCAAGTATTTTTTGTGCTTTTTTAACATCGCATAGAACTTTAGTACAAGCCGACCAAGGAAGTTCAATACAGGTATCTAAATATCCGCGTTCTACGGTTCCCTCGTGCGAACCTTGCGGCATTTTTGCAAGTTTATTAACGTGAGAATGTAGTTTTTCTTTAACGCTTTCATCAGCATTTAAAGAATTAATTTTTGCGTGGTAAGAATCAATTTCATCAGCAGTTTCGTCACCGTAAAGTTCACTTGAAATTACCTTTAACTGTTCTCTAAGATAATATTCTTTTTGATTTTCGTCAATAGCAATATGCGTTTTTTGACTTATCTTTTTATCTATCTCGTTTATCTGGCGTTCTTTGTCGAGAAGTTCGGTTAAAATTTTTGCGCGTTTCACAGGTGACAACTGTTCCAAAATATACTGTTTATCGTCAAAAGGTGCTGAAATATTGAAAGCAATAAAGTCAGAAAGATAGCCTAAATCCTCGCAACTTTCAACAGTCATAGGAACATCCGGAGTTATATTAGAAACATTTGCCGCAAATCTAAAAAACTCGTTTTTAACACGTCTTAAAAGGGTTTCTTTATAAATCTCGCGGTTATTTACAACCTTATCTTCCAAGGGGGTAATTTTAGCGGTATAAAAATTTGCAAGTGAACGAAAATCAGTATGTTTTGCACGGTAAAGACCTTCAACAAGCACCTTTGTCATATCATCTGACACACGTAATACCTGCTTCACCCTTGCAACACAACCAACTTCATACAAATCGGTTTTTTCGGGTTCTTCAACAAAAAAATCTTTTTGGGTTACAAGAAAAATTAACTGATTATTTTTCATTGCAAATTTTAAAGCGTTAGCAGATTTTTTTCTGCCAACATCAAACGAGGCTACAGTTTTTGGAAAAACCACAAGCCCCCTTAATGCCAATACAGGCATTTGAGTATAAATTTCCTGAGTAGTGGTAGGCATATTTGCTCCTTAAGAATTCCAATTATTTGTATCGTACATAGCGGTTGCAAAAAGTTGATTATCCCCAAAAACAAACAAAATTGCAACATCTTCAATTTCTGTTCTCAAAACAGTGCCATTTGCAACATAGGATGCAAAAAAGGCATTATCATCGGTTAAAGTTTCTTCTTTTAATTCATATGCGGATAAATATTTACTAACTTCAGAACTTACAGTACCGATTTCCAAACCAAAAGCGGTATCGTAATTAACAATATACGAAACACCTTTATCCTTATTCTTTTTGTTGTAATAGTAATTTATTGCACCGTTGTCAATTAAAATGTTATTCTCGCCCTCAATAACATTGAACACAAAATCCACTTGGTTATGATCGTGTGAATGGTCAGCATCATCAGCGTGAGAATCTTCATATTCCTCAGACTTAGCAGTTAATTCTTTAATAACATCATCTACATCTGCACCTAAAGTATATTCCGCTTCGGGCATTTTACCCAACTTTGCATAATATTCAAGGTCTATGTTTTGTGTATTTGTGCTTTTATCATCTTTGCAAGCCACAAAAGAAAATAACAAGCACAAACATAAAAATAATGAGAAAAGTTTTTTCATTTAATTTTCCTTCTTTAACTTAGATAATTTATTTAAAAGACCGTTTCGTAAATCCCATAAATCTTCTGATAAATCTACATAGTATGAGTGCGGATTTTCAAAACGTTTCACTTCATCCCACATAGAATCAACCTGACTGGCTCTGTAATTGGAAATTTCCTTAACACTTGGGTTTTCATAAACAAGTTTACCCTTTTCAAAAACCTTAACCTGCAATTTTTTTGCAACAAAGTTTGTAACAACTTTTCGTTTCCAGGTATGAACAGGGTCAAAAATTTCATATGGTTCACTGCTGTCAATTTTTTCGTGACCGAGCGTTATAACATCAGCAATCGCCTTGCCGGTATCACGGTCATAAAGTCGCCACGGAATTTTAACACCGGGGAGTGTGATTTTGGCGATATTTTCGCTAATCTTGATTTTCGGTATAATTTCGCCGTCTTTTTCAACTGCTGAAAGTTTATATACACCGCCGAAAACGGCTTCACTTGAAGCAGTAATAAGTCTTTCACCTACACCGTAGGTATCAATCTTAGCGCCCTGTCTATTCATATCGCGAATGAGATATTCGTCTAAAGAGTTTGAAACACATATTTTACAGTCGCTATAACCTGCATCGTCAAGCATCTTACGGGCTTTTTTAGTTATATAGGTAATATCGCCGCTGTCAATACGAATACCAACAGGTCTTTTGCCAAGCGGTTTTAAAACCTCATCAAAAACCTTAATTGCATTAGGTATACCAGATTTTAAAACATTGAATGTATCAACAAGCAACATACAACTGTCGGGATATTTTTCTGCATAAGTCTTAAAAGCAGTATATTCATCCTTAAATAACTGCACCCAACTGTGCGCCATTGTACCCGATGCTTTAACACCAAAATCTTTTGCGGTAAGTAAGCAAGAAGTACCTGTACATCCGCCGATGATTGCAGCTCTTGCACCGTAATATGCGGCGCCGTTACCGTGAGCACGGCGTGCGCCGAATTCCATAACAGGTTTACCCTCAGCCGCGCGGACAATACGGTTTGCTTTTGTAGCAATAAGCGACTGATGGTTAACAGTTACCAAAATCATAGTTTCAAGCATTAAAGCCTGCATTGCAGTACCTCTGACAGTTACAATCGGCTCTTGCGGAAAAATAACCGTTCCCTCAGGCACTGCCCATACATCACAGTCAAACTTGAAGTTCTTTAAGTAATCAATAAATTCATCACAGAATAAATTCAAACTTTTTAAATATTCAATATCTTCATCATCAAAATGCAAATCGGACATATATTCAATTAACTGTTCAAGACCTGCCATAATTGCGTAACCGCCCTTGTCGGGTACACGGCGGAAGAACATATCGAAATATGTCACAGTATCACGCATATCGCTTGTGAAAACACCGTTTGCCATGGTAAGTTCATACAGGTCCATTAACATTGTAAGATTGAAATTATTATTTTTCATTTTCATCTTCCTTACATCTTTTCGGGAGCATCAATTTTCATCAATGTTAAAACATTTTTAATAGCGATTGCGGTAGCACTGCACAAAGAAAGTCTTGCCTGCATTAAATCTTCTTCAATCCCTTTTACCCTGCAAGCAGAATAGAATTTATGGAACTTTGTTGCAAGTTCTTGAACATAGTGGGTTATCTTAGCGGGATCATAAGCCTTCGCAGAAGCCACAATTTCGTCAGTGAGCGCAGCAATATGAAGTATTAATTCCTTTTCCTCTGCACTGTTTAAAAGCATTAACTGTTCTTTAGTACATACTTTTTGCTCAATACCTTCTGCAGCAAGATTTCTTATAATACTGCAAATACGAGCATAAGCGTACTGAACATAGTAAACAGGATTGCTGTTTGATTCATTAACTGCCAAATCCAAGTCAAAATCAAAGTGTGAATTAGGTTCTCTTAGGTTGAAGAAAAATCTTGCCGCATCAATCGGCACTTCGTCCAAAAGGGTTACAAGTGTAATTGCTTTACCCGAACGCTTAGAAGCCTTTATAACTTCCCCGTCACGCACCAAACGAACCATTTGCATAAGCACAACATCAAGTCTGCTTGCATCCACACCTAAAGCAGTCAAAGCCGCTTTAAGACGCGGTACATAACCGTGGTGGTCAGCACCTAAAATATCAATGGCTTTATCAAAACCGCGTGTTACAAGTTTATTATAGTGATATGCAATATCGGGCACAACATAGGTAGGAACACCGTTAGCACGAACAAGCACAAAGTCTTTATCACAACCAAATTCGGTTGCTTTAAACCACAATGCATCTTCTTGTGTATATGTGTAACCGCTTTGTTTTAAAAGTTCAATAATTCTT
>JAZSDM010000098.1:0-1708 GCA_045531145.1 Acutalibacteraceae bacterium | reverse complement strand
AGCATTGGCCACCATACTTCACCGTTACCGTCAAATGTGCCGGAACCTGTAATCGCAATGTTTTTGCATTTATGTGCGTATAAAAGGTGAGAGACACTGTAACAACGTGTTCCCGCCAAAACACCATATACTACAGGTAGGTAGTCTTCAAAATCTTTGCTGAAAATCACCTCGGCGCCGTTTTCAAGATGTAAGTTTACATTGTCTTTAAAATGTATTGCGCCTGTAAGCCATTTTCCTTTTGGAATAATAACCGTACCGCCGCCGTTTTTACTGCATTCGTTTATTGCATCGGCAATTGCTTTGGTGCACTTGATATCCGAATCAGGTATTGCGCCAAAATCTTTGATATTATACTCTTTATCCAAAAAAGTTGGCGCCAAAGGTGGTTCGAACGGTTTAAAAAATTTCATATTTTCCTCCTTGTTTTTATTTAATCTTATTTTAGATTATTATGTTTAAAGACACAATGCACATAATTATTAAAGAATTGCACAATATTCCGATTTTTCTTGACTTAAAAAACAATTTTCAATATAATACAGTTGGTGATTATATGGTAATTGATTTTGAAAATTTAAAGAATTACGATTTTTATTTTACCGATATTAATGTTATAATCCAAAAGCCTGCATACCGTGTTTTAGATGTAAAAAGCAGATTATACAACGGTTTTATTTACGTTAAAGAGGGTGAATGCAGTTGGAGTTGGGGAGAAGACGAGTGTAAGCTTTTTAAGGGAGGGCTGGTTTATTTACCAAAAGGCTCTCGGCATTTATTTAAAATATTAAGCGATGAAATAGAAATTTACAGAGTAGACTTTAATCTTCACACAAACGGCGAAATTGCACTTTTTTCCGAACAACCGTTAAAAATAACAGATTTTTTATCCTCGGAATCGGTGGAGTTTTTGAATTCGCTTTATACGGGGTTTGATGCGCAGAATAATTCCATATTTAAAACCGAAAAGCTATGCGGCTTTTTAAGGACTTTACAAACAAAGACTGTAAGTGGAAATGCTAAAAAACTTAATCCTGCTATAAATTATATAAACGAGCATTTTACAGAGGCTATAGACTGTAAACACCTTGCATCTCTTTGTTATATAAGCACATCACAGTTTTATGCGCTTTTTAAAACGGAATATGGAGTCACGCCGCTTGAATACCGAAATAAACTTATCTTAAACCGCGCGATTAATATGCTTGAATACGGTGATATTTCGGTTAAAGAAATCGCTTTAGTGTTAGGCTTTTTAAGTGACGGTTATTTTTGCAGATTTTTTAAAAAACATACAGGTTCGACACCTAAAGAATATAAAAACAAGACCCCATCTTTGTAAAAAGATGGGGTCTTTGCTAAGTCAGTTTAAGTATTGGTTTATTTGAAATTTTAACGGTTTTGTTGTTGTAATTTACAATAACCTTTGTGCCGTTCTCATATTCGGTTTCGAATACACCGTCACAAACTTTTTTGTGGCTTTCCATAAAGCAGTAACGAACGCCTTTAAGCAGCTCATAATCGTCATACATCGTTTTAAGGGAAGATACGCTGTTTTGTAACTGCACGTCGGTTTCGCACAAAAGGTCTTCTACACCCATCCAAGCTCTACTTGAATGAAATACTGCATTGAATACCGCAAGCGGTTTGCCGCCAAATTCAAAGTATTTAAGTCGGTTATCTGCGCTTTTGACAGGGTAGTTTAATG
>JAZSDM010000144.1:0-9176 GCA_045531145.1 Acutalibacteraceae bacterium | reverse complement strand
ATTTTAATTCTTTGGTGGGATATCTTTTGTTTAAATGTTTTGCCTGTATATTTTATGATAAGTCGTTCGGTTTGCTTTTGGGATAGGTGAAGAATATTCGCAAGGTCGGATAATTTAACATTGTTAGCGTAATTTACCGAGAAAAAGTCTTCAATTATAAGCCCGTAATCCTGCAACTCCTTGGTTGTTACTGTTTCATCTGTGAACAAATCGTTACACAAAAGGGAAATATATGCGCAGGGTTTCGAAAAATCTTTTTCGCATATTTGCACTGAATCGAAAAAATCTGTAATCATTTGGCAGGAAGATTTTATCAAAATAGGGTGTTCAATGTCCCAATCAATAAATATCGAGAGGCAGTGGCAATCCTCACTTACATAGGTGCAGGAATGAAGTTGCTTTTGTGGGATTGTAAAAATATCACCCGCTTGGAGCAAACGTTCTTCGCCGTTTATGCTAAAGCCAAGCGTTCCGTTTGCTACAAAGTGAATTTCGGTATAATGGTGGTAGTGGATAGTGGAAGTTTTGGTTTTAGTTGACGGTTTTGTTTTGATAAAAACATTACGGTCGGTACATTTTATTCTTACAGTGACTTGATTATACACAACATATTTCCTCAAACGACATTAGAAATAAAAAGTAGTCTTATTGGGTGATTGCTTTTAAACGATATGTTTTATATACTAAATATACACTAATATAGCTTAATTTTCAATAGAAAAGGGGTTTTTATTATGAAAAAAATATTTAAAGGTATTATGCCCGCGCTTATTACACCGCTAAATGCGGACGGCAAAACAGTAAATGAAAAGGCTACAAGAGATTTAATTAAATTGCATTTATCTCAGGGTGCTGACGGTTTTTACATTTTAGGCTCTACCGGTGAAGGTATGATTCTGGAAGAAAAGGCAAGAATGAATATGACCGAAATCGTAACAGATGAGATAAAGGGTAAAGTGCCCGTTATTTGCCACACCGCAGCTATGAATTTTGAAGAAGCTATCCGTTTATGTAAACATGCTGAAAAAGCGGGTGTTGATGCACTTTCTGCTATTCCTCCTATTTTCTTTAAATATGACGAAAACGATATATTTAAATATTACAAGACCTTAGCCGAAAGCACTGATTTACCGTTTGTTATGTATAATCACCCTTCGGCAAACGGCGGTTTATCTGCCGAAATGGTTGCTAAGATGTTCAATGAAGTTGACAATATTACAGGTGTTAAATGGACTGTTAATAACTATTATCAACTTATGCGCCTTAAGGATATGACTAACGGCGAAATGAATATTATAAACGGACCTGACGAAATGCTTGTTTGTGGACTTATGGCAGGTGCTGATGCCGGTATTGGTACTACATATAATGTAATGCTTCCGCAGTTTATTGAAATTTATAAAAACTTTAATGAAGGCAATATAGATAAAGCAAGACAAATACAGTATAAGGTTAATAAGGTTATTACCTGTATGATTAAATATCAGGCAGTAGCTTCTACTAAATATATGTGTAAACTTATGGGTATAGATTCAGGCGAGGCTTCACTTCCTATCCGTCAGTTAGCAGGGGAAAAAGGCGCGGCTTTGGAAAAAGAATTAGAGGAAATCGGTTGGCCTTTTAAATAAGATGCAAAAAAAGAACTCACAAAAGTGAGTTCTTTTTTACTATTTCTTACCTGTCGAACCGAAGCCGCCCTCACCACGAACAGTATCACTAAGTTCTTGGACTTCTGTATAATCTACTTTCAAGAACGGAGCGATTACCATTTGAGCAACACGCTCAAAATCGGTGATTGACTGTTCTTCTAAGGAGTGGTTGTGTAAGGATACCATAATTTCGCCGCGGTAGTCACTGTCCACAACGCCAACTTTGTTTGACGGCGCTAAACCGCGCTTATTGGCGATTCCGCTTCTGGCATATATAAGCCCTGCATACCCTTCGGGGATTTCCATAGCTATTCCTGTGTGAATTAATTTGGTTTCCCCTGGGGCAAATGTAATTGTTTCACCGTTTGTGCAAGCGTATAAATCTGCGCCTGCGGCATATTCAGAAGCGTAGGACGGAACCTTTGCATTTTCGTTCAACTTTTTAAAATTAACTTTAATCATTTTATCACCTATTCGTAAATATTGCCCGAACCCATTTTTCGTTGCCATACACCAGGGAGCCACACGGCTTTACCTTGTTCGAGTGACGGTTTAACATCTATAATTCTTTGGTTGGATGAACCTCTGAAAAGCAAATCGGGACTTTTTAATTCTTCAACAAACTTACCGTCTACCAAAACATCAATGTTTTCAAGTATTTTTAAAACGGTTTCTTTGTGTCCAACAGTTCCTTTAAGCAACTGTTTTTCAAAATCAAACCCTGTGTAACACCAAACAGTTTTGTTTTTGGTTTTTTGTTTTATCTCACTTAAAATGCGTAAAACTTCGGGTTGATTTTCGGGTTCAAAGGGTTCACCGCCCAAGAGCGAGAACCCTTCGATATAACTTTTGTCAAGCGCTTGTATAAGTTCGTTTAAAGTGTCGTCCGTAAAGGGACTGCCGTAACCGAAATCCCACGCTTCGCTGTTAAAACAGTTTTTGCATTTGTGACGGCAACCGCTTACAAACAAAGACACACGAACACCTGGGCCGTTTGCAATATCAAACTTTTTTATTACTGCATAATTCATAAACTAAGGTCCTTTTAAAAGGAATTAAAGGTGAAGTACGCGTTCTTTAATTTCCTGTGTTCTGCCTTGGTTCCAGAATTGTGTACCTATATAACCGCAGGTACGTCTTGCAACGTTTAATTTATCCTGATCGGTGTTGCCGCAGTTAGGACAGGTCCAAACAAGTTTACCGTGACCGTCCTCTTCTACTACAATTTCACCGTCAAATCCGCAGTTGTGACAGAAGTCACTCTTGGTGTTAAGTTCGGCATACATAATATTATCATAAATAAACTGCATTACCGAAAGTACGGCTTCAAGGTTGTTTTGCATATTCGGTACTTCTACATACGAAATTGCGCCACCTGGGGAAAGTGCTTGGAATTCTGCTTCTAAGGCCAATTTATCAAACGCGTCAATATCTTCGGTAACGTGAACGTGATAACTGTTGGTGATATAGTTTCTATCTGTCACACCTGCAATTTTACCGAAGCGTTTTTGCAGGCATTTTGCAAATTTATAGGTTGTGCTTTCAAGGGGAGTTCCGTAAAGCGAGTAGTCAATATTCTCTGCTGCTTTCCATTTCGCAGTGTATTCGTTGAGTTTGCGCATCACTTCGAGACCGAACTCTTTACCCTCTTTTTCGGTAAGTTTTTTGCCTATCATACTGTAAACACATTCCCAAAGACCTGCATAACCGAGGGATAGGGTAGAATAACCGCCATGGAGATATTTGTCAATAGTTTCACCTTTTTTAAGTCGCAAAAGAGCACCGTACTGCCAAAGGATAGGAGCAGCGTCAGAAACGGTACCTGTAAGGCGTTCGTGACGGGCTTGTAATGCGCGGTGGCAGAGTTCCATACGCTCGTCAAAAATTTTCCAGAATTTGTCCATATCCTTATCGGCTGAAAGACCGATATCCACAAGGTTTACGGTTACAACACCTTGGTTGAAACGGCCGTAATATTTCGGTTTGCCGTCTTCGTCAACAAAGGGTGTTAAGAAACTTCGGCAACCCATACAGGTATAGCAGTGGCCTTCACCGTTTTTGTCAATCTTATTCTGAAGCATTACCTTTTCGGAAATATAGTCAGGTACCATACGTTTGGCGGTACATTTTGCCGCAAGCTTGGTAAGATACCAGTATTCACTGTCTTCTTTAATATTGTCTTCTTCCAAAACATAAATAAGTTTGGGGAATGCAGGGGTAATCCAAACGCCTTTTTCGTTTTTAACACCTTGGTAGCGTTGTTTCAAAACCTCTTCAATAATAAGGGCTAAGTCACGTTTTTCTTGCTCGTTTTTAGCCTCATTAAGATACATAAATACTGTAACAAAAGGTGCTTGACCGTTGGTTGTCATAAGGGTTACAACCTGATACTGAATCATTTGAACGCCTTTGCGAACTTCTTTAAGCAAGCGCTTTTCAGTGATTTCAAGGAGTTTTTCTTCAGGCAGATTAACACCTGCTTCGGTGGTTTCTGCTACAACATCCTGATAAATCTTTTTGCGGCTAATGTCAACAAAGGGAGCCAAGTGAGTAAGACTGATACTTTGACCGCCGTATTGACAGGATGCAACTTGAGCGATAATTTGGGTAGCGATATTACAAGCAGTAGAAAAACTATGCGGACGTTCTATTAAAGTTCCGCTGATAACAGTGCCGTTTTGAAGCATATCTTCAAGGTTTACAAGGTCACAGTTGTGCATGTGCTGTGCAAAATAGTCAGCATCGTGGAAGTGGATAATTCCGCGCTCGTGAGCGTCAACAATATCGGGGCTTAAAAGGATACGCTTAGTAATATCTTTACTAACTTCGCCTGCCATATAGTCACGCTGAACGCTGTTTACGGTAGGATTTTTGTTAGAATTTTCTTGTTTAACCTCTTCATTATTACATTCAATAAGGCTTAAAATTTGTTCGTCTGTCGTATTTGATTTACGTACTAAAGCACGGGTATAACGATATGTAATATAACGTCTTGCCACATCAAATGCGCGCTGATTCATAATTTGGTCTTCTACCATATCTTGTATTTCTTCAACGCTTAGTGAACGGTTGATGTTTGCTGCCGCGCTTTCTACGTCTTCCGCAATACGTTTTATTTGAATTTCGCTCATACGTTGGCTGGGAACAACGCTTTCATTAGCTTTTGTAACAGCAACTATGATTTTTTGTGGGTCAAAAGTTACTTCTGCGCCGCTTCTTTTGATAATTTTCATAATTCTACCTCGTTATTTTAGTAATTTTGAATAAGACTTAATTTTTGTCAAAAAACACAATATCTTGTAACAGCATAAAATATTATACCACAAATTATAGAAAAGGCAAGTCCTTTTTTTAAAAAATTATTTTTTAAATCCATTGCCTATTATTTCGCCTGCTTCACCCACCACAATAAAGGCATTATCATCGTGTTTTCGGCAATTTTTCACTACCAAAGCCACTTCGTTCATACGCACGGTACACATAATCATTTTTTTGTTTTCGCCCGAAAAACCACCCTTGGCATCAATTACGGTTACTCCGCGGCGCACAACCGTCATTATATCGGACACAATATCTTGTGTTTTATCTGAGATGATATAAACTATCTTTCCGCGGTCAGCACCGTAAAGTAATAAATCCATAATCCTTGACGAAGCGTAAAGCGAAACAACTGAATAGAGCGCGCTTTGGGTGTTTTTATAAACAAAAGCAGAAAGTGCTACAACACAAGCGTCAATAATCAGCATAATTCTGCCGATACCTATGTGGGAAAAACGCCTGTTGATGAGTTTGGCTATAATATCAACTCCGCCTGTAGTACCGCCGCGCAGCATTATAAGGCTTATGCCAAATCCCATAAGTAATCCGCCGAAAACCGATGCTAAAATTAAATCGATTTTGGTTTGAGGCAAAATGATTTCGAAAATATCAAGCAAAACCGAAACAAAAATTGTTGCAATAGCGGTTTTTAAAATGAAATATTTTCCGAATTTAAAAAAGCCCACAATTAAAACGGGTATATTGAGTAAAAAAACAACCGTACCTATGGGCAAGTGAAACAAATAATTTAGAGCAGTGGCAATACCTGTAAGTCCGCCGGGGGAAATTTCGTTTGCGGATAAAAACATAATAACCGCTACAGAATATGCACTGCTACCTATTATATAAAAGAAAAAATCAGTAAATATGGCTTTTGCTTTCATAAAATCTCCTAAAAAGTAAATGGGTACACATTTAAAGTGTACCCATTTTGTCTTGCCATATTATATTAAAAAGTTCTTTTGCTCGGTCATTTTGTTTTGAAAGATAAAGAAAACCGAATAAAGTTTCAAGTCCTGTAGCGGTGTGGTATTCGCCACCTGTTGAATTTTTAGGGGTATTTCCTGTGTGGAAGTTACGCCCTCTTTTAAAAACCGAAATTTCTTTTTCGGTTAAATTCGGTTCAATAAGTTTAAAAGCCTCTGCCTGAGCGGTGGCATTTACAAGTTTTACAGACAGTTTATGCAATTCGCCTGACGGACGGTTAACTTCTGAAAGGTGAGTTCGAACATACAGTCCGTATACCGCATCCCCCACAAAAGCCAAAACCGATGGGCTTAATAAATTTGGATTTTCCATATTTAGTTACCTCTTACGGCACATAGTCAAATTCAATGTCAAGAACATTAACGGTATCACCCTCGTTTACACCTGCTTTTTCGAGTGCGTCAATTATACCGCATTCGCGGATAACACGTTCGAAATACTGCAGTGATTCGTAATCGTCAGGGTCGACACGGTTCATAACGTCCATTAACCAATCGCAATTTTCAACATAGAAAATACCGTTTGCTTGACGTACTGTAAAGCTTCGGTCGTTTTTCTTGATTTCCGGTTCAGGCTTAGGCTCTGCTTCAAACTTCTTTATAGGCGGAAGTTTAGAAAGTTCTGCCGCAACATAGTTTATAAGTTCGCTTGTACCCTCGGCAATAGCCGCCATAACAGGAAAGAATGCATAACCTTTTGATTTAAAGTAATCAGCTAAACGGTTTACTTCCTCTTCATCTGTTAAATCGCATTTGTTACCAACAATAATCTGCGGCCTATCGCTTAATTCATCACTGAAAACCGAAAGTTCATGATTTATCTTTTCAAAATCGTCTATCGGGTCTCTGCCCTCGCTGCCTGAAATATCAATTACGTGTAAAAGCAATCTGCAACGCTCCACATGGCGCAAAAATTCGTGACCGAGTCCCACACCTTCGCCCGCGCCCTCAATAAGACCGGGGATATCCGCCATAACAAACGAACTGCCTTCATCTATTCTTACAACACCTAAAACTGGGGTAAGGGTAGTGAAGTGGTAGTTGGCAATTTTCGGTTTTGCTTCGCTTACAACCGATACTAATGTAGATTTGCCTACATTTGGGAAGCCGATAAGTCCTACATCTGCTAAAAGTTTTAATTCAAGCGTAACATCAAGTTCTTCACCGAGTTCTCCGCTCTTTGCAAATCGCGGCACCTGACGGGTAGAGGTAGCAAAATGTTGGTTACCCCAACCACCGTTACCGCCTTTGGCAATAACTACCTCGTTCTCGTCCGAAATGTCGGCAATAATTCTGCCTGTTTCGGCGTCTTTAACCAGTGTGCCTACAGGCACACTTATTACAAGGCTTTGAGCACTTTTGCCTGTGCAACGGGAAGTGCCGCCGTTTTGTCCGGCTTCTGCGGTATATTTACGCTTATAACGGAAATCTGCCAAGGTGGAAAGGTTACTGTCTGCCTTAAAGACAATATCGCCGCCTTTGCCGCCGTCGCCACCGTCTGGTCCGCCTGCGGCAACATACTTCTCTCTGTGAAAAGATACCGCACCGTTACCGCCGTTGCCCGCTTTTAAATGTATTTTTGCTATATCTACAAACATTTACTGTTCCTCGTCAAACATTTCCGAAAAGTCACCGTCAAATTCGGTTTCAGACTCTATAAATTCATTATAAAGTGCTTCTGCTTTTTCGAATTGTGATTTATCAACATAGATATCCGCCGCGGCAAAACCGCCGCCGAAAAGTACTTTCATACTTGCGCCGTTGTCATCATCGCAGGAATATGCTATTTTATTTTCAATTAGTATATCCTTAAATATTTCTGCTGATACAACATCTTCAAATGTTGCAAGCAGTACAGGTTCAATAATAACCTTTTGCTCCACCTGTTCGGTGTCTTCTTTTACTTCATTAGTTAAATCTGCTCCGCAAACGGGACATAATTCTGCGTTTTCTTCACACTCAAAATTACATACATGACAAATTTTCATAAAATACTCCTTTAAAGTGGAATAAAAAAATCCGGATGCTGTTATAAGCTTCCGGATTTGATTAATTATTGCTCAACAGCGTAAATACTAACTTGTTTACGATCTCTGCCAACTCTTTCAAATTTAACCTTACCGTCGATAAGGGCAAATAAAGTATCGTCAGAACCGCGGCCTACGTTGTTACCGGGATGGATGTGTGTACCTCTTTGGCGAACGAGAATGTTGCCTGCAAGAACAAACTGACCGTCACCGCGTTTAACGCCAAGACGTTTGGATTCGCTATCACGGCCGTTTTTGGTAGAACCAACACCCTTTTTATGAGCGAATAACTGAATGTTAATCTTTAACATGGTTTGCACCTCCGTAAATTTTGATGTTATTACTGTATTGGTTGGATAATTCGGTTAAATGCAACTTTAAGCCTTCAAGCACTTTCTTTGAAGCGTCAGATGGGTTTTTAATACAAAAGAACATCTTTGCATCGCTAACCTTAGCATCCGCCTTATCACCGATGATTTCGGTTACGGTATTTGCCGCCATATATGCGGCGCTTGAAACTGCTGCACAAACTGTTTTGCCAACCGTATCGTCACTGTCTTTAGAAGAGTGACCGCTGATTTCAAAGCCATAAATACCTTTTGAATCAGCCAGAAATTTTACACTTGTCATAACAATTAACCGATTTCGGTAATTTGTACTTTAGTGTAGGGTTGTCTGTGGCCCATTTTACGAGCGCTACCCTTTTTAGGTTTGTAAGTGAAGACAGTAATCTTCTTGCCTTTGCCGTTCTTTAAAACGGTACCTTTAACGAAAGCATCCTTTACGTAAGGCTTACCAACCTTTAAAGTTCTGTTGTTTACAGCAACAACTTTGTCGAAGGTAACTTCTTCGTCAACCTCGGCGTTAAGCTTTTCAATGTAGATTACATCGCCGTTTTGAACACGGTACTGCTTTCCGCCTGTTTCAATAATTGCGTACATTTTTTTCACCTGCTTATTTTCAGTCTCGCTACAATAGGCGTGCACTTAAAAAGCGCAACTTAAAAAAGCCCACAATATGCGGCTTACCCATTTTAGCACGCAAAGAGTGGTTTGTCAAGAGAAAAAATTCGAAAAATTCAAGTTTATCTAATTGACACACACCTTATATATATAGTATAATTATACGATGTTTAGGGGGATGATGACCGTGATTAATAAGAGTATAAAAAAATTAGTGTGTTACGGAATAGAAAA